>CAIWVW010000126.1 GCA_903916255.1 uncultured Bacteroidota bacterium
GCAACACTTTAACACGGTTTTTTTTGTGCTGCATAAACCCACAATGCATTGATTACTAATTACTAATTATTAATTACGAATTAAAACACTACTGTTGCGAATAAGTTGCGTGGCAAATGGGTGGTAAATGCCACACAATTATTTGGGCAAAAACTTAAAATAGGCAAAGACACTAAGTAGTGGTACCGAATTAGAGTCCGGGGTTGGTGCCTGACTGTCAATAATAAAAAGTCATTGACTTTTGGGAATAAAGTAAATAATAGATAATATTTACGGGGAAATGTACACCTCAAATTATAATTCCGTAGGGTCACTTTTTAAATTAAAAAGGCGCTCTAAATACGGATTAAGCCAGCTCGGGTAGTTTCTCCAAAACTCGCTAACTATTGAATTACTTTTAGCTACATTATGAAACCTGCATAATAGAATTCTATTTTCAATTATTGATGGCCCCCCGAGGGAATAGGGCCAATAATGATCAGCTTGACATTTTTCCCTAATTTGACGATAGTTATTGAATTCACAGAATCCGCTTTTTTGTATGGATGAATACTGACAATTATCAGAATTATTTATTCCCTTACTAAAATCAGATGAATTATAATCAATAAAATTTCCAAGAAATTGCCCTTCGGAATTATATAAAAAGACAGGATAAATAAGAGGTAATATTAATGGAAGATGTACAACATTACTTTTCTTAATCTCTGTATGTAATTCCTTATATTTTAAAATCCAGTATTTGTTTTTCTCAGGAAGGTTTAAACACTCTGTTTCAGTTAAGAATTTCAATAAACATTTAAAATATGTATTCGATTGTTCAATCATTTATCAAGTCTAATTTGAGTTACTCTTTTAGTATCACCACTGTAAGACATGTAAATAATATCGATTTCATAATTATTAGGAAACTTGCCTACATTTTCACCCTTTTGTGTTAATGCATGTTTCAATTCCACTGTTGGTTTATGGTTAAAATCGCTAACTGATAGTAAATATAAATTACTAGATGTTGACTGAATACAAATTAATTCACGTGTTATTCCCCCAGTAGAAAGATCAAACGGGATTATCCCACTTCCATAGGGAATTGTTTTACTGATTTTTGTTTTATTATCTTTTCGTCCAGTACTAGTAACTTGATAAGCATCTATAACAAATTGCCCTCCAATTCCCTGAATAAAATCAGTAAATACCTGTCCATTTAAGTTATTTGGTTCACAAAAGAACTCTATAAAGGCATCTGTAGCTACTTGCTTAGAAGGTTTACTAAAACTACTGGATAATGCAGCAGTTGATTTAACAAAGGGAAGTAAAAAATTGCATTTATTTACTGCCCTCCTGGGTTCTAGAAAAAATGACACCCAACCATCAAAAGGAGTTTGTTTATTTATTGTAGATAAATATGTCAAGAGGCCTATTAAATATGATTCAGCTATCATTTTATGAGTATTACTATTTGAAAACAATTTCGAGTCAGTATTTCTATGTGCATCATTATTTTCAAAAGCTATTGTTGCCTTAACTATCTCTTCAGCAAGCTCATTAGGAGACAACTTCCCTCCTTTCCCATAATAGTAAGAAGCAACGATTTTTTCCCATTCAATGGAATTAAAATCGAATGCGTTCCATTTCGGTGTTGGTTGAATGTAAGGGTTAAACTGTATCTTATTACTAAATGGATTGGTCATATTAGAAAGGATAGGTTCTTTGCATAATATAATAGTTGTCTCCATTGATGATTTGTGAGACTTTTGTTTATACTGTTCAAGATTGAAAGCATACTTCATCCACTCTCCATGAACTGGCTCCATTGGCTTAGCCCCTGTAGTTACATGAGTAAATATCTCAGCAAGAAATGGAGGAGAGTACTTGCTTGTGTCATGCAATAAAACAAAAGGAACTAATTCATCTTTCTGAGTTGAAACCGAAAGCCCTTTAATGCGGTGTTGTCCGTCCAAAATCCAAATGGGCTTCCCACCATCGGCTTCGTAAGATACCTCAACCTCGTAACAATTGGGAACAACAACCATTTGTCCATCAGAAGTCTTTATTGTTTTTTGGGTCAAATTAATTTCCACCTTTGGCGGCATCAAGTTTTGTATTGCAGTACCCAAAAGAACAGGATTAGCCATCAGATTATCCTTTAAAGAATCTCCGTAAATTTCTTTTATTGCCATAACCTTATTTTGATCTTCAGGTCGCTGCCATTCGTCAATAGGTGGTTTAATCACATCATCTGCAATTTTATGATGTGGTTTATCAACAGGAAAACTTGGAACTTCGGCAATTTTAATTAATAAGTTTGCTGGAAGGAATCCGCAATACATAGGGTATTGATTACCATTAATTTTTGCAACCCCTTTTAAAACATCAAATTTGAATGAACTCATACTTTATAAATTTTTGATTACTAATCATAAGTGATGTAATTATAACAAATATTTTATTATTAATTGAACGAATGTTTTAATGCTTTAGTAATCAAATACTTTTCCGAGCCGCTTAGTTGCACTTTGTCGTATACTATCCATGCAATTGCCTGTCCGGCTCATCTCTTATAGCTCAAGCAAGTCCTTCATCCCAAAGACGCCCTTTCTGCCGATAAGCCAGGCCGCAGCATGTATGGCGCCTTCGGCAAAGCCCTGGCGGCTATATGCCTGATGGGTGATTTTTATTTCATCGGCTTCCGAGGTATAAAATACGGTATGCGTTCCGGGTACTTCTCCTACCCGTATAGATTGAATAGCTAATTCGTCGTCGTTGGGTTCATCCACATTAAGAACCCATTTTTTTATGTGCTCGTTTTCTTTCATTATGCCATCGGCAAGTGCTATGGCTGTCCCGCTGGGGGCATCTTTTTTATGGGTGTGGTGTATTTCTTCCATCGATGCAAAATATTCCGGGTGGTTTTTCATCAGCCTCGCCAGATAGACATTCAGCCTGAAAAATAAATTAACCCCTATACTATAATTGGAGGCATAAAAGAAGGCCCCGTTTTTTTCAATGCATAGTTTTTTCACTTCATCCATCTTATCGAGCCAGCCGGTGGTGCCGCAAACAACGGGTATGCCTGCTTCAAAGCACTTAACTATATTGTCTACTGCAGATTGCGGTGTGCTAAACTCTATGGCAACATCCACCGTTTTCAGGTTCTCGACTGTAAAATCTTTCAGGTTTGTTTCATCGAACACAAGCGGAACATCATATCCTTTGGCAAGTGCAATCCGTTCGATGGCACGGCCCATTTTTCCATATCCTATAAGCGCAATCTTCATACTTGATGGGTTAAGGTGCCAAATATAACATAAGGTAATGATTTCCCGACCGGGGTTCAAAATTTTGATAAAGGCACAGAACGAATTTATAGATTCATTTCAAATTTTGAGATGCTGAAACAAGTTCGGCATGACAAGGTTGCTTATCCTTAGTAAGGGGTAAGAGGGGGCGGCAAACCCGCCCCCTCTTACCCCTCTTTCAAAGTGAATTCTGTCATGCCGAACTTGTTTCGGCATCTTTTTATTGAAAGTGATTCAAGGAACCTTTAGGTTAAACGGGACTTCCTGTTTTGTCATTACCCCCCTTTGGCATACTAATTGAAGGGATTTTCATACTATTGCCAATTATTTGGCTTAATTTTGCCCTTATGAAAGATTCACCAGAGAAGAAAGACACTGTGCTCCATATATTGAATTTGGATAACCTGAATGACGATGAACATGAGTTTATTCCCATCCTTACCAACGAGGAGGAGAAGAAACTGAATGAGGAAGAAATTCCTTCCGAAATTCCAATTCTGCCGTTGAAAAATACGGTTCTGTTCCCCGGGGTGGTTATACCTATTACCGTTGGAAGGGACAAATCCATTAAACTGATTAAAGACGCCTATTCGGGAAATAAAACCATCGGGGTTATTGCCCAGAAGAGCGATTCTATCGAAGACCCCACTATTGAGGATATTCACAATATCGGCACTATAGCCTTTATATTAAAAACCATTAAAATGCCTGATGGCAGCACCACTGCTATTATACAAGGCAAAAGAAGGTTTGAAATTACCGAGCTTACCCAAAAAGAACCTTACCTGAAAGCCAAGGTAACAGCTTTTGAAGAGATTGTGCCTGAAAAAGGCGATGAAGAATTTGAAGCGTTTGTTTCATCGTTGAAAGATGTGGCATTTCAGATTATCAAACTTTCGCCGAATATACCGTCGGAGACTGCCATTGCCCTGAAAAATATAGAAAGCAGCAATTTCCTTATCAATTTCATCTCATCGAACATGAGCGCCCAGGTGGCTGATAAGCAGAAGATATTAGAAATGCCCGACCTTAAAAAGCGTGCTGCATTATTGCTTATTACACTGAATAAGGAGATGCAGGTGTTGCAGCTCAAAAATCAGATTCAATCGAGGGTTAAGGAAGATTTGGATAAGCAGCAGCGCGAATATTTCCTGCACCAGCAGATGAAAACCATACAGGAAGAGCTTGGGGGAGACACTTACGGACAACTTATAAAGGAATATAAGAAAAAGGCGAAGACAAAAAAATGGGGCAAAAATGTTAAAGAGGTTTTTGAAAAGGAAATTCAGAAGCTGGAGCGTATGAACCCCAATGCTGCGGAATACTCGGTATTAAGCAACTATCTGGAACTTTTACTCGAGCTTCCATGGAATGAGTATACCAAAGATAAATTCGACCTGAAAGAAGCCGAAAAAATACTAAACAGCGACCATTACGGGCTGGAAAAAGTAAAAGAACGTATCATATCGTACCTTGCCGTGTTGCAACTGAAAGGTAACATGAAGGCTCCAATCCTTTGTTTGGCAGGCCCTCCGGGAGTTGGTAAAACTTCCTTGGGCAAATCGATGGCGGCTGCACTCGGACGCAAGTATGTTCGGGTTTCTTTAGGTGGTATGCACGATGAGGCTGAAATCCGCGGACACCGTAAAACCTATATCGGCGCTATGCCGGGACGTATTATACAAAGTTTGAAAAAAGCAAAATCATCGAATCCGGTTTTTGTATTGGATGAAATAGATAAAATAGGACGTGATTTTCATGGCGACCCTGCATCTGCTTTATTAGAGGTGCTCGACCCGGAACAAAACAAGGAATTTCACGATAACTTTATAGAAGTGGAATATGACCTTTCGAAAGTATTATTTATTGCTACTGCCAATAATTTGGATGCCATCAATCCTGCGCTGTTAGACAGAATGGAGGTGATTGACATCAGCGGATATACGGTGGAAGAAAAAACGCAAATAGCCAAGCAGCACCTTATTCCGAAGCAGTTAAAAGAGCATGGCGTTAAGAAGAATCAAATTAAAATATCGGACGAAGTAATTGAAGCCATTGCCGATAATTATACCCGCGAATCGGGCGTGCGTAGTTTAGAAAAGAAAATTGCGCAGGTAATTCGTTCGGTGGCTAAGTCAATCGCCATGGGCGAAAAATATGACCAGGAAATAAAGGTGGAGCAATTGGATAAAATACTTTCGCCATCGCATCCGAAAGACCGCTATCAGGGTAATGATGTGGCAGGTGTTGTAACCGGCCTTGCATGGACTCCATCAGGTGGGGATATATTATTTATAGAAGTAAGTCTGAGCCGTGGTAAAGGTGGACTTACGCTCACCGGAAACTTGGGAGATGTGATGAAAGAATCGGCAACGATTGCGTTAGAATATCTCAAATCGCGAGCGGAAGATTTATTTATTTCATGGAAAGCATTTGAAAAATGGAACATTCATATTCACGTTCCGGAAGGCGCTACGCCAAAGGATGGCCCGTCTGCAGGTGTATCCATGTTGACTGCACTTGCATCGGCATTTACACAACGCAAAGTGCGTAAAGATTTAGCCATGACAGGTGAAATAACCTTGCGCGGAAATGTGCTACCCGTGGGCGGAATTAAAGAAAAGATTCTGGCTGCAAAAAGAGCAGGCATAAAAGAAATAATGTTGCCGCGCGATAACAAACGAGACATTGATGATATTGACCCAAAGTATCTGGAAGGGCTTAAGTTTACTTACGTGGATAAAATGAAAGACCTGCTGGAATATGCCCTGTTGGATGAGTTTGTGAAAAACCCATTGAAACTGGAAGTGGCATATGCGGAAGAAACTCATTCAAGATAAACTTTATGAACTTTACAAACTTTAAGAACTTTTACCTGATATGATGTATGTAACAAGGCGCGAAACCTTTAACGCCGCACATAAAGTTTATAATCCTGATTGGAGCGATGCCAAAAACATGGAAGTGTTCGGAGGCTGCGCCAATCCTAACTGGCACGGGCACAACTATGTGCTGTCTGTAACCGTGAAAGGTGAAATGAGCAAAGAAACAGGCTTTGTTATCGACCTGAAACTATTGAGCCAGCTAATCAAGAAAGAGATTATCGATAAGGTTGACCACAAGAACTTTAACCTGGATGTTCCATTTTTGAAAGATACTTTGACCAGTACGGAAAACGTTACAAAAGCGTTTTGGGAGATACTCGATAAACCCATAGCTGATATGGGCTGCAAGTTACATTCCTTAAAACTGCAGGAGACGGAGAATAATTATGTGGAGTATTTTGGTGAAAAATAAACAAATTTATTTTGGGTAGAAAAAATCACATTGAAAAAGGCTATGACGAACTCCACGGAGAGGACGAGATGCCGCTGGATGCCATTTACGACATCCATCATGCTAAAAATATAGCAAAGGATTTTAAAAATATCTTAGAAGAAATAGGCGAAGATGCCGGACGGGAAGGTTTATTGAAAACTCCTATTCGTGCTGCAGGTTCTATGCAGTTTCTTACACAGGGATATAAGCTGAACCCCGAAGCCATGCTTCGAAAGGCTATTTTCACCGAGAAATACAGCCAGATGGTAATTGTAAAGGATATAGAACTCTATTCTTTATGCGAACACCACATACTGCCGTTTTTTGGCAAGGCCCATGTGGCATATATCCCTGATGGAAGGGTAGTAGGGCTTAGTAAAATACCCCGTGTGGTAGATGCATTTGCCCGCAGATTACAAATACAAGAACGCCTTACCGACCAGATTCGGGATTGCATACAAAATACCCTGCAACCCTTGGGTGTGGCTGTAGTTATTGAAGCACAGCATCTTTGTATGCAAATGCGCGGCGTACAAAAACAACACTCTGTTACAACCACCTCCTCCTTTACGGGTGAGTTCTTGAAAAACGAAAAAACCCGGCAGGAGTTTATTAGCTTGGTGAAGGCCAACAGGCACTGATTCCCGTCACTTTTATTAAAATTGTTCGTAAACACCTGTAAACCCACAATAATTTGAGGGTAAAGGGTCGTTTTTACAATATTAATAACTTTTTGAGGTTACTCAGATATCTTCCATCGTAATTTTCATATATTTGTAAGTCAACCAATAGCATGATAAAAAGGATAATTCTCTTCAGCGGACTTGTTTTGTCGATTAGCAAGATAGATGCTCAAAGCGCACCCAAGTACAGCAACGATTTTTTAAATATTGGCGTAGGGGCGCGTGCCCTTGCCATGGGCAATTCGGTTGTGGCAAGCGATAATGATGTAACTTCCGGCTATTGGAACCCGGCGGGATTAATGGGCGTAACGGGCAACATTGAAGTGTCTCTTATGCACGATGAATACTTTGCCGGAATTGCCAAGGACGATTATCTGGCTGCCAGCTATAAGTTCGATAAGAACAGCGTTTTCGGACTGACGGTTATCCGTTTTGGAATCGATAATATACCCTATACCATTGATTTGATTGACCCGACAGGCAATGTAAATTACAATAATATTACCTCTTTTTCCGATGCGCAATATGCGTTCTTGTTCAGTTATGCACGTAGTTTCGATGGAATTAAAGGGCTTACCGTCGGAGCAAATGTGAAGGTAATCCGCTCCATAGTGGGCGATTTTGCAAGTTCATGGGGTTTTGGGCTGGATGCCGGGGCGCAATACAAATACAAGGATTGGCTCTTTGGCGCTGTGGCCAAGGATATTACTTCTACCTTTAATGCCTGGAGCTATAACCTGAGCCAGGATTTGGTGAACGTGTTCCAGGAAACAGGCAATGAAATTCCCCAGAATGGATTGGAAATAACCTTACCCAGCTTGAGATTGGGAGCCGCGAGAACCTTCAAAGCGTTTCATGAAAAGGTTACCATTATGCCTGAATTGGGCGCCGATATTACGTTTGACGGGCAACGCAACACGCTTATCAGCACCAACCCTGTGAGTGTAGACCCGCATCTGGGTATTGAAGTGGGCTATCGTGCGATTGTTTTTTTACGCCTCGGTATTGGCAACCTGCAATCTACTACCGACGAGACCGGAGCATCGTATGAAGCCTTCAATCCTGATTTTGGTGTGGGCATAAAAATCAAATCATTTTCGCTCGACTACGCGCTTACGGATAACACCGCAGCCGGATTATATTCTAACATTTTTTCAGTTAAGTTCGATATTAATAAGAAAAGGTAAATGAAGAAATTCTACCTGATAGTATTTCTTGGTATTTGTATTTCCGCCTTTATAACGGCACAGGTAAAGCCTGTTGCAAAGCAAACACAGCCTGCTTCTTCTCAAATTATTCCCGCGGCGCAGAAACCTGCCGCCAAACCAGCAACTACTGCCAAACCTGAAACCAAAGAACCTGCAAAGGCTATTAATAAGGGTAAATCGGCTGCCGCTAAGAAAAAGAAAAGAAGGGTAAGCAGCACTACCATTTACGGCAACGAATGGATTAATTACAACCAGAAATATTACAAAATAAAAGTCCCGAAAACGGGGCTTTACCGCATAGATTCTGCTGTGCTTGCACAGGCGGGTGTGCCTGTAGATACGATTAACAATAAATATTACCAGTTATATTTTCAGGGGAAGCAGCAATATATTTACATACGCAGCAATGGCCCGAATTTAAGCGAGAAGAATGGCGATTATATCGAGTTTTACGGGCAATATAATGACGGAACGCTCGACTCTACTTTGTATTACAACACCAATTTCATGCCTTCGCCTTATTATAGTTTGTTTAATGATACATCATCCTATTATTTAACTTGGACGAGTTCAGTAAACGGGCTTAGGATGATACATGTGCCCGATACGGGATGGGCATCATATTCGGCTTTTCCGTATGTTATGACTTCTACCGTTGTCGGCTGGCAGGCTCCTACTAATGGTACTACCCGATTTTCATCGAGCGTAACATTGGAACCTACTACGGCACAATTCTTCTCGGGTGCACAATGGCAAGATGGAATTTATACACCCAACGACCCACGCTTTACCCAAAACTGTGCCTGGATACCGGAATATTGGGCGTTGCCTAATGCGCATATAACGTTTACGCCTAATATTAACGGCAACCTTGTTTATACCGGAGGCGGAGCCCCCGCTGCTTTTATGCGAACTGTTGTGCTTGGTATAAACTTCACCTCATGCCCTTTTACGGTTTCTACCAGTGCACGGCAATTGGATACAGGCACTTGTAACGGGTTTCAGGCATTTGATTTTGCCAACACATTTCCTGCGACAGACCTTACAGGAGGTGTTTTCACCGTTTCCTATTATAATAATCAAATTGTAAACAATAACTCCTATATAACCAGCCCCTATATTTATCTTAATTATCCGCACACAACCAATTTGGGTGGCGATACCACTTTTACGATGGAAGTTCCGGATGGAAATGGCCCGGGGCCAAAGACATTTCTTGAATTAACTAATTTATATACCAAAGGGCCCAATGATAGTGTATGGATGTATGATTTAACCAACCATCGCCGTTTTTGGTGTAAACCTGAACGGGGCGGTTATTGGGTATTAGATTCCAATTCAGGAGGATTAAAACAATGTTATGTAACAAATGATGATACTGTAATAAAAATTAAGAGCATTACCCCGGTTGGAATACACAGAACCGGGACTTTCACAGATTTCACAACAGGGCCCGATAGCGCGTATATAATTATTACCCATCCTTCCCTTTGGAACAGTGTAGATTCTTCCTATGCTCCATACCGCCGCAGCAAAGGCTTTAATGTGGTGGTTGCCGATGTATATGAATTGTATGACCAGTTTGGATATGGTGTAGATTACAGCCCATTGGGTATCCGCCGCTTTTGCAATTATGCCATCGATAAATGGTCTACAAATTCGCCGCCATCCAATTTATTTTTGATGGGTAAAGGAATTCATACGCCTATATTCCGTGCCGATACTGCTGTTTGGTCTCGCAACCAAATGTTGGTTCCTTCATTTGGCAATCCTTCATCTGATGTGCTATTTACCAACGGGCTTGGAGGGGATACGCTACTGGAACCCGCCATACCTACGGGGCGTTTAGCTGCAAAAAACAACAGCGATGTAATGACCTATTTGAGTAAAGTGCAAACTTTTGAAAGCACCCCGGCAGCGCAATGGATGAAAAACCAAGCCCAGTTTGTGGGTGGCGATACTTACAATGAGGAATCTTTATTCTTGAATGATTGTTATGGTATTATGCAAGACATCAGAGATACCTTTTGGGGCGGACAGGTGTTTCTGTTTCAGAAATCTACTCCGGCTCCTATCAGCAACAGCTTGACGGATTCGATAATAAATCTTATAAATAACGGTGTGGGTATTATGAATTTTTATGGCCATGCCGATGGAAGTAATTGGGATGAAAGTGTAGACGCTCCTAATGAATTTGCCAACTATGGCAAGTATCCTTTTATGATGGCCGAGGCTTGTTTTTCGGGCGATATATTCCAACCGGAAGGTGAAGCCGTATCGAATGTGAGTGAACAATGGGTGTTGCAACCTCCGGGCGCTATCGCTTTTCTGGCTTCTGATTTTTTGAGTGACCCTCAGGTATTGGAAACCTGGGCCGATGTGTTTTATAGTGATATAACCCTCCGGATGTATAGGAAGCCTTTGGCAGCTTGCGTTCAGAATACGATTGAGCAAACGCAAACTCTTAATGGGGAACTAATGGTATTTTCCGATTTGGAAATGACTTTGCATGGCGACCCTGCCATTGCAATCAATGCTACAGATTCATTGCCCGATTACGCCGTGAATACCCAAAGCATCTATTTTACTCCTGCCAATGTTACTGTTTTAAATTCCTCCTTTACAGTGCATGTTATAGTTTCCAATAATGCGGAAGCGCTGAACCAGCCTGTGTCAGGAATATTGACACGCACTTTTCCTGATGGCATCAGTGTTCCTTATCCATTCACTTTCAATCATGTATATTACCAAGATACTTTTAGCATAGAAATGCCTGTAACCAGCGGTGCAAATATTGGCAGCGGGTTTAATTCTTTCTGCGTGGATGTTAATCCCTTACGTACTGATAGGGAACTTACCTATGCCAATAACAACATTGTTCCTTGTGTTCAAATGCTGATATCATCGGAAGATATTACGCCCGTATGGCCTTATGACTATGCTATTATTGCCACCGATACAGCGACTTTAAAAGCCAGCACCAACGACCCCTTTGCGCCGCAGCATACCTATATTTTTGAAATAGATACCAGCCATGCATTCAACAGCCCGCTTTTCCGTTCCGATACGGTAACCAATAGCGGAGGGGTAATCGAAATATCGCCTTATGCCGATTGGGGCAAAACGCATTTTAAAGGTGCGGAAAAAAGGGAGCCTGTGAAAGGTGAAAAGCAACCCGTTATTTTGAAGGGTGGAAAAAGGCAAATGAACCGGGAAGCGAATACAAATCCTGCAGTGCAAACTTCAAACACGCCGCAAAACAATACAAGCAGGCCCGCAGCCCCGCCACAAAATAAACCCGAAGGTGTTCAGCAAACTACCGCGAAAAGTACTGTGCAAAGCATTACCCCTATAAAACAAATGGGCTTGGATAAATTTAATCCGGCTACTGTAAAATCATGGCATCGCGGACTGCCGCATGATTCATTTCTTAATAATGCCGTTTATTACTGGAGGGTGCGCCGAGATACTATAGATTCTTTGAAATATCCTTGGGTTAATACCTCCTTCCAATACATCAAAGGGAAATATGGCTGGGGACAATCAGATTATTACCAATATAACAACGATGAAGTTTTTAACGATAATTATAATTTCATCAATTTTAATAATCCACTTAGAGACTGGACATTCAATACGCAAGACTATACACTTGAATGCTTTACATATGGGATGCTTAAAACGAATTTGAATACCACTGACCTTTACGCTACAGAATTTAAAATTGATGATTATGTTCAAGCCTATGCAGGATGTTCTCTTAATGAAGGATTTTATGTGGCTGTTATAGACCCATTGACTATTACTCCATGGAGTACACAAGATTATGATTTCGGGGAAGCCGATAAAGACCACGGAATTTGCAGTGATTATCCGGATAACAAATTTGTATTTATGGACAATGATGTTACGCAAATGGATTCACTGGCCAGAATGTTAAACTTAATTCCAAATGGTGATTATATTCTTGTGTGGACGTGGATTAATGGCTATTATAAAGCTCCGGGGCTATCAAATGCCGTCGGCGTTGATTCCGCTTTATATAAATTAGGCTGTACGCAGATATTCAGCCATACAGTGCCCGGCAAAGATTCTGTGCCAATGATATTTTTTGTGCAGAAAGGTGTGCCAGGCTCAGCCCATCAACTATTTGGGGCCACTTCTACCAGTGCACTCGCTGATTCTTTTAATTTGAAAGGCAGCGGTACGTTGGGTTGTATAACAACGCCCTATATTGGCCCTTCAACAAAATACGATTCGCTTTCCTGGCACCAGCACAGCTACGACCGTGGCCCGCTTACCGACAGCACCCGCCTGAATGTAATAGGTATTCAAACCAACGGAAACCCGCAAACGTTGCTTTCGAATGTAACGCCTTCGGTTGCAAGCATGTATATTTCATCTATAAATGCCGCTGTGTTTCCATACATACAAATGCAGATGTATTGCAAGGATACCACGCATAAAACGCCTGCCCAAATGAACTGGTGGAGGGTATTCTACCAACCTGTGCCCGAAATAGCCATGAACCCCAATTTTTATACCTATTACCATGCCGATACCCTGGAATATGGCGACAAATTGAATTTCCAGACTACGGTGCAAAACATTAGCGATTGGCCTATTGCTACCACGCAATTGCTTACCTGGACAACGGATGCTATGAATAATATTAAGTATTATAACAACCCCACATTTGTTAAACCTTTAAATCCGGGAGATACGGCTAAAATATCTTTCATGTGGCCTGATTCCGTTGCAAGCGCTAATTCGCAAAAAAGCGTTTGGTTTGAAATAAATCCCGAAAACTACCCGAAGACGCGATTGGAACAATACCACTTTAATGATTACGCATATAAAAGTTTCTATTCCTATGGAGATAAAATAAATCCTGTGCTGGACGTTACGTTCAATGGCATCCATATTCTGAACAACGATATTGTATCGCCGCAGCCCAATATTCTTATCACTTTTATGGATGAGAACAAATTTTTGGCAATGAATAACCCGGCCGATTTCCATGTCTATTTGCAGGATAAAACCACCAACGGCCCTATTCAAACTATTCCTTACGGCTCAACTCTTTCGTTCACCCCTGCGGTGCTTCCAAATAACAAATGCAGTTTGTTATATACACCTACATTGCCCGATGGAACCTACGAACTGACCGTTCAGGGAAATGATATTGCAGGCAATCCTTCGGCGAACAACAGCTATAAAATCGATTTCCAGGTTATCAATAAATCGATGATTACCGAAGTGGTGAACTATCCTAATCCGTTCTCCACATCTACGCGGTTTGTTTTTATCCTTACCGGAGACCAGATACCAACCACCTTCAAAATTCAGATTATGACTGTATCCGGTAAAATTGTGCGTGAAATAAATGAAAGTGAAATCGGGCCGATTCATATTGGCAGAAATATTACGCAATTTGCCTGGGACGGCACCGATAAATTTGGCAGCAAATTGGCTAACGGAGTTTACCTTTACAGGGTAATAACGTCTATTAATGGTCAGGGCATCGATGAATTCGAGCAGGGATATAACGGCGCCAATGTTGACCAGTACTTTACCAAGAACTGGGGCAAAATGTACTTAATGCGTTAGTCAGTGGCCGACAGCGAATAACATAGCGGATAAAAAGAAACAGAAGTGAGCAAACAGGGAAAAGAATCGGTACAAAAGGAAATTAACATTAAGAACCGCAAAGCCGCTTTCGAGTATGCTCTGCAAGATAAATACACCGCAGGAATTCAACTTACCGGGACGGAAATAAAATCTATCCGCGAAGGGAAAGCATCGATTGCGGAGGCTTTTTGTTTTTTTGAAAAAGGGGAGTTGTTTGTAAAAGGCCTGCAGATTACAGAATATACCAATGCCAGTTTTAATAAACCTGAACCGCTGCGCAACCGCAAACTGCTGTTGCATAAAAAGGAATTGAAGAAAATGCAAAATGCAATGGATGATAATATTACCATAGTACCGTTGTCGTTATTCATTAATAAAGGCGGTTGGGCCAAGTTGGAAATTGCAATAGCCAAAGGCAAAAAGCTTTACGATAAACGCGAAACCATTAAGAAGCGCGAATTGCAAAGGGATTTGGGAAGAAAAATCAAGTAGGGGGCGACCCACGTGTCGCCCCTTATATTATAACCCATGTGTCGCCCCAATATCATATTATAACCCATGTGTCGCCCCTTATATTATAACCCATGTGTCGCCCCTAAAAAAGAAACAAGTCAGTTAATTTGTGCCCCCAAAAATTTATTTATTCCTTATAAGTTGGATAAACCCATCTAGTTTATGGGTTTTGCCTGTATAATCGCAGTAATCTAAAATATAGTAATATACTCCATCTGATGCCGGTTCATTTGTTTGTCGGATTATTCCGGGCCACCCTTCAGCCACACTGTTTAACTGGTAAACCAATACTCCCCAACGATTATAAATATTGCAATGCAGGCAAGTTGCTCCGGCAATGGTAAAATAAAACACATCATTTTGTCCGTCGCCATTGGGTGTAAATACATTCGGTATTATTACCATAGGGCTCACAAAAACATCGCCCGTAGCGGTATCCGGGCATCCGTATGAATTATAGCCGATTAGCATTATCTGGTAAGTGCCTGAATTGGCATAATCATGTGTTGGTGATGTTCCTGTGGTCGAACTGCCATCTCCAAAGGTCCAGTAATAACTGGTGTTTCCGGTGCCGGTATTCGTAAAGGTTACAACCTGACCGGGTTGTATGGTGTCGGGTGAAACATAAAATGAAGCATTTCCGGATGGTACCACAACTACATGCATAGTGTCTGTAGAAATATAATTGCATGCATCGGTAACGGTTACGCTATAAGTGGTGGTAGCCGTTGGGTAAACGGTAATAGGTCCGGCAGTAGCATTCGTTATTCCATTATTCCAAACGTATGTATAAGCAGGTTTTCCGCCTGCCACATTTACCTTTAAAATTACAGGTTTGCCGGCGCATATAGTATCGCTTAACGGCATATTGGATGATAGGTTTTTATAAACCGATACCGCATAAGGAATAGAATCATTGCATACACCCAGGCTGCCGATTACCCAATAGGTGGTATTGGTAGTTGGTGATACTGTGATGGAAGAAGACGTGTTGCTATTTGACCATTTATAAGTTGCCGCGCCCATTGCCGTGAGCGTTACACTTTGCCCTTTGCAAACGGAATCGGTACCTGTTACGGTCATTGTAAATGTTTTGTTTATTGCAACAATTCCTGAGGCAGTATCGATACATCCGTTGGCATCGGTAATAGTAACGGTATATTTTCCCGCACTTAAAGAGGAGACGGAGAAGTTTGTACTTCCGCCGGGGCTCCATGAATAGCTATAGGGTGAATTGCCGCCACCGACTGAAACGGTTATGCCTCCATTGTTATTTATGCAGGTAGCAGAATCGGAAGAGATGGTTGTTGATATAGCCAGAGGTTGCGTAATAACAACCGAAGTTGTTAATGTGCATCCCAAAGAATCCGTTACAATAACCGAATAACTTCCTGCACTAAGGTTTGAAACTGTTGGAGTAGATTTTCCGGTGGGGTTCCAAAGGTATGTGTAGGAAGGTGTGCCACCGGATATGGTTACGGAAGCATTCGCATTAGCGCCACCATTGCAACTTTCATTTGTATTTGAAATATTTGAATATGCCAGCGCCGTTGGCTGCGTTAGTGTAGCTGATGCTGTGGCAGCACATCCGTTTTTATCGGTAACCGAAACGGTATAAGTGCCTGCTGAAAGCCCGCTGATAGCTACAGTTGATGCACCATTCGACCAGGTATAAGCATACGATGGCGAGCCACCTGTTACACCAATTGAAATGTTTCCGCTATTGTTTCCATTGCAAAGAATATTCGAGAATGAAACAACAGAATCCCTGACAGCGGTAGGTTGTGTGATGGTAACCGATGCACTAACCGATGAGCCGCATTTATCATTAACTAAAACGCTGTATGTGCCTACAGAAAGCCCTGTAACGGTTGATGTGGTTGCGCCATTCGACCAGTTATAAATATATGCAGGAATTCCTCCGCTGATAGTGATAGTAATAGAAGCGTTCGTATCGTCAAAACAAAGCGGGTTTATATGCGTAAGCGATGAAATACTTATCTGGGTTGGTGCCGTAATTGTAATAGAACTGGATGCTGTGCAGCCATAGCCATCTGTTACGGCTAATGAATAAGTGCCGGGTTGGGTTATGGTATCCGTAGGATTAATAATATTGCCGGGAGTCCAGACATACTGCGCCATGCCTGGCGCCCCGCTGAGAACAACCGTATCTTTTCCATTCGGGCAAATAGAAGTGGAAGGGGCCGCAGTAATAGTTGCATTCGGGTTTGCCAACAGGATGGTTGCGCTGGCAATGGTTGTAATGCCACATGAAACCACTTCGCAGGAATACGTTCCGCTGACATTTACATATTGCACCGAATCAGTTCCGTTTAAGGGAGGAAGCCAGTTATAGGTGGCGCCATTAGAAGCTATTGCAGTTAGTTTGGCTGAATCGCCGGGACAAATAGTGTAACTTGGCGTTACCACCAGGTATGGTGTGGCGTAAAGGCCAACTTCCACTGTATTGGAAAGTTGAACACATCCCAATGAATCGGTGCGCACGCAACTATAGTATCCGGGAATTTTTACATAAATGTGTGGAGAGTTTATGGCAATTGGGCCATAAGGGCCGTTCCAGGTAAAGCTGCCATCGGCGCTGGAACAATTTAATTCCACAGAATCATTGGGGCAAACAATTCCATTTGTAGGATTCATATCGATTTTTGGTTGAGGAACCGTGTGAACTCCAAAACTAGCGGTTGCAAACGCAGTACAACCGTAGCTATTGGTATCCCTTGAAGTGACTTGATAGGGGGGAGGGGTTGCACCTACATAAATACTATCTGTCGTACTCCCTTGAGACCATGAATAGTTAGTGCCTCCATGTGCCACTAACCAGGTTTTATCACCCGGGCAAACATAATGATTTCCGGTTATTGTTATTGTTAAGTTTGGAAGGGGGTATAAGCGCACATATACAGAATCACTTAAAATATTTATTGCCGTATCGCAGGTGTTTCTTCGGATAATTGTAGCAGTAATATTATACCAGCCAGAATCGGAAGGGCTGAATGGATCCCAATCTCTCGATAAACTGGCACATGAAGATTTTGATGGATAGGTGATTGTTGCTGATGGTGTGGCGGCCCATTCAATATGGGTATCCGGTTCGGGAGGGATACATCCTCCAAGTGATGCTCCCGGATTTGTAATAGAGTCGTAAGGCAACATAATAAACCCATCACCGATACAGAAAAAGGCTGAATCGTGGTGGCAGGTTGAACAAACAAGTTTCGGTATGATACGTGGCAAAGAATCACTAATTGTAACGTGAACGGTATTTGCATTTACACAACCATACGAGTTTGTCACTAAAAAAGTATAATCTCCGCTTGAGGTGGCAGTAGTACTTATTGAATCGTATGGGCCATTTGGTCCGGGCACATACCACGTATACGTGTTAGTGCCATAATTGCCTCCTGTAAGAATACAATCCCTTCCGCAAAGTATAATATTATAGGCATTGGTATCGTCGGTTTCTACAATAACATTATCCGAAATCCATGGTGTTTTTGGAACAGGTTCAGCAATCACAAGGATGCTATCCCTGCTCGTAAAGCAGCCATCAACTGATGTGGCGGTAACATAATACCAGCCGGGAGAATTAATAAGAATTTGATTCCCTGTGGCATGGGTTGACCATAAGAAATTAAAGTCGGGGCCTATATCATTCAGATTATTACATGTTTGGGTATTGGCAAATAAAGCAATACCCGGTGGAAAATTATATTCACAAAAGCGAACGGTATCCTGGCATCCGCCATGAATTGAAGAGTTATTATCGTTTATGCAGACGCCTACTTGAGGCCTGTCGCAGAAATTTTCGTAGCGGCTATAATAATCATACGTCTGCCTGGTTAAATCAATGGGTTTTGCAATAAAAATATCCAGATTACCGAAGGTGGTCATGGTTCCAAAATGCCCATAATAATTATCAGAACAATATGAGTGGTTACATCCCTCAAATCGGCAATAAGAGAAATCGTAGGATGAATTGCAGTCGACAAAATTAGTGTCCATAGGTACAATCATATCATCATCAAAACTGCCTGCGGTATATAGGTGAGCTGTTGTATCAATTGCAATTCCGTTACCGTAATTGTTTCCATGCCCTCCTATCTGGCGGCTCCATATCCAACTTCCGTCAGTGCCTGCGTATCCGGCGGTAAATACGTCCCAATATCCAACAGTGTTAAATGTACCCTGCCCATAGCGGTCCGCATAACCATTCAACACACATTCAAAATTCCCGATGATGTATGGATTTCCGGCAGGGTCGAGAGAAATATTATTGGCAGTTAGCGGATTCGATGAACCATCTGCCACATCCCATAACAAGTTTGCATTCTGGTCATATTTTGCAATAAATATCCGGTTGAAATAAGTATTGGTAAGGGTTACTATGGGGTTCACAAAAAAGTCGAGGTTCCCCTGGAAATTCCCGGTGATATACACGTTCGAACTGTTGTCAACTGCTATTGCATTGGCGATATTGTATATGCCTCCTCCGGCCGTTGTTATCCATTGTTCATTGCCGTTGTTATCATATTTCACAATAAATATGGCATTGTACAAGGGGCTGAAATGAACATTGTCGAATGTAATGGTATCTGTAAATTGCCCGGTGATATATACATTGCCTGTCGGGTCACAAGCTACGCCAAGGCCTCTATCGGTATGCGGACCTGTTCCTGACTTGGCCCACAAAAAAGTACCATCGGAAGAATCCAGTTTGGCCGTAAATACATTAATGTTATTGTTAGAGCTCGTTAACGTATAAGTACCAAAAGTGGCAGTTCCGGTAAATTGCCCGGTAATTATAACATTCCCGGTATTGTCGAGCGTAATTGCATTCCCAATATCCGATTCCGGACCTCCGGCACTCACTACCCATTTTAAATTTCCATTGCGGTCATACTTTGCAACAAAAACATCCTGCAATCCGGCGCTGGTAATATTCTGGCTCCCGAAAGTGGCAGTGCTATAGTAATACCCGGTAACATAACTGTTTCCATTTTTATCTGTTTTTATGGCGAGCCCCCTATCTGCACCTCCATCACCGGCTTTCACCGCCCATTTATAAATTCCTAAGCTGTTTGTTTTAGTAATAAATATGTCACTTACGGCAAAGGTGCTTAACGCAATGGCTGAGCCAAATGAAGCATTTCCTGAAAAATATCCTGTAGTATATGTATTGTTACTGTCATCTATCGAAATGCTGTAAGCTTCATCCGGAGTCGCACTTCCGGCCTGCTCCAACCAGTATTTATTTTGTGCGGATAAATACCCGCTGCCAATGAGCAACAGTGCAATAAAGAAAGTTTTTACAAACTTGGGGTAAAGATTTGCCATGCAAAATAATATTACATAGCGAATATAGTAATTATTTACTTGCTGCGTATCAGCGTTATAAATCCGTCCAGCCTGTGCGATACATTCATATAATCGCAATAATTCAGCACATAGTAATAGGTGCCGTCAGATGCCGGTTCATTTGTTTGTCGGATTATTCCGGGCCACCCTTCAGCCACACTGTTTAACTGGTAAACCAATACTCCCCAACGATTGAATATATCGCAATGGAAACAGGTTGTTCCTGTAATGGTGAAATAGAAAATATCATTTTGTCCGTCGCCATTGGGCGTAAATACATTCGGAATGTATATTTCAGGAGTAACGTGAACATCTTTCACCGCTGTATCAGGACAGCCATATACATTATCGCCGATTAACGTAACGATATACACTCCCGGATTGGTATATACGTGTGTAGGATTTGAATCGGAGGAAGTACCGCCGTCTCCAAAGGTCCAATACCAGGAAGTAGTGTTGGTGCCTTTATAGGTAAAGGTTACGGTTTGCCCACCGGGTATAGTGTCGGGTGCAGGTATAAAATTTACATTTCCTTTCGGGTAAACATCAACCCTTGTAGAATCGATTACCAAATCATTGCATCCATCCGTAATGTCTACAATATAAGTTGTAGAATCGGTAGGATAAACCGTAATTGGGCCGGCGCTGTTAGTCGTAATACCGTTGTTCCACGCATACGTGTATTTCGGTTTTCCGCCTGCAACATTCACTTTCAGTTTTACGGGAGTACCGGGACAGATATTAGTGAGCGGGGGCATGTTTGCGGCCAGGGGTTTGTATAATGTTACAGTATGCAATACGGAATCTTTACATACACCTGTAACACCCGTTAGCCAATAAGATTGGGTTGAACCCGGACTAACTATTATACTGGATGAAGTGCTTCCATTCGACCAGAGATAAGTTGTAGCTCCGCTGGCGATAAGCGTATCGGGTTGTCCTTTGCAAATGGAATCGAGCCCTTTTACGTTCACATTAAATGTTGAATCGAGGCTTACTGTAATGGAAGTTGTATCGACACAACCATGCGCATCGGTAATAACAACAGTATAATTACCTGCACTCAATCCTGATATGGATGCATTGGTGTTTCCTCCCGGATTCCAAGTGTAGGTATAAGGAGAAGTGCCACCAGTTACAGTGGTACTGATGCTTCCGTCATTATTCGCACATGTGGCGGAGATTGCTGTCAGTGTTGGTGCAGTTGCATTCGGTTGTGTTATACTTACGGTAGTTGTTTCACTGCATCCTACCGAATCGGTAACAATAATTGAATAGGTTCCTGCACTTAAACCTGAAACGGTGGGACTGGTTTGAAGGCCCGGATTCCATAAGTATGTATAAGACGGAACCCCGCCGGTAACACCAACAGTAGCATCGCCATTATTGTTTCCAAAGCAATTTACATTGGCAGAAGATAAAATGGACGGAGTTAATAATGTGGCAGGTTGAGTAAGCGTAACGGAAGCTGTTTTCATACATCCATTGGCATCTGTTACGCTGACAGTATAAGAACCTGCGGATAGATTGGATGCCGTTGAACCCGTACTCACCGGAGGCGACCATGTATACGTATAGGCTGATTCACCACCGCTCACAGTAGCAGTAATACTTCCGGTGGCGCCGCCTTTGCAACTTATATTTTTAGCATTTATAACAGTATCTTTTAACGGAGGATAAATGGTAACATCTGATGTGGCAGTGCATCCATAAGCGTCTGTAGCTATCAATGTGTAGGTAGCTGCATTTTTAACGGAGATAACAAGATTGGTATTATTTACCGGGGTCCACAGGTAGCTTGCCATGCCTGGCGCAGCAGTTAATGTAACGGAGTCTCCTGCAGTACAAATGGTTTTTGAGGGAGCCACTGTTATAGTTGAAATTGGCGTTGAAGAAGTTATTGTTACAGAACAAATCGTAGTTATTCCGCAGGAAATAACCTCCACGGAATAAGTGCCTGCCGCTTTTATTATCTGGTTGGCCGAATCTCCGCTCAAAGGAGGCAGCCATGTTATAGTTGCATTGCTCGATGCTTCTACCGAAACTTCTATGGAATCGCCCGGGCACAAATTGTGGCTGGTGGGCAAGGCGAGATATGGCGTGGCATAAAGTTCTGTTATCACCGTATTTGATAATTTAGAAAGCGGGCAGGGCAAACTATCGCTTACATAGCAGTAATAACTGCCGGGTGCTTTTACATAAGCAGTAGCAGAAGTTGAACCCAGAGGCCCTGAAGGGCCATACCATTGATAGTTTTGGTAAGGGCCTCCTGAACATATCAGCTCAACCGAATCACCGGGGCAAACTACACCGCTGGAAGGATTCATAGTTACCGTTGGCGTGGCAATAACGGCATCCGTAACTCCTATGGAGGCAGCTGCAGCGCCTGTGCATCCATATGCATTGGTTAAAGTGGCCGTAGCAAAATATGTACCGGGCCCCACATAAAGGCTGTCTTTTGTACTGCCGGTAGACCAGGTAAAGTTGGTGTTGCAATTAGCTACAAGCCATTCCGAATCGCCGGGGCAAACAGTAGTGCTGCCTGAAATTGTTAATGTAACAACAGGGGTAGGGTATAGCCTGACAAAAATAGAATCCTTTAAGATATTTTTACTGGTTCCGCAGGCATTGGAACGGACAATGGTATCTGTAATTAGGTACCATCCCGAATCGGATGGGGTAAAAGTGTTCTGGTCGGGGCAGCCTGTAGTTACATGGTAACTGATGGAGTTCGGGCTGGCTTCCCACTTGTTGGTAGTGCCGGAAGACGGTGGAATACATAGGGAAGGATTTGCCGATGGATTTGAAATAGTATCATAAGGCAGCAGCGTAAAACCTCCACCCTTGCATATAAAAGCGGAGTCGTGCTGGCAGGTAAGGCATTTTATTTTCGGGCCTATATTTGGCAAAGCACTGTCAATAGCAACCCACACACAGGTTTGATTTACGCACCCGAAGGAATCGACTACGTTGAAACAATAGTATCCGCTGTCGGAACGCAGCCCGACAGTTATGGTGACGGAATCTTTTTTTACGAATGTATTTGGGGTTGTCCAATACCAGGTGGAATCGCCGCTATAATTACAGCCGGTAAGTTTAACCGGACCGTTGCAAACGCGTATAGGTTTAGGGTTTGTGGAGTTGGTGTTTATTACCACATTGTCGGATAGGCAGGGCTGCGGAGGTGCCGGATGGATAATAACATAAATGCTGTCTTTGCTGGTGATGCAGCCGTCGGCAGAAGTTGCCGTTACCGAATACCAGCCTGTGTGTGAAACAGAAATCGAATTCGACCTGGAACTGGTCGACCAGAGGTAGGTAAAATTCGGGCCCACAACATTACACGTTTTTGTAATAGCCGAAATAACTCCATTTAAACAAAATGAAACGGTATCTTCACAAATGGTTGATTCTCCAACGCAAATACCTACCTGCGGCCTGTTACAACCGGAACCGGAGCGTATATAAAAATCGTAGGGCTGCCTGTTCAGGTTAATGGGTTTGGCAATAAAAATATCCAAGTTTCCGGCGGTATTGAAAGTTGCAAAATAGCCATAGTTGGCATCGGAACAATAAGTGGTATTGCAATAAGTTGCGTTGATGGCGTTATAGCCGAGGTAACTTGGCGGCGGGTCGGCGGTAATAATCATATCCTGGTCGAAACTACCCGTAGTATAAAGGTCTCCACTTGTGGATGAAGCAATGCCATACCCGTAATTGTTCATGTGTCCGCCTATCTGCCTGCTCCATTGCCATGCCCCTCCGGAAGAGCTGTATTCTGCTGTGAAGATGTCCCAATAACCTACCGAATTGAAAGTACCCTGTCCGTAATGGTCGGCATAGCTGTTAAGAATACAATCGAAATTCCCTATGATATAAGCATTGCCCGAACCATCTACCGCGATACTGTTAGAACTTACCGGGTTTGAAGAAGCATCCGCTACGTCCCATAAAAGATTGGCATTCTGGTCATATTTTGCCACAAATATCCTATTGGTATAAGGGCCAGTAAGCGGAACAATGGTGTTGGCATAAAAGGTAAGTGTGCCTGTAAAGTTTCCTGTTATAAGTACATTCGAACTATTATCTACCGCAATCGCATTCGCTATATTCATGGTTCCTCCACCGGCTGTAGTTATCCATTGCTCGTTGCCTGCGCTGTTATATTTCACTACAAAAATGGCATTGTAAAAAGGGCTGTAATGCACATTGTCGAACGTAATGGTATCTGAAAACTGGCCTGTTATATAAACATTCCCCGCAGGGTCGCAGGCAACGGCCAAACCTCTGTCGGTATGAGGCCCAACGCCCGATTTTGCCCAGATAAAATTTCCGTTTGCCGAATCGAGTTTGGCGGTAAATACATTGATGTTGTTATTTGTACTGGTTAAATTAAATGACCCGAAGGTGGCTGTTCCTGTAAACTCGCCCGTAATAATTACGTTTCCGGTATTGTCGATTGCAATGCCGTTTCCTATATCCGATTCGGTTCCGCCCGCGCTTACCACCCATTTCAGGTTGCCGTTGGCATCATATTTTGCAACAAAAACATCCTGCAATCCGGCGCTGGTTATATGCTGAGCGCCAAATGTGGCAGTGCCATAATAAAATCCGGTAACGTAACTGTTTCCTTTGGAATCTGTTTTTATGGCAAGCCCCCTGTCTGAGCCGCCATCGCCAGCTTTCACGGCCCATTGATAAACGCCGTTGCTGTTGGTTTTGGTAATAAAAATATCGGAAACACCGGTAGATGTTAAAACAGTAGAACCAAATGTCGCGGTGCCTGTAAAGTATCCGGTGGAGTAGGTATTGTTGTTGCCATCCAATGAAATGCTGTAACCTTCATCGGCTGTTACGCTTCCGGCCTTCTGCATCCAATAGCCCTGTGCAGGTATATCCACAGACACAGCTGTAAATGCGAGTATGATAAAGAGTAATTTAAGCGTGGTAATGTTTCTTATTTTCAAATCCGGCAGTATTATGTATCACAATTATAAAAGCATCGGCCTGTTAACTTATACGTTGAGTTATATAAAAGGGTTGGGTACTATATTTTGATGTTTCAGGTTTAATCCTTACAAAAATAATAAAATGCCCGGTTAAAATGAAAATCCCCGCATATTCCGGCGGGGATTTTACTAATTAGTGCCATTCGGTTTAGAAATGAAAGGTGAGGTATAATGCACCTGAACTGTTTCCCCATGCTGTGTTTATGCCATTATCCAGCGAGAAGCGTGTGCTGCCCGATGTTTTGTAAATGTCAGTCTGGTCGGCTCCGGTACTGGAATTCAACTCTTCAATAGAAACACTACCCTGACCGGTAGTCTGAAAATTTATTCCCCAGGTAAACTCTGCCCCGATAGATATTTTAGGTGCGAAAAAGTATTCGAAACCTGCATAGCCGAGCAAGCTTATGCCGAAAGTTCCTCCGGGTCCGTCTTCGGTTGGCCTCGGCAAACCGGAAGTTGTTGTATTGGAATTCCAGTCGTACCATACAGGGTTAGCGTCTACGCTGGCATTATAAGCGTTTCCATAAGTGAAAGTGGTGTCACTGCCGGCAAAATAAAACATGGCTTCCACGCCATAATAGCCTTGCAGGCGGGTATGGCCTTTTCTTTTTTCAATACCGGCTCCAAGGCCAATAAAGTGGCTCGATATTGTTCTTTTGTCTTCCACTTGCGGGGTGGGGAAAGTTTGTCCTGTATCGCTGGAAGATATTTCCTGATTTTGCGAATATGAATTAATTCCGATTCTTACCAGCATGCGATAAGCTGTGTTGTTATTCGCATAATACTTGCCGATAATGGTTTGGTTGGAATTTAAAAAGGAAGCTGTAGGCGATTGCGTGCTGCCCGTTCCGTGGAAGAAATTACCAATGTAATTAAACCAGGGTGTTGCATCCAGACTGATGGCCCAGTCTCCTGCCTGCGGGAGATATACTTCTCCTTTTTTAGATACGATTTGCGGAACGTCGGGGTTGGTAACCGTTGTAGTTCCTGCTGAAGATGCAGGCGCAGTGCCCCCCTGCGCATAAACTCCGGATACGAATGCAGTGAAACCGATAATGCTAAGAACCTTTTTCATACTCATGTGAAATTGTGTTTGGTTGATTTTGGAACAAATATAAGCCTATATGTTAGGTGCTTTTGTGAAGTTGAAAACGGGGTTATCGACCAAAAATTGTTTATAAGTCTAATAAAAAATAAAAGAATCCGCAATTTTGGGCTCCTGCCTACGTCGTTTCATTTAAAAGCGGTACAAAAGAGAAGTTTCCATAATCTTTTATATCATATTCATTATCCCCGATTTTCCGTATTTTTTTCATCACCTGGGTAACCCCTTCACCTACCGGAATTACCAGTATTCCTCTGGGTTTTAGCTGCTGCAACAATGGTTCGGGTACGTATGGTGCGGCGGCTGTTACAATAGCCCTGTCGAAAGGTGCGAATTCAGGAAGCCCGATATAACCGTCGCCATAAAAACATTTCACGTTGCATTTTAAATGCCCGAGCATAATTTTTGCTTTGTCGTGGAGTTTTTTTTGCCGTTCAATGGAATAAACCTCCGCACCTAACGTGCTTAATATGGATGCCTGGTAGCCCGAGCCTGTTCCTATTTCCAATATTTTATCGCCTTTGCGCACTTCCAGTAATTCCGTTTGGCGCGCTACCGTGTATGGTTGAGATATGGTTTGTCCTTCTCCAATCTGAAAGGCAACATCATCGTAAGCAAATTGCAGGAAAGCGCTGTTGAAGAAAAAATGCCTCGGTATTTTGTCCATGGCCTGCAACACTTTAAAATCTTTAATCCCGCTGTTTTTCAAATGCTGGATAAGCTTTTTGCGCAATGCCTGATGTTTGAATGTATCTTCCACAATGCAAAATTAGTTATAACTCATTTGCCTCTGCCTTGTATTACGATAAGCACCGTATAAATAAGAATGCGCATATCGAGCAGAAAGGAAATATTTTCAAGGTAAAGCAGGTCGTATTTCATACGGCGAATCATCTGGTCCACATTTTCCGCGTAGCCGTATTTCACTTGCCCCCACGAGGTAATACCCGGTTTTATTTTTTGCAGGTGCGTGTATTGTGGCGCTTTCTGAACTATTTGTTCTATAAAGAAGCGGCGTTCAGGGCGCGGGCCTACAATGGACATGGTTCCTATTAATACATTAAGAAACTGGGGCAGTTCGTCCAGCCTTGTTTTGCGCAGAAATTTTCCCACTTTGGTGATGCGGTTATCATCTTTACTCGACAGGGCAGGGCCATTTTTCTCGGCTCCATCGGTCATCGAGCGGAATTTATAAATAGTGAACGGGTTGCCGTGCAAGCCTATCCGTTCTTGCGAATAAAAAACAGGCCCTTTGGAAGTAAGTTTTATAATGATGGATATAATCAGGTAAACGGGAGAGAGGATAACCAGGCAAAACAAAGAAACCGTAATATCGAAAGCGCGCTTTAGGATAATTTGTTTTGGTTCCAGAATATCTTTTGAAACCACAATCAGCGGGGCATCGAGGATGGAAGAAAATTTTACCGAGCCGGTGAGAATGTCATACATATCGGGTATGATTTTTATAACCGTTTCCGTATCGCTCAGTTTATTGATAATCGTTTCTATATACTTGTGTTCCGACGATTCGATTGCAATTATCACCTCTTCCGCTTTTTCGCGGATAATGAGGTCGTGGATGTTTTCAAACTCCCCAAGGTGCTTTAGTTTAGCGCTCAATTCAGAGGAGGCTCCATTGCTTGAATCTACATGAACAAAGCCTACAAACCTGTTTCCCGATGATGCCTTTTGGTTTTCCATATCATCAAACAGTTGCACGGCCCGGGCATTGCTGCCAATCAGAATTGTGTTGAACCCTATATCCCTTTTGTGGATTTTCCGGTTTGTGCTGGTGGTTAAAAGTATATGCGCAAAAGAAGTTAATACAAACTGTATGCTGAATAGCACCGAGGTGGAGAAATAATAAGATTTGTAAGTGATAATTACATTTTTCAGCAGCAGGGTAAAGAACAATATTACCACTCCGATAACGGTAGTTATAAATATCTGCTTAATCTCCGCTATCCGCGATTTACGGTAAACATTGGCGTATAAGCCGGAAAGGAAATACAGCAATACCCAAAAAGACGGAATAATTACAAGGGCAATGTAAAATCGGGTATCGAAGGTTAGCGCAACTTGTATCCCGAATTTTTCCGATTCGATATATTGCTTGCGGAAAATCCAGAAGGCCGCCCATGTAATAGCTGCGCAAAGAAAATCTGCAATAACATATTTCGATATTTCCCTGCGGCGGTTCAAAGGGGAATCAGTAAATTATTTTGATATTATCCAGCAGCAGGGTGTCGGTAGTGTGCCCATCAATAGTATCGAGCCGCACTGAAAAGTAAACTCTATATTGAGGGAAAAGATAATAGTTTTGAATAGTAGGGTTTAACGTAACATAGAGTTTTTTCCAAGTAGCGGTAGAGGAAAGAACGGATGGAGTAATGGGTCCCAGCGTAGTATCCTCGGCAAACATTCCGACTGAAAGATAAGTAGTGCATTTGTAGTTAGCTTCAAGGTAAACCGGTGTGCTATTATTTGGAAGTGAATCCCATGGATTAGTCATGCCTATATAATACTCATGGCTCTTATTTACCAGCACTCTTCCGGAATGGTGTCCTTCAAATACATCTGATGAAGGGCTTCCAATAACCGTCATAGTGGTAGTAGAGCCACCGCCAACGGAGCCGTCGCCGCCAAAATTTATAATATGTGCAGGCTGGGTATTTACAAGTTCCGATTCGAAATCTTCCATAAGTTTAAATACCACCCAGCTGTAGTAATAGGATACAGGCTGAAATGTGGTGGTTTTACCCTGCTGCAGGTTAGCGGTGACAGAGTAATACTGGTAAAACGGCTCGATATTATAAGGAGATGTTCCTCCGGCAGTGCTTACTCCCGGGTAAATTTTAATGTTATGATTGCCGTTGCTCGCAACCAACGGAAAGGTACATGGCAGCTGAAACGCGCCAACAGGGTTATCATCCAGGTAAACCCATGCGGCGGGTATAGTTGCCGAAGCGCTGCCTTGAAGGGGCTGATTTGTGATTTCAAAATGCACACTGTCAATATGTCCGTATGCAGGCACAACTATAGGCGGGTCGAAGGTATTGCAGGATGCTAATGCCACTGTTATGGAAAGAAAAGGAATGAAAAATCTGGATTTGATGAGTTTCATGATACTGGTAAAACGTAAGGCAATTTACATTATTGCTTTGAAATGCCTGCTATTGCTTATTCGGGTTGTATGTAGTTTATTCTTTCTATAATCTTGGCAGCGGTATCGAGAGCTTTGGCGCCGTCTTCTATGGTTACTATGGTAGGTTTATTATGTATGATGGATTCTGCAAACTCCTGCAATTCCATGCGTATGGCATTATTGGGGACCACCGGCGGGTTTTCCACTGAAAGCTGCTTTTTCGATTTGCCTGCTCCCTGGTCTATCACCATAGAGAACATACCTTCCTCCTCATCATCCGCTATTTCTTTAATCTTTACAACTTCCGTTTTATGCGAAAGCAAATCCATGGAAATATAAGCATCCTTCTGGAACATCCTTATTTTGCGCATGTTTTTTAGGCTTATGCGGCTGGCGGTAAGGTTAGCCACACAGCCATTGTCAAACTCAATACGGGCATTGGCAATATCGGGGGTTTCACTTACTACCGATACGCCGCTTGCGCTGATGCGTTTCACATCCGACTTAACAAGGCTAAGCACTATATCTATATCGTGAATCATCAAATCCAATATCACCGACACATCTGTTCCACGGGGATTAAAAACCGCCAAACGGTGCGCTTCAATAAACATAGGATTGTCGCAACGGTCCTTTACAGCCAGAAAAGCGGGGTTGAACCGTTCCACATGGCCTACCTGCGTTTTTACATTGGCTTCCCGCGCCAGCGATACAAGCGCTTTTGCTTCTTCCACATCAACAGATAAGGGCTTTTCAATAAAAACATGCTTAAACTGGCGCAGAGCCATAGATGCGTATTCAAAATGCGCCACCGTAGGCACAACCACATCCACCACATCCACGCTTTTAATAAGTTCAACAGCCGAAGAAAAAGCCGGTACGCCCAATTCTTCACTTACCTTTTTTGCAGCAGCAGCATCCGTATCAAAAAAACCGACCAGTTGATAGTGTGGAATCTCCTTAATTTGCTTCAGGTGAATCTTCCCAAGATGCCCCGCCCCGATAACTCCTATTTTAAGCATGGATAAAATTTTCGAATTTGGGCAAAATTAATAAGAATACCTTAGTAGTGGTTCGGTGCGGGTTATAAGTTATGAGTTATTAGGTATAACCGTGGTTCTATACTTGGCAACAGGGATAATAACTCATAATTCATAACCCATAACTGATTTTTAGACTATTTTTGCACCCGAAAAATAAAACATACATGAGTTCGATAAAATTTGGCACCGACGGATGGAGAGCCATTATTGCAGATGAATATACAGTTGAAAATGTAACCAGGGTATCTGAAGCAACCGCCCTGTGGCTGAAAAAGAATTTTAAAAAACCCGTTGCTGTAGTGGGCCACGATTGCCGCTTTGGCGGTAAACTATTTGCCGAAACAGTTGCTATGGTTTTCGCCAACCATGGCATTAAAACATTGCTTTCAACCGGAATTTCTTCCACCCCAATGGTTTCGTTGGGTGTTGTAAAAAGTAAAGCAAGCATAGGTGTTGTTATTACCGCCAGCCATAATCCACCCGATTATAACGGGTTTAAACTGAAAGGCGAATACGGCGGCCCATTGCTGGAAAAGTATGTAAAGGAAATTGAAGCCATCATTCCCGACAAAGCAAAGAGCTATCAGTCCGCCAAGGCGGACTCTAAATTAATAGAACCTATCGACCTGGAAGGTATTTACTGCAAACATGTAGAGGATAACTTCGATATTAAACTGATTAAAAAATCAGGCATAAATATTGTATATGATTCCATGTATGGGGCCGGGCAAAATGTGATGAAACGCCTTTTCCCCGATGCTACTTTATTGCATTGCATTCATAACCCCGGTTTCGGCGGAACTGCACCCGAACCGATAGACCGCAATTTAGGGGAACTTCGGGCTTTCATCAAGAAAAACAAAGCCAGCGATGTGGGATTGGCAACCGATGGCGACGCTGACCGAATAGGGCTTTACAATGCCAAGGGCGATTTTGTAGATTCCCATTTAATCATACTTATACTTATCAATTACCTTACCCAATATAAAAAGATGGGCGGTAAAGTATGCGTAGCTTTTTCTGTTACTGAAAAGGTGAAGAAAATGTGCGCACATTACAACCTTCCATTGCAGGTGGTGAAAGTCGGGTTCAAATACGTTTGCGATGTAATGATTAGCGAAGATACTTTGCTTGGCGGCGAAGAATCGGGGGGTATTGCTATAAAGGGGCACATTCCGGAACGGGATGGCATCTGGATTGGATTGACCATTATTGAGTATATGGCGCGTACCGGAAAAACCCTCGACGAGTTAGTAAAAGAAGCGCTGAAGATTACCGGAAAGTTTGCATACCGCCGCATCGATTTGCACCTCACTGAAAAGATTAAACAGGAAGTGCTGAAAAACTGCAATCAGAATAAATATAAAGCCTTTGGGAAATATACGGTGAAAAGAGTAGAAACTATAGACGGCTTCAAATTCTTTTTCAATGATGATACCTGGCTGATGATTCGCGCCTCCGGAACAGAGCCTGTGTTGCGAACCTATTCTGAAGCCCCAACCACTGCAATTGCCGAAGACATATTGGCGGAAGCGGGGAAATTAATAATGAAAAATTAAAAATTAAAAGGTAAAAACTAAACCGATTCCGCCATTTTTCATTTTTAGTTTTTCACTTTTCACTTACTTATGGCTGATTCGAACTTTGTTGACTACGTAAAAATTTGTTGCCGCACCGGAAAGGGCGGATCAGGTTCGGTTCACTTTTACCGCGATAAGAAAGTTGCCAAAGGCGGCCCCGATGGCGGCGATGGCGGACGGGGCGGAGATATTATCCTGCGCGGGAACAAACAACTATGGACACTCATCCATTTGAAATACCGCAAACATATTATTGCTACCGCAGGCGAACCCGGTTCTTACCAGAACATGAAAGGAGCCGATGGCGAAGACGTGATATTAGATGTGCCAATTGGTACTACCGTCCGCGATGAAATCACAGGCGAACAGGAACATGAAATTACCCACGACGGACAAGAAATTATTATTGTAAAAGGTGGCCGTGGAGGCTTAGGTAACAGCCATTTTGCAAGCCCTACAAACCAATCGCCACACCATGCACAACCGGGAGAACCGGGCAAAGAAGAATGGAAAATATTAGAATTAAAAATACTGGCTGATGTGGGACTCGTTGGTTTCCCGAATGCGGGAAAATCTACTTTGTTGTCTGTTGTATCTGCTGCTAAACCGGAAATTGCGAATTACCCTTTCACTACGCTGGTGCCTAATTTGGGCATTGTGCGGTACCGCGGCGCACAGAGTTTTGTAATGGCCGATATTCCCGGAATTATCGAAGGCGCATCTGAAGGGAAAGGCCTTGGGCTCCGCTTTTTGCGCCATATTGAGCGTAACTCGGTGCTGCTTTTTATGGTGCCTTGCGATGCCCCCGATATTGTTGCCGAATACCAAATATTGTTGAAAGAATTGGAGAAATTTAACCCTACGCTGCTTGATAAGTCTCGCATATTGGCCGTTTCCAAGTGCGATATGGCCGATGATGAACTGCTGGGCGAATTGAAAAAAGAATTAAAAGCCAAGAGCCGCAAACTTAAAAAAGTGCCGGTTGTTTTCTTCTCCTCCGCCTCCGGCAAGGGTATTCCTGAGTTGCTGGATGTTCTTTGGAAAACGATTAATGGCTAATTCCCCTCCCTGGAGGGGCAGGGGTGGGTTGTTCCCGTCATTGCGAGGAACGAAGCAATCTTACCCAATAATTGCGTCCGTATTAGTAAGATTGCTTCGCGGAGCCTCGCAATGACGAGAGCCACTAAGTTAGCGGTCACGGCTGAACTTATTCGACAACCAAACTACGAGAAACAAACAACCCATTAATGGTAAAATACCTGCTAAAAGGCAAATGGCAAAAGCGCCCATCGGGGAATATCTGCCTGTAGCATCAGTGGTAATTAAATCAGCTATATATTTCCATAATCCGGTGTCGGTAATTGAAGCGTAAACCACATAACCTATCCATACCAGCATTAGCAATGCTATCAGATTAATTAAGCCCCGAGCAAGTTTGGTGAGTTTCATGTTTGCCGATTTTTTTGTTTCAAATATATTGCTATTTTTGTATCAGATGAAAGAGAGATTTACCAAACACATATTTTGAATAATATCATGAATAAAATAACCAATAGCTCTGTTGGATATGTCTTGGCAATGCTTCTGCTATTGTTTGCCGGCAGTTGCAGCAACCAGGGCGACAAGCAGGCTAAAGAGAAAACCATCCGGGATTATTATGCCGCATACGAGAAAAAAGACTGGAACATGCTGACCTCCCTTCTCGCAGATGGCTTTGATTTCAACAGCCCGCTCGATACCAGTATTGATTTAAATACCTATAAGCAACGGTGCTGGCCCAATGCCGTCAACATCAAAAAATTTGATATTGAAAAACTTGTTGTAGATGGAGATGACGCTTTTGTAATATATAACGGCTGGACCAATGATGGCAGGCTATTCCGCAACACGGAATATTTTAAATTTAAAGACGGTAAAATAAAAGAGAACTCCTGTTTCTTTGGCCCGGGTATAAGTTTTCC
>CAIWVW010000127.1 GCA_903916255.1 uncultured Bacteroidota bacterium
ACGCTTAATGAAAGAGATGGCCCATTCTGTACCATTTCGGTATCAGGTAAAATGCCTGATGGAAGCCATAAGAGTTTAGGTGAAGCATCCAAGTTCCGTATTAAACGCGTACCTGACCCTACCTGCTATGTAGCCAATAAAAAAGGTGATATCGACATTACCAAGGCTCAGCTTTCAATAGCTACCCAGGTGCAGGCCCGTATGGATAATTTTGACTTTGACCTTAGTTATCAGGTTACTTCCTTCGAAATGGTTGTAACTGTTAACGGACAAACTGTTAAAAAACCATCCAGTTCAAATTTGTTCACACCTGAAATGAAGACATTAATGAACCAGGTTGGAAAAGGCAGCCACATTATTATTCAGGATGTACACGTTAAAGGCCCAGACTCAAGGGTAATACCGGGTGTTAATATTACCGTAAACTAATAACAATTAATTTAAATTGCAATGAGAACCTTAGCTAAAGTTTTTGGAACATCCGCAATGGTGTTTTTAGGATTTGAGTTTGCTGTTGCACAGGTTGGTAATACCAATGCCAATCCTCCTGCAACGCAACAACCTTCGGTTTCTCAACAGCAAAACGCACCTGCCCCCAATAACCCAAACCAGCCTTCCGTATTGAGCCCCAATCAACCATTGGACGGGGCTTATAAGCAAGAGCACAATCCTTACAGAAGAGTTGTACCTCCGGCACAAATGCGTGAAGCGGATGCTATGTGGCAAACACGTATCTGGAGAGTTATTGATGTTCGTGAAAAAATAAACGAACAGTTATATTATCCCGAACAATCGAATGGCAACAGGGTAAGTCTTTTCCAAATTTTGAAAGATGGTCTTTTGGGTGGTGAAATTACCTGTTATGAGTTTAATCCTGTAGATTTGGATGACTGCTATAAAATCAGGAAAACAAAAGCAGAAATTGAACAGGCGCTTTCTTCCATTGATACCGTTCAGGATGAAAATGGTAATATGACTCCTGTTAAAAATGACGTACTTCCATCATCCATTAAAGGATATACACTTAAAGAAGACTGGATTTTTGAAAAACAACGTTCGGTTCTTGACCCCCGAATTCTGTTTATCTGCCCGCGCGTGCAAAACGTAAATAAGAATACCGGTAAGGAAGATGAAAATGGCGCACCTATTGCTTTATTTTGGATTTACTTCCCTGATATCCGACCTATTATGGCAAAGACCCCTGTGTTTAACCAACAAAACGATGCTGAACGCCGCACCTTTGATGATATCTTCTGGAAAAGACAATTTGCAAGCTATATTATTCAGCAAAGCAACGTATACGACCGTGCTATGAGTGCTTACGTAAAAGGCCTCGATGCCCTTTTGGAAGGCGAAAAGATACACGACAAAATTGCAGGTATCGAGCACGATATGTGGCAGTATTAAAGCAAGTGGTGTTAAATATTTATAAATCCTCCCGAACTATTCGGGAGGATTTTTTATTTATAGCCCTCTTATTCGTAATTTTGAATCCTGTTAACAAGAATGATGAACAATACTGAAACCGAGAATACGATAGAATTAGTTGCCGAAAAGAAAACCAAAAAATTTTTCGTAGAGACCTATGGCTGCCAGATGAATGTGTCGGACAGCGAAATTGTAACTGCCCTTTTGCAAAAGGATGGATATGAAAGCGCCGCCTCATCAGAGGATGCCGATATTGTATTGATTAATACCTGCGCTATCCGCGAGAATGCGGAGGAGCGGGTTAGGACAAGAATCAGGGATTTTAAAACGACCAAGAAACATAATCCTGAAATGATAATCGGTGTGCTGGGTTGCATGGCCGAACGCTTGAAAACGAAATTGCTGGAGGAGGAACATTTGGTGGATATGGTTGTAGGCCCCGATGCTTACCGTTCCCTACCTGCTCTGATTGCTAAAATAGAAGGCGGTGAAAAAGCAGTGAATGTATTACTGTCACTGGAAGAAACCTATTCGAATATAAACCCCGTTCGCCTTGCAGGAAATGGCATAACCGCTTTTATTACCATTATGCGTGGTTGCGATAATATGTGTTCTTTTTGCGTGGTGCCTTTTACAAGGGGTAGGGAGCGCAGCCGCGACCCTGAATCCATAGTAAATGAAGCCAAATTGCTTTTTGAACAAGGTTACCGCGAGGTTACGTTATTAGGCCAGAATGTAGATTCTTACAAATGGTTCGGCGGCGGCCCGAAAAGGGATTTTGAAAAAGTAAATACCGAAAGCAAGGATTTAAAAGTGGTAAATTTTGCAAATTTATTGGAGATGGTTGCACTGGTTAACCCTCTTTTGAGAGTGCGTTTTTCCACTTCTAATCCACAGGATATGACCGATGAGGTATTGCATACCATCGCAAAGTATCACAACATTTGTAAGTATGTTCATTTGCCAATGCAGTCGGGCAGCAGCCGGGTGTTGGAAATGATGAACCGAGGCTATAACCGCGAAAAATATTTAGAAAGGATACAAGCTATACGCGCTATTATACCCGATTGCGGAATTTCTACGGATGTTATTGCAGGGTTCTGTTCCGAAACGGATGAAGAACACAAGGAAACTGTTTCGTTAATGGAAATGGTAAAGTTTGATTATGCCTACATGTTCCCATACTCTGAAAGGCCTGCCACTCCGGCAGCTAAAAAATATAAAGACGATGTTCCGGAAGATGTGAAATTGAAACGTATGCAGGAAATACTGGCTATGCAGCGTAATCATTCTATGATAGGAAATAAGGCAGATATCGGAAAGACCTTTGAAGTATTGGTAGAGGGCCATTCCAAGCGTTCTAAAGAACAGGTTTTTGGAAGGAATACGCAAAATAAAGCAATCATATTTGCAAGTGAAAAGCATAAGCCGGGAGATTACGTCCATGTGCGTGTTACTAATTGCACATCGGGAACATTAATTGGAGAACTGATGGATGCCCCGACCCCTAATGGGCTTTGAATAAAATTGAATTATGACCGTTCAGGAAATTAAAAACAGGTTTCGGATAATAGGCAACTCGCCACAACTCGACAGGGCCATCGATATTGCCCGCCAGGTGGCAGCTACCGATTTAAGCGTATTAATAACGGGCGAAAGTGGTACAGGTAAAGAGGTTTTTCCGCAAATAATTCATCAGTCCAGCGCGCGGAAACATAACCATTACATAGCTGTTAACTGTGGCGCAATACCTGAAGGCACTATTGATTCGGAATTGTTCGGACATGAGAAAGGTTCGTTTACCGGTGCGCACGATACACGCAAAGGTTATTTTGAAGTGGCCGACGGTGGAACCATATTTTTAGATGAAGTAGGGGAGTTACCGCTTACTACACAAGTGCGATTGCTTCGCGTTTTGGAAACCGGTGAATATATTCGTGTGGGTTCATCTAAAGTGATGAAAACAAACGTGCGTATTGTGGCTGCCACCAATGTAAATATGCTTCAGCTGATGGAAAAAGGCCGCTTCCGTGAAGATTTATATTACCGCTTGAATACGGTTCCGCTTATTATTCCGCCATTGAGGGAAAGGAAAGAAGATATACCTCTTTTGTTCCGTCGTTTTGCATCCGATTTTGCCGATAAATATCACATGCCACCCATCAAACTTACCCGCGATGCGGAACAAATGCTGATTAATTATTACTGGAAAGGAAACATACGCCAGCTTAAAAATGTTACGGAACAAATATCTGTTATTGAAAAAAACAGGGATATCGATGCTAAAACCATAGCCCAGTATTTACCCGATAATAATATCAGTACATTGCCTGCCTTGTTTCGTCCGGCAGGCGCAACAGAAGCGAATGTGCCAAACGAGTTATCGGAAAAGGAATTGCTCTACAAGGTGCTTTTTGAGCTAAGGAAAGACATGGTCGATTTGAAAAGCATAGTATATGGCTTATTGGATAAAGGAGATAACGTATCCACAATTTCGGGTGGAAGTACTCGTATTCTTCACAAACTGGATAATGATATTCATAAAGTGGAAACAGCCATGCAAATTCACCCCGCTACCCATGTGGAAGTCCATGAAAATGGGGTAAAAGAATTGGAACCGGTGCAAACGTTGGACGAACGGGAAAAGGAAATTATCAAGATGACCGTAGAGAAGCATCATGGGAATAAAAAAGCGGCAGCAAAAGAATTGGGTATTTCAGAAAGGACGCTTTTCAGGAAAATAAAAGAAGAATAAATGCTTAAAAGAATTGTCGTAATAGCCCTTTGTACTTTATTGAGCGCATGCAGCGCCAATTATTCATTAAGCGGCGCCTCTATTCCCGATTATGCAAAAACCTTTTCTGTTCAATATTTTAAAAACTCCGCCCAGCTTGCACCGGCAACTGTTCCGCAAGCATTTTCAGATGCGTTGAGAAATTATATTGCTTCTCACAGCAGGTTGTCTCTCACTACCGAAGGCGACCTGGATTTTTCAGGTTCTATTTCCAATTACACTATTGCTCCTGTAACGGTTTCAGCATCGGCACCTGCGCAATCTGCCACTACCAGGCTTACCATAACGGTAGATATTACCTACACAGATAAAAAGGACCCTAAAAAGTGTTTCAATTCTTCCTTCAGCCGTTATGCTGATTTTCCCAGTAGTCAAAGTATTTCAGCCGTCCAGGACCAGTTAATAACTACTATCAACAACCTACTGGTGCAGGATATTTTCGATAAGGCATTTAATAACTGGTAATTTTAAAAATAAACCCATTGAATGTCCTTTTTTTCATAGCAAAACGGGTGCTTCGTAAAAAAGGGTACGGGACCTCGCGCCCCACCATAAATATTGCAATTGCAGGCGTGGCAGTCGGTATTACAGTAATGATACTTACGGTAGCTATTGTAGTTGGCTTCCAGTTTTCTATCCGCGATAAGGTGGAAGGCTTTAACGCCGACATACAAATCAACAAACTGGACGATAACAGTTCTATGGAGCCTGCTCCTATAAGCCGCAACCAACCCTTTTTGAAAGAACTGAAAAGCTTGCCACAGGTAAAACATGTTGAAGAATACGCAACAAAAAGCGGAATTATTAAAACAAAAACCGAGAATGAAGGTGTAATATTGAAAGGTGTAGGAAGCGATTACGACTGGTCATTTATAAGCAGGAATTTGGTAAAAGGGAGTGTTTTTCACCCTACTGATACTATACCCGGCAATGGAATTATTATTTCAAAAACAACAGCCAATGAATTGGATGCAGATACCGGAAGCAAACTGCTTATATTCTTTGTAACACGCACTCGGCAAGCTGATAGTGCCGGAAACTATGGCTATGAGCAACGCGTGAAAACATTTTACGTAAAAGGAATCTACCATACCGGGCTAGAAGAGTTTGACAAGGATGTGGTATTTGTAGATATAGGACAAATACAAAACCTGAATTTCTGGACGTCGAGCCAGATTGGTGGTTTCGAAGTAGATTGCCGTGATTTTACAAAGGTGGATGAAAATGAAAAAGCTATCAATAAAATAATTGGGCAGGATTTGGAAGCTATCAGCATACGGAAAGTAAATTCTGCCATATTCGAATGGCTTGATTTGCAAAACTGGAATGCCATAATAATCATTGGGCTAATGGTAATTGTTTCGGCCATTGCCATGATTTCCGCCCTGATTGTGTTGATTCTTGAAAACGCTTACATGATAGGTTTGCTCAAAGCGCTTGGCATGACCAATTTGGATATTCAAAAAATTTTTATTCTTGATGGCGCTTACCTGATTGCATTGGGTTTATTTTTTGGAAATGTTGTGGGATTATCCTTATGCTGGCTGCAAAGCCACTATGGATTTGTTAAGTTGTCTCAGGAAACCTATTATATTTCACAAGTTCCCATTTATTTAAACTGGGGCTATATCCTGTTGCTTAATGTGGGGGCATTTGCAATCTCCATGCTGATGCTAATCCTGCCTTCATTTATTACTTCCAAGGTTAAGCCGGCGGTTACGCTGAAATACGAGTAGGGATAATGTTCTAAATGCGACTTGGGGATTAAGTCCCGAAGGGACTTTAATATATTCATTAATTATTGTTGTTACCATAAGAACGCCCCTAACGGGGCTAAACATTGACCGTTTCCGTATTATATATTTATTCAAATCCATTTCCCCTTCTTTCTGTATCTTTGAAAGGCGTTTTTACACACTAATTTCATTTACATGCAATACTCTGAAAATATCCTTGGAACCATTGGGCATACCCCGTTGGTGAAGATTAATAAAATAACCGCCGATATACCTGCGCTGGTGCTTGCCAAAGTGGAAACTTTTAATCCCGGCAACAGCATTAAAGACCGCATGGCGTTGAAAATGGTGGAAGATGCCGAAAAGAAAGGGTTGCTCAAACCCGGATACACCATTATTGAAGGCACTTCCGGCAATACCGGTATGGGGTTGGCAATTGTAGCTTCCATAAAAGGATACAAGTGTATTTTCACTACTACCGATAAACAATCGAAAGAAAAGTTTGATGCGCTAAGGGCATTTGGCGCAGAAGTAATTGTTTGCCCAACGAATGTGGAACCCGAAGACCCGCGCTCGTATTATTCTGTTTCCAGCAGACTTGTGAAAGAAGTTCCCCGTTCATGGAAAGCAAACCAATATGATAATCTTTCTAACAGGGTTGCGCATTACGAGCAAACCGGCCCGGAAATATGGGAACATACAGATGGAAAAGTAACGCATTTTATTTGTGGTGTTGGTACAGGCGGAACTATTTGCGGCGTTGGAAAATATCTTAAAGAAAAAAAACCGAATGTTCAGATACTGGGTATTGATACCTACGGTTCTGTATTTAAAAAATATAAAGAAACAGGCATTTTTGATAAAGATGAAATCTACCCATACATCACTGAAGGAATAGGCGAAGACTTTTTGCCTGAAAATGTAGATATGAATATAATAGACCATTTTGAAAAAGTAACCGATAAGGATGCTGCCATCATGACTCGTCGCATCACCAGGGAAGAAGCCATTTTTGCAGGTAACTCATCGGGTGCCGTTATGGCGGGCATTTTGCAAATGAAAGACCGCTTTAAAAAAGGCGATGTGGTGGTGGTTCTATTCCACGACCATGGCTCGCGCTATATGGGCAAAATGTTTAACGATGAATGGATGAGCGACCGTGGCTTTTTGCAGGAAGCAGAGATTACAGCCATACAACTTATAGAAAGGCATAAGCATCATCGTTTAGTAACTGTAAAGAACACAGACAAAATTCACGATGTTGTTCTATTAATGAAGAAATACAACATCTCCCAAGTGCCGGTATCTGATGCGGAGCATAACATGATTGGTTCGTTAAACGATACGGAAGTATTTATGAAGTTGCTGGATAATCCCAATTTAGGTTCCGGTAAAGTTTCCGAAATTATTCAACCGCCTTTCCCGTTTGTTGAGCCAAAAGCATCTATTAAAGAAGTTTCCCGTCTTATTACATCTGAAAACAGGGCTGTATTAGTGAAAGATATTATGGGCGACCCGCACATTATTACAAGGCAGGATATTATTGAAGCGTTTTGCTAAGATGAAGTTCATACAGTTTATAGAGTTCGTAAAGTTTATGAAGTCACAACTTTTAACTTTATAAACTTTATGAACTTTCAACTCATTGACCAAATAGGTCACACCATCACTATTGAATCTCCGCCGCAGCGTATTGTTTCTCTGGTCCCTTCCCAAACAGAATTACTGGCTTCTTTAGGCCTTGATAAAGAAGTAGCGGGCATTACTAAGTTCTGTATTCATCCGGATGAATGGTTCCGGACTAAAACAAGAGTAGGCGGCACAAAAAATGTAAACTTTGCAAAAATAGAAGAGATAAACCCCGATTTGATAATTTGCAATAAAGAAGAGAACACCGAAAGTGATGTTAAAGCTTTGATGGAAAAATACCCGGTATGGACAAGCGATATTCATAACCTGGATGATGCTATGAATATGATAAATTCTTTGGGGGAGATGGTAAACAGGCTAGGGGAAGCCCAAAAACTAATCCAACAAATAAAAAGCAATTTTGAAAAATTAAGTTTGAATAAACCAAACCCGTTAAGGGTGGTCTACGTGATATGGAAAAACCCCTTTATGGCTGCCGGCAAGGATACTTTTATCGACTATATGCTGTCTCAATGTAACTTTGTAAATGTTTGCGATGAAGCTCTCAGAAGATATCCTGAACTTACCGTTGAACAAATCAAGAGCCTTAACCCCGATAGGATATTGCTTTCTTCCGAACCTTTCCCTTTCAGCGAAAAGCATTTGGCTGAGATTAAGTCGGCTTTTCCGGTAAGTCTGCCGGTTTTAGTTGACGGTGAATACTTTTCTTGGTATGGTTCACGTTTGTTAAATGCGCCTCAATATTTAAAAAGTGTAATAGAAAAGTGTATTAAAGTGTAGATTTGTAACCTAATGTACCGGAAGCATTTATGCGAATAAGGATAATTTTCCTTTCTTTATGGTTCTTTTGCGGGGCTTCCAGTCTTTATTCCCAAAAAGTAGGCTTGGTTTTGAGTGGTGGTGGTGCCAGTGGCATTGCGCACATTGGCGTTATTAAAGCACTGGAAGAAAACCATATACCGATTGATTATGTAACAGGCACCTCAATGGGCGCTTTTATTGGCGCTATGTATGCGGCAGGGTATTCACCGGAAGATATGGAAAAAATTGTCCTTTCACCCCGGTTTCAGAATATTGCCAAAGGGGTTATAGATAATAAATTCGTTTACTATTTTAAACAAAAACCGGCCGACGCTTCCTGGATTACTTTCCGGTTTTCATTAGATACCAGCTTAATTACAAGCATTCCAACACATCTTATTTCTCCGGTTCCGGTAGATTTTGAGGTGCTGCGTTATTTTTCGAAAGCTTCCTCCGTTTCGCGAGGCAATTTCGACAGCCTGTTTGTTCCTTTCCGTTGTGTAGCGGCTGATATTATGAACAAGAAGCCCTATATTTTCAACAAAGGAAACCTAGGGGAAGCCATACGCGCCTCTATTTCCTATCCGTTCTTTCTGAAGCCGGTAGTTATAGACGGCAAAATGCTTTTTGACGGAGGGCTTTATAATAATTTTCCGCTGGACATTATGAAAGACAGTTTTCATCCCGATGTAACCATTGGCAGCAATGTTTCGGGAAACATACCTCCTCCCAGCGAGGACAATATTATTTCGGAAGTAAAAACAATGTTAATAACCAAAACAAATTATAAACTTGATTCAGGGATTAACGGTATGATTATAGAACCGGGAGTAGAAGCCGGAATACTTTCTACCGACCACCCGAAAGCTCTTATCGATAGCGGATATAATGCTACCATGAAAGCGATGCCCGCTCTTTTAAAAATGATAAAAAGAAGGACAGACTCAGGAGCCATCGCTTTAAAGCGCAGGAACTTTATGAGCAAGGAGCATCCTGTAGTTATTAAAAATATTAATATTTATGGGCTTACCCAACCCCAAAGCCGCTATATTAAAAGCGTTTTGGAAGGAAATTACGATACGTTGGATATGAAAAAATTGGAAACAAGATATTATCGTATTGCAACAGATGAGAATATCCACAGCATTTTTCCGCTGGCACATTATGATGATTCCACCGGGTATTATGATTTGGATTTGCTGATGAAAAGAGAGAAAAAGTTTTCAGTAAGTTTTGGCGGAGATTTTTCTACACGTCCCGTTAGCGAAGGTTTCTTCGGGATAGAATATAATCCTTTTGGCCGGGAAGAAATAAGCCTTCAGGGAAACGCTTACTTTGGAAAATTATATACCTCGTTTCTGGGTGCGGGGCGAATTTATTTTTCGTCCGCTTTCCCTTTCTATATCGAAGCCGGGCTTGTATACAACAGCTATGATTATTTTACAAGCAGCACCGATTTTTATATAGACCAGAAACCTGCCTATTTGGTAACATATGAAGGGTTTGGAAAGCTTGATTTTGGCATTCCTTTAGGAAATAAAACCAAAATGCTGATAGGAGGTAATTATACCAATATTAATAATAATTATTACGAAAACCCCAACCTTAATTTCACCCCTTCAGATACGGCTGACCAAACCAGTTTCAATGCGTATTCCGTTTATTTCCGTTATGAAATGAATTCACTTAATGCAAAGGAGTACGCCAATTCAGGCCATCGAATTATGCTGCAGGCGCAATTTGTTGATGGCAGAGAGGGTTTTACCCCTGGCAATTTAGACACAACAGCCGCCAAAGTTTTAGGCAGGGTAAGGAATTGGGAACAGTTTAAAGTAGTTTTCGATAACTATTATTTAGGCAAAGGATTAATACGATTTGGTACTTATTTTGAAGGAGTATATTCCAATCAAACCCTGTTCGATAATTATACCGCAACCATGCTCACGGCTCCGGCTTTTCAACCTACACCGGAAAGTATGACGTTGTTTTTACCCAATTACAGGGCATTTAACTATGTTGCCGGTGGCCCAAAACTAATTACAAGTTTCAGGTCGATTTTCGATTTAAGGTTGGAAGGGTATGTATTTCTGCCTTATCAGGCTATTGAAGAATCAATTAATTATACTGCCAAGTTAACCGGGCCTTTTACAGTTAAGCGATACATTGCTATGGCTGCATTGGTTTATCATTCGCCCATTGGCCCTATGAGCATTAGCCTGAATTATTTCGATAACACCAATAACACCACCAATGCTGTAAATTCTTTCAGTGTGTTTTTCCATGTGGGTTTTATAATATTCAATGAGAAATCTATCAACTTGTAAATACGCCAGGTTCCAATGGGTAAAATAGCCAAGGCACACCTTTCATTGCTGGCGGTTAACTTAATTTATGGTGCGAATTACAGCATCGTTAAAAAACTGGAAGGGTTTATTGACCCCTTCGCACTTGTTCTTATCCGCGCGGTTGTTACCATGCTTTTGTTTTGGGCCAGCGGAATGTTGGTGCGCGATAAAACCATCGAAAAGAAAGATTTCAGAAAACTGCTTATGCTGGGTTTTTTCGGCATAGCGCTCAACCAGCTATTATTTATCAAAGGGCTTTTTATGGGCAACGCCATCAATGCCGCCATTATTATGATTTTTAGTCCGATTGTAGTTATCCTTATCGAAATACTTTTCCTGAAAGAGAAAGCTCCGCTTATGCGTATAATGGGTATTCTGGCAGGCATTGCCGGAGCTGTTACACTCCTGCTTTTCCGTAAACCCGGCACAACCGGCGATAACCTTTTATTAGGCGATATCTTTATACTTATTAATTGCATCGCGTGGTCCATTTATATGGTAATGGTGAAACCGTTGATGTTAAAATATAAAACAGTTACCGTAGTAAAATGGGTTTTTCTTTTCGGCGCTATTTATGTATTGCCATTTGGCTGGCAAGGTATCCATGCGTTTAATGTTTCCGGAATGGGGGGCTCGCAATGGGCCTGTTTAGCCTATGTAGTGGTTGGCAGCACTTTCCTCGCCTATTTCCTAAATACATACGCGCTCACGGAATTAAGCGCATCGGTGGCTGCAACCTATATTTATTTGCAACCCGTTGTTGCAGCTTTATTCGCCGTTTTCCTGAATAATGACACAATTGATGCGGTGAAAATTATTTCTGCATTGCTCATTATTTTGGGAATATTTCTTGTGAGCCGCAGCCGCAAAGAGCCTGCAAGGGTTATGGTAGAATCTGGCGGTGAGGAGAATGGCAATTAGTAAGGATTTGCAGAGATTGCTTCGTTCCTCGCAATGACG
>CAIWVW010000128.1 GCA_903916255.1 uncultured Bacteroidota bacterium
CCGCGCCACAACCTCCCTTACCAATCAAAATTATTGTCATTCCGAACGGAGTGAGGAATCTCTTAGTGTTAATAAGGACTATGCAGCTATTTTTGTAATTCTAAAACTACCACCATGAAAAAAGCCATCATCACCATTGTCTTCCTTATCCTCTCCAATACCTTTATGACCTTTGCCTGGTATGGGCATTTGAAATTTAAAACCATGAAAGGCTGGGAGAACCTTCCGCTTTTTGTTGTAATCCTTATCAGTTGGGGAATAGCTTTGTTAGAATATTGTTTCCAGGTGCCAGCCAATCGTATAGGTTTTCAGGAAAACGGAGGGCCATTTACCTTACTCCAATTAAAGGTGACACAGGAAGTAATTACACTTTCAGTATTCGTAATCTTCTCGACAGTAGTATTTAAAACCAATGTTTTGCAACTGCATCACATAGCAGGTTTCGGATGTTTGATACTGGCGGTGTATTTGCTATTTAAGTAATAGGATAGCTCTGACTGATGCATAAATGAGTAAAAAGAATTACATTTGTGAGTAACAAATGCAAAGAATATGACAACAGTAAAAATAAGGGAAAAAGTTAATGAATACTTAAATAATGCAGACGAGCGAATGCTTAAAGTTGTTTATGCCATGTTGAAAGAATATGAGAATACACCGGTTCAAAAGAGTGTACTTAGCGATGAACAGTATAAAGAGATGCAAAAGCGTTTAAAAAATTATAGAAACGGGAAAAGCAAAGGCTATACAATTGAGCAAGTCAGTCAACATGTAAAGAAGCAACTGGTTAAATGAAATTCCAGATTGGGATATCTTCTGAAGCCAGGAGAGAAATAACGGAAATTGCGCTGTGGTATGAGGATAAACGTCTGGGTCTCGGTGAGGAATTTCTTACTTCAATAATTATTTATTCGGAATACCTTTCTAATAACGCACACAGTCATCCAAAGGTGAGAGGAGAACTTCGGGAATTGTATATCCGAAGATTCCCGTATGTGATTATTTATCATATTATAGATGAAAAGGATGTTGTTATTTTAGGATTAGTTCATACAAAGATGCATCCTTCGAAAAGAAAGAAAAGAAAGTAAAACTTATTTTTTACTTTTATCCCAGTAAGTCCGGCCTTCTCTCCTTCGTCTTTTCAATACTTTGTTCATGCCTCCATTCATCAATTTGTTTTTGGTTTCCGGAGAGCAATACATCGGGCACTTTTAACCCTTTATAGTCAGCGGGACGGGTATAAACAGGCGGTGCCAATAAATTATCCTGGAAGGAATCGGATAGGGCAGAGGTCTCATCATTTAAAACACCGGGTAGCAGGCGGATAATGGCATCGCACAAAACGGCGGCAGGTAATTCTCCACCACTTAACACATAGTCGCCAATGGAGATTTCTTTGGTAATATATAGTTCACGAATACGTTCATCCACGCCTTTGTAATGGCCGCAAAGGAGGATAATATTTTTGCAAAGTGATAAAGTGTTTGCCACTTGCTGGTTGAGACGGGTTCCATCGGGAGTGAGGTAAATGATTTCATCGTAGGTCCTTTCCTTTTTCAAATCCTCAATGCAGTTGGCAATGGGTTCAATGGTCATAACCATTCCGGCACCGCCACCAAAAGGGGAGTCATCCACTTGTTTGTAGCTGCCAATGCCATAATCGCGCAGGTTAACTATATTTATCTCCGCTACTTTTTTTTCAATAGCCCGTTTCACAATGGAATGCTGGAAAGGGCTTTCCAAAAGGGCGGGGTGAAGGGTTATTATATCAATTCTCATTGATAATTAGAAATTAGTAATTAGAAATTAGGAATGAATACATGTTACAAAGGTAGTATTCCCACTTTTATGGCTCATATCGCATGGCTTATAGTTACTTTTTCCTATTTTTGCCCCTATAACACACACTTATGAGCGACATTCGTTACAACTGGACCAAAGAGCAGATAGCCGAGATATATAATACCCCATTGCTGGAACTTGTTTATAAGGCTGCAACCCTGCACCGCAAATACCACAACCCGAATGAGGTGCAGATAAGTTCGCTTATCTCTATCAAGACGGGAGGCTGCCCAGAAGATTGCGCCTATTGTCCGCAAGCGGCACGTTACCACACCGAGGTGAAAGTGCAGAAACTGATGAGCGTGGATGAAGTCGGGGCTATAGCAGATAAAGCCCAGAGTATGGGTGCATCGAGGCTTTGCATGGGTGCTGCATGGAGGGAAGTCCGCGATAATAAAGATTTTGACAGAGTGCTTGATATGGTGAAGACCGTCAATGCGAAAGGTATGGAAGTATGCGCTACGCTTGGGATGGTTACACAGGAACAGGCCCAAAAGTTGGCCGATGCCGGACTTTATGCATACAACCACAATGTAGATACATCGGAAGAAAATTATAGTCATATCATCACAACGCGCAAATACGAAGACAGGCTTAATACCTTGCATAATGTGCGAAAAGCAGGATTGACGGTCTGTTCAGGTGGAATTATTGGCATGGGTGAATCCATTGATGACCGGATTGGAATGTTACTTACGCTTTCCCATTTGAATCCTCATCCTGAATCGGTGCCGATTAATGCGCTGGTGCCTGTGGAAGGAACCCCTTTGGGTGACCAACCCATTATAGAATCCTGGGAAATGATTCGCATGATTGCCACTACCCGCATTGTTATGGCTGATTCCGTTGTTCGCCTTTCCGCAGGGCGCGTGCAGATGAATAAAGAAACGCAGGCTTTCTGTTTTATGGCAGGGGCCAATTCCATATTTATGGGTGAGAAATTGCTCACTACCCCTAATCCCGATGCTAACGAAGACAAAAAAATGTTTGACGTGCTGGGATTGAAACCGAGAGAGGCATTTCAACACAGGGCAAAGCGCGAACAGGTAGAAGCATAATACATGCCCCAAACCCCTAAAGGGGCTTTGAGTAGCGCTATTCAAAGCCCCTTTAGGGGTTTGGGGCTGACAGAAAAATAGGTCATTTATGGTAACCTACACCACAACAATCCTGCGCTTTGGCGAAATGGGCGAAAAGACCAGATGGATGTATATTGAAATCCCTGCGGATATTGCCGAACAAATAAATCCCGGGGTTAAAAAGGGGTACAGGGTAAAAGGGAAATTCGATAATTATAAAATTGAAAAAGTAGCCTTAATGCCCATGGGCGAGGGAACATTCATCATACCCTTTAATGCACAAATGCGAAAGGGGACAGGCAAAAAGAATGGCGCTATGCTCAAAGTTTCTTTAGAATTAGATGAACGTACCATCCCTATTAATGCTGAACTATTAGCCTGCCTTGCCGATGAACCAAATGCTTTGAAGTTTTTCAATTCCCTTTCAAATTCCCATAAAAGTTATTTCTCCAAATGGATAGACAGTGCTAAGACCGATGCCACCAAAGCCAAGCGCGTTGCCAAAAGCGTGAATGGATTATTAAAAGGCCAAACCTTTAGCGATATGCTAAGAGAAAAGAATGGAGGGGATAATTACTATGCGAGGTGGAGGGAGGGGAAATAGCAAGTATTCCGATTGGTGGAGTGGACAATTTAATTTATATGATAGCGAACCAATCGCATTTCCAAATGGTTGGGATTAGAAGTATAGAAATTTGTTTCGAAAACTAGTCCAACACCACTTGAGTAAAAGTTATATAGATATCTCGGATTACCCCATAAATATCCTTTATAGAATTTGCAGGTTCCTCTGGCATCTATGCAGGTAAAAGTACCTGCCGGAACTGTTTTTGAATAATTCTGAGATTGCATGGCATCATAAATAGTGTCCATGCCCGTATCAATTGTAGTTGAAAATATAGAGGTGTCCCCGGTATTATTACACATTATGCGGCCAGTATTAGTAACCAGCCAGCCTGAAGAATCGCGCATCAGTGCATTTGATTGGAAGAATAAAGGCGATTCCCCAGTTATCGCATAATAAGTATTCCCTCTGATAACGGTATCACTTTTTATCCATACACTATCAGCATTTTGAAATGTGGAATTATTAAGAGTGTCTACGATATATATATTATAAACCCAATAACTGCCAATACTTAGTCCGTAATAATCCGTTGTGAATGGTTTGCTAGCAGAGTTTGTGTTTTGGGTATTTGTTTCGGGATGTTCTTTTTTACAGGAGAATAAAAGAACACAAACTATTATCAGGGAAGTCAAATATCTATTCATTAAATTTCTTGTTGGTTTTGAGAGTATAACGAACCTATTTAGCCTATATTGTTTAGCGAAGCAAAATAAATATGTTAAATAAGGGATTAAAAGTATGCTTCGTTCCTCGCAATAACTTGTACATAGGAAATCTGAATGTCTTTAAATTCAACATTCAAAATCCAACATTCAAAATTTTTAGAACAACTTCTCCTCCTCCAAAAAGTGGGTGTTGTAATCACCTTTTAAAAAGCGTGGGTTTTGCATCAGTTTAAGGTGAAAAGGAATGGTTGTTTTTATACCTTCAATTACAAATTCTTCCAGTGCGCGGTTCATTTTATGGATAACTTCTTCGCGGGTTTGCGCAACGGTAATAAGTTTTGCAATCATAGAGTCGTAGTTGGGCGGAATAACATACCCTGCATATACATGTGTATCAACACGGATACCATGGCCTCCCGGTACGTGGAAGTTCACAATCTTTCCCGGTGAAGGGCGGAAATTGTTTTCCGGGTCTTCGGCATTAATCCGGCATTCCATAGCGTGCAACTGCGGGAAATAATTCTTACCTGATATTTTTATTCCGGCCGCAATTTTTATCTGTTCGCAAATAAGGTCGTAGTTGATTACTTCTTCGGTAATGGGGTGCTCTACCTGTATGCGTGTGTTCATTTCCATAAAGTAGAAGTTACGGTGTTTGTCCACCAAAAACTCTACCGTTCCAACACCTTCATAATTTACTGCTGATGCTGCTTTAATAGCTGCTTTACCCATCTTTTCACGGAGCTTGTCCGTCATAAATGGAGAAGGGGTTTCTTCCACCAATTTTTGGTGGCGGCGTTGTATGGAGCAATCCCTTTCCGAGAGGTGGCACACTTTGCCATATTGGTCGCCTGCAATTTGAATTTCGATGTGGCGGGGTTCTTCCAAAAACTTTTCCATATACATGCCATCGTTGCCAAAAGCGGCTGCCGCTTCCTGCCTTGCCGATTCCCAGGCATGTTCTATTTCTTCCTCTTTCCAGATAACGCGCATACCCTTGCCACCACCTCCGGCGGTAGCTTTCATCATGACAGGATAGCCCACTTTTTTAGCGGTCTTTTTGGCATCATCCAAATCTTTTATCAACCCATCGGAACCGGGAAC
>CAIWVW010000129.1 GCA_903916255.1 uncultured Bacteroidota bacterium
GAGCGGCCCAATCTGTACCAAGCGGTGGAACTTCACCGTATACTTATTTATGGTCCAATGCTGCAACTACATCAAGCATCAGCAGTTTAACAGCAGGAACATATACGCTGACCGTTCATGATAACAATAATTGCAGTGCAACCGGCACAGTAACTATTACTACTCCAACTACACTTGCAGCCAATGCAAGTATTACGGCAAATGCAGGTTGTAATGGAGGCAATAACGGAGCGGCCCAATCTTTACCAAGCGGTGGAACTTCACCTTACACGTATGCATGGTCTAACAGTGCGACAACTTCCTCTATCAGCAGCCTTTCTGCGGGAACATTTACTTTAATGGTTCTGGATAATCAAGGATGTTCAGCAACCGGAAGTGTAACCATTTCTCAACCTGCATTTGCACTATTAGCCAATGCAACTGTTACAACCAATGTTGGTTGTAATGGAAGTAATAACGGGGTTGCACAATCTGCCCCAAGCGGTGGAACTTCACCTTACACGTATGCATGGTCTAACAGTGCGACAACTTCATCTATCAGCAGCCTTTCTGCGGGAACATTTACTTTAATGGTTCTGGATAATCAAGGATGTTCAGCAACCGGAAGTGTAACCATTTCTCAACCTGCATCTGCACTATCAGCCAATGCAACTGTTACAACCAATGTTGGTTGTAACGGAGGCAGTACCGGAGTTGCAAAATCTACTCCAAGCGGAGGTGTTTCTCCTTATACCTATGCATGGCAGGGCGGAGCCACTACTACTACAATAAGCAGCCTTTCGGCAGGGACGTATACGCTAACTGTGCTAGATTCAAATTCATGTTCTGCAACAGGAAGCGTAACAATTACCCAGCCCTCAACGCTTATATTCCAAAATACAGTTAATTTTTCTTATACAGGTTCATTACAAAACTGGACTGTGCCTGCCGGTGTAACATATATAAGCATTACCGCGACAGGTGGTGCCGGCGGAGGTACAACCTCTCACGGAGGCCTGGGAGCACAGATAGCAGGTTCCGTTGTATCAACTCCGGGCGATGTGCTTAATATTATATCGGGCGGACAAGGCGCTACAAATTACAGTGGATATGCGGGCGGCGGAGGCGGAGGCAGTTATGTTTGGGATGCCTCATCTTCAACTTTATTGGTTGTTGCTGGCGGCGGAGGCGGCGGCGGTTTAGGAAGTTTTGATCCTAACCACGGAGGAGGAAACGGACAATCCAATATTTCTAATCTTAATACTCCTACGCCCGATGTTGCCAATGGATGTGCCGCAGGAGGCAGCGGAGGCAATGGTGGATCTGCTTATACCGGTAGCGGTTATTACACTGCAAGCGGCGGTGCAGGATGGATTTCAAACGGTGCTACAGCGACATCAAACGGCGGTGGAACTGTTATTGGCGGAGCTGATCCGGCAAACGGAGCAGCGGGAGGCAATGGCGGTACCTTTTATCCTGCAACAGGAGGATACGGCGGTGGCGGCGGCGGCGAAATAGGCGGTGGCGGCGGCGGCGGTTATAATGGCGGCGGCGGCGGTGGAGGCTTCAGTTACCCAATGTTTGGCGGCGGCGGCGGCGGCTCGTATTGCAGTGGCAGTGTACTTACTGCAACAGCTACAAATAATGGAAATGGTTCTGTTGTTATTCAATATCCAGGTGCTCTTCCAACTGTTACTCATCAGGTGAGTTGTAATGGGGGAAGCAACGGCAGCGCCACTTCTGCTACCGTTAATGGTGGAACTCTGCCTTATACATATACATGGGCGCCAAGCGGAGGAACCGGCAGTTCCGCTTCCAACCTAAGCGCAGGAACCTATACTCTGACAGTTCAGGATAATTGCGGTGCATCAGTTACAACTACTGTTACAATAACTCAATCTTCTGCACTTTTAGCCAATGCAACTGTATCAACCAATGTAGGTTGTAATGGAGGCAATAACGGAAGCGCGCAATCAGCGCCAAGCGGAGGCACATCGCCTTATACCTATTTATGGCAAGGCGGTTCAACTACTTCGAGCATTAGCAGCCTTACAGCCGGAACATTTACACTAACTGTTCATGATAACAGCGGATGCAGTGCAACAGGAAGTGTAACTATTACAGCACCCGGTGCAATATTGCCCAATGTAACTGTATCAGCAAATATTGGTTGTAATGGTGGCAACAACGGAAGCGCGCAATCAGCGCCAAGCGGAGGCACTTTGCCTTATACCTATTTATGGCAAGGCGGCGCAACTACAACAAGTATTGGCAGTTTGACAGCAGGAACATATACATTAACCATTCATGATAATAACGGATGCAGTGCAACGGGTTCAGTTACCATTACGCAGACTGCTTCCTTATTAGTGTCGGCATTTGTTCCAATAACTCTTACCAATAACCAGGCGTCTCCTACCGGAAACAATTTCCAACAACTGATTACGGTTAACAGTTCAACGTATTCTTCATTCGAAAATACCGGACTGCAGAATGTTCAATTTTCCACAGGCCCGAACAATACCGGAACAATATTGCAGGCATGGATTGAAAGCGGAGCTACCAATGCGTCTGCTTCAACTGTTTACTGGATTAATTTAGGTTCGAATATTATTCCTGCAAGCGGCTCACTAATTATTTATATGAACTTTATGTCAACTGCGGTTATGTCATCTACCGGCCCTACCGGAGAAGCGCCTCAACTTTTTGGCGGCTCAAACTATTCCACTTCGTATGCCCAGAATGATAACGGGTCTTTAGTTTTTAATTCGCTCTATTTCAATTTTGCGGGAACAACCATTAGCGGTGCGTTTACCCAAGTATTACCGGGTGGCAATACCATCGTACAAAATAACGGAATTACCCTTGCAACAACCTCATCCGTCTATGGGGGATTAATATACACTGCGGGTGTTCCGAGCTCCCCTGCCCAGGTATTCGACGGAGATGTAACTGCGTCAAGCGGTAATGCCGACGGATTCGCTCTTCAAACCGGTAACCTTGCGAGCAGTAGCATGTACTCTTTAAATTCTTGGTTTGCCAGTGTCGCAGCAGGATCTATGTCGGGTGGGTTTACAATTGCCAACCGTACCCCGATTTTACAATTAGTACCGGGCATAATGGGTGGAGCCTGGCTTGCAACCGGTTCTCAGGTATGGTATAAAAATTATACCGCAACCATTGGCTCAAACAACCTTATTACTTTTCCGGGAACTATTTATCCATCTATAGGAGAATATAATAGTAGTCCCTCTTGTTCATTATCATATCAGTGGATACGAACTCACTTATATGCGCCTAAAGGGGTTATGCCTGCAACCTCGCTCGGCAGTACCCAAACGACCGTAGCAACGGCTACAGCTAATGTAAGTTGCAACGGAAGCAGCAATGGCAATGCAACTATAAACCCAATAGGCGGAACTGTACCGTATTCCTACTCGTGGAGTAATGGAACTTCCACAGTTTCCACTTCAAACCCAACAGGTGCTATACTAAGTGCTGGCACATATTCGGTAACTGTTCAAGATTATAATGGGTGTTCAGCAACCGCTTCGGTAACTATTACACAGCCAAATGCCTTATTAGCGAATGCAACTGTTTCAACCAATGATGGTTGTAATAATGGAAATACAGGAAGTGCACAGTCAGCTCCAAGCGGTGGAACCTTACCGTATACGTATGCCTGGTCTAACAGTGCCACCACTTCAAGTATCAGCAGCCTTTCTGCCGGAACATTTACATTGACCGTTCTGGACAACAATAATTGCAGTGCAACAGGCACGGTAACTATTACTGCTCCAACTGCACTTGCAGCCAATGCAAGCATTACAGCAAATGCAAGTTGTAATGGAGGCAATAACGGAGCGGCCCAATCTGTACCAAACGGTGGAACTTCACCGTATACGTATGCATGGTCTAACAGTGCGACAACTTCATCCATCAGCAATCTGACGGCTGGAACTTATACTTTAATGGTTAACGATAATAATAATTGCAGTGCAACAGGCACGGTAACTATTACTGCTCCAACTGCACTTGTAGCCAATGCAAGCATTACAGCAAATGCAGGTTGTAATGGAGGCAATAACGGAGTGGCCCAATCTTTACCAAGCGGGGGAACTTCACCGTATACGTATGCATGGTCTAACAGTGCGACAACTTCATCCATCAGCAGCCTGACGGCTGGAACTTATACTGTATTAGTCACCGATGCAGGAAACTGCTCGGCTACTGCAAGTATTACTACTACACAAGCCAATACCCTCTTGGCGAATGCAACTGTAACAACTAATGTAAGTTGTTTTGGTTATAATAATGGTAGCGCTCTTTCTTTGCCATCAGGAGGAACAATACCTTATACTTATACATGGTCGGATGCGAATACAACCACGACAGTAAATGTAAGCAACTTGTCCGGAGGCACTTATAGCGTACTGGTAACAGATGCAAACAATTGTTCGGCCTCGGCTTCTATAAGCATTAGCCAGCCAGGTTCACCGGTGAACGTTGTTATTACTTCTGAAACCAATACCACCTGCTTCGGAGGCACTGGTTCAGCCACCGCAAGTGCAAACGGAGGAACAGGAACTATCACATATTTATGGAATGATGCAAGCACAACATCCGGCCCAACTCTTTCAGCAGTAGCGGGGACATACACCGTTACAGCAACTGATGCGAATGGATGCAACACAACTACCTCAGCAACCATATCCCAGCCCACACAGTTCCAATATATAAATGCAGGAACCATCAGCCAGGTAACCTGTAACGGTGGCAATAACGGACATGTGAATGCTACTCCTGTAGGCGGAACAACCCCATATACCTATTCATGGAGCAATGGAAGTTCAACGGTTTCCATGTTGCAATCGCCCAACACGATGAGTGCAGGCAGCTATACGGTAACCGTAACTGACAGTTGCGGAGTAACGCATACAGCCACAGCGGTAGTTACGCAGCCCGCAGCCTTGCGCGACAGTGTTGTATCGCAAACGAACATTACCTGCGGCGGCGGCAACGGCGGAAGCATAACCGTTGGGGTAAAAGGGGGAACTTATCCGTTCCATTACGTGTGGTCGAATAGCAGTACAACAGCTACCGTTACGGGCCTTACAGCTGGAACCTATTCCGTAGTAATAACGGATGCAAACGGATGTTCAGGTTCCATTACCGGAATAACGATAACCCAACCAATGCCTATTCGCGATAGTTTGGTAAGCATTAGCTATCCATTATGCAATGGAGGCAAAGGCAGTGCAACGGTGGGAGTGAAGGGCGGAAGTTCGCCATACCTGTATAGC
>CAIWVW010000130.1 GCA_903916255.1 uncultured Bacteroidota bacterium
CCTACATAATGAACTGCCAGCATCTGGTGAGCAACAATTTCCGTAAGCGAAAGAACCATAGCCAACATGTGAAAGCCCCGCCTGTTTACAATAATCGCTATGGCATAAACTAAAATGCTCGGAATTTGAATAAATGCCATTTGACTGACACCCAGATAATAAAACATAAGCATCCACCAAAAATGTGTTGACCAGGCAATTGTTTGGGCAATATTCGAAACAACATAAAAACGATAATTTATCAATTCAATAACCGCTGGGGGTGTATTGAAATGGCTATATATCTTTCGGATTAAACTGACCATATTTTTTATCCTCATTTATCGGTTCAAAATCGGGTTAAAGATAAATTATTTATATAAATTATGGCATTACCCATAAAATCAAAAAAAATCCCGTGGTATTATACCACGGGACCTAAAAAAAACAAAGCCCCACCCTACTACTAATAGGGTGAGGATTTGCATCAACTTACTATTGCTTAACAATATCGTTATTTCCTTTTATTGCTATATTCTTAACTTCTCCATAAATAAGCTCATTTGCAGTAAAAGAGAAAATAGAACCAGCATTATTAACCCCGCCGCTGGTAGTAAGCCCATATATTAATGTGCCGCAAAAGCATACAGAACCGCTTGGCCTGATTCCAGTGGCTCCATTAAAATCGAATAGTTTGGCAAACCTATCCCCATTATTTTCTATTGAAAACAGGACTCCACTATCATGCGTCCCTCCAAATTTTGTCATACCATAAAGTACATTGCCCATTAATGTAAGTGAACCATATGGATATGCACCATTCTTTTTGTCGAAATTTACAATGTTTTTAAAATTACTGCCATCTATTTTCAATGAAAATACGCACCCTTCATTATAACTACCTCCATAAACGGTCATCCCGTATAAGGTATTTTCGTTCACTACTAATGAACCGCAAGGTTTGGAACCATTCAATCCTGTAAAATCAACTATATCTTTATAATTACGACCATCTGTTTGAATTGAAAATACATTACCGTTTTTCTGCTTTCCACCCAAACTGGTCATTCCATACAATATGTTACCGGACAGGGTTAGCGAACCATACGGATTTGCACCATTTTCACCATCAAAATCAAGCATATCAACATACCTGCTACCATCTGTTTGAATTGAAAATAAACAGCCATCTCCATTTTTTCCGCCTGCTTCAGTCATTCCATACAATGTGTTTCCCGATACCGTAAGAGCAGTATAATAGGGGTTTGCACCATTGCCGCCATTGAAATTGAGGATTATTCTATAGTTGCTTCCATCCGTATTAATGGCAAAAACACATCCTGATTGATGCGCCCCTCCGGTATACGTCATTCCATACAGCTTACTACCGGAAATAGCTAAAGAACCATACGGATTAGCTCCATTGCTACCATCAAAATCAAATAAGTCAGCATATTCCTGTCCATTGGTATTAACGGACCATATACATCCGTTATTATGCGCACCGCCATTCGAGCTCATTCCATAGAACTTGCCATTATAACGCACAAGAGTGCCGGACGGACCAGTTCCCATGCTATCAGTGAAATTAAGCAAGCAGTTAATACCATTTACATTTTCGGTACCGACACCATTTTGAGGCTGGGCATTTATAATTAACGTGCCCAAAAAGAAGATTCCTGTTAATACAATCTTTGTTTTCATAGTTTAGATAAGTTTTTGTTAGTTTTTGATTACGAAGCAAAACTATACCCACCATGCAGGGTATTCCAAATAATTGGTATGGACAACCTATTGACTATGGTATGGACAAAGTATGGACAAAAACAATTCCGCTTGATAATCAGATAGAATTTACAACATCATCCAAAGTGTTTTCTTCGGCAAGGCCTAGTTTTTTACGCAAGCGGTAGCGTGTTTTTCGTATGGTATCATCGGATACGCCTAAAATTCCGGCCATTTGTTTGGTGCCTATATTCAATTTAGTCAGACTAACCAACCTTATTTCGCCAGGGGTAAGGTCTGGGAGCTTCACTTTCAAACGGGATAGAAAACCCGGATATACTTGTTCAAATAATATCCGGAACTGGTTCCAGTCAGCGTCTGTCAAAATAATTGCCTGATTCAACGTTTGCAATTTTGAAACGCGCTGTTCATCCGTACTGCTTTTCAGTTTATTTATTTCCTCCTGGAAATCAAGCAACATGGTGCTTTTTTCTGCCATATTCTTTACATATTCCTGTAAGTTAGCCTTTGCCAAAAACAACTCCCTGGCAATGCGCCTCCGTTGCCTGAAAAACACGAAAGCAAACAAAATAGCAATTAAGAAGCAAACAAAAATTATATTGCGAATAATCAGCTGGTGCGCTTCCTTTTTTTCCACTTCTGCCTTTTCCTGTGTCTGCTTCTTATCAAAATCATAGGTCAATTGCTCTGTTACTATCTTGGCGCTCACCTGTTCATTATAAATACTATCCTTGTATATCAGGTAGTTTCTGAAATTGTAATAGCCGCTTTTATAATCGCCTTTTGCACTGTCTAGCTTTGTTAAACTCCAATAGATAGCATCTATATTTTCCTTGGCCCCGATACTATAGGCAATCATTAGTGCTTTTTGGAAATGTTCTTCCGCTTCCGGATAATTTTTCATTTCGACTAAAACTCTGCCTATTTCATTTTCCAGTTTTGAAACTAGTTTTTTATCTCCAATTTTTTCTTTTATCTCTAATGTTTTATTCAAATAAGAAAGAGCGTCATCCAATTTACCCAATCTGAAAGATAGCTGCCCTATATGATACTCCGCATCCGATACCAACTCTGCATTGCCGGCCTTTTGACATAAAAGGAGCGCTTCATTTCCCGCTTCACCTGCTCGCTTATAATCTCCTTGCTCTATATACACAGATACAGAGTAATTAAAACAGTAGCAAATAAGTTGGGTGTCTTTTATTTCTTTTGCCATCTTAATGGCTGTAGTATAATTATCTATAGCCGCACTATAGTTTTTCAGTTTTTCATATATAAGTCCAATATTACCATATGTACTGGCCATTCCTTCTTTATCTTTCAAGCTATCGTATAGTTTCAAGGAACTTAATAAATATTTTAGTCCTTCAGGGTAGTTACCTTGATCCATCAATACGTTTCCAATATTGTTATTCAATGAAGCTAATCCTGCCTCAAAATTTATGGAATCGGCATAGTGCAGTGCAGTTAAGTAATATTTAAGGGAAGTTGCATAATCGTTTTTATAATGATAAACTAATCCGATATTCAGAGATGCGGCAATTATTCCTTTAGTATATGGCATTCTTTCAGAAATACTTAATGCTGAATCAGCCGAAATAATAGCACTGTCGTAACTGCAACGGGTACAATAAAGCCAGCTTAACCAGTTTAGGCTCCTTACACGAACAGTATCATTACTGGGTTTTGACAATAATACTTTTATAGAATCCATTTCCTTTGTTTGGGGAAACAAAAAAACAGGGAATAAAAGAAGAAGGATTAAAACCAGTTTAATTTTCATGAAAAAAGATATTCAAAAATACAAAACCTTATTCATTTAACTTTTAAGAAAGTTGAAGATATAGTAAAATGATTATTTTTGTGTTCACTCTGTTATTTTATTAACCATTTAATTTAAAATTTTATGCCAGCGCAAAAATCCAAAACCCTGTCAAAACTTAAAAGCCCTTCGGTTAAAATTCCTTCTAAAGGTTTACAAGCTATTAATTCGGTAGAATACTATATAATACCTAAATCTCAAACCCAGCTAGTCGGTAATGTAATTATTCTTCCTTTTGAAGGAATCAATTACCAAACCATGGATTTTGCAACTTCCCATAAGAAGGGTATCATTAAGAATAAGAATAGGAAAAAAACTTTTCCAAATTCGGTAGTGGTGGTTGTTGGTGCTACAGCTAAAGGTGTTCATACCCCAATACCTGAAGGTATAGCTACTCCACCACCAAAAACGTATTATATTACACCACTCCCTACAAATCAGCAGGGTACAGAAATATCCGGAGGAACTAATGCAACCATCATTCCTGCATCCGTTTCATAACTCTAATTTTCAACAAACAAAAAAAGAGCGGCTTTTGACCGCTCTTTTTGTTTTATCTCATTTTAGCTATTACTCTCCGGCTTCTGCTTCTTTTTTCTTCTTAGCCTTTGGCGCTTTTTCAGCAGTGCCTTCAGCACCGCCGTCGGTCTTCTTCTTACGGCTGCGGCGTGTTGTTGGTTTAGCTTTTTCTTCAGCTGCCTTAGCTTCGCTTGTGCCAAGCATTAATTCGTTGAAGTCGACCAATTCTATAAAACACATATTGGAATTATCGCCGGGGCGTGCGCCAGTTTTCAGGATACGGGTGTATCCACCGGGGCGGGTTGCAATTTTCGGAGCAACTACGCGGAAAAGTTCTTTTACCGCTTCCTTATCGCTCAAAATAGCAAATGCGGTACGGCGTGAGTGAGTAGTATCTTCTTTTGCAATAGTTAATACAGGCTCAACAAATGTCCTCAATTCTTTTGCTTTTGCCAATGTAGTATTAACTCTCTTATGCATGATAAGGGAATTCGACATGTTGGCAAGCATAGCCTTGCGATGTGAACTTGTGCGGCCTAATGCGTTATGTTTTTTCTGGTGTCTCATGGTCTTTTTTAGTTATCAGTGGTCAGTGGTTAGTGGTCAGTTTTTTTAACTTTCTACTTTACACTTTCAACTTTTTACTCATTTTCTAATCTGTATTTGTCAACATTCATACCGAAGTTCAGACTTTTGGTTTTAATCATGTCTTCAATTTCAGTAAGAGATTTTTTACCAAAGTTTCGGAACTTCAAAAGGTCATTTTTGTTGAATTGAACCAGTTGTCCGAGGGTAGCAACTTCAGCCGCCTTTAAGCAGTTAAGCGCACGCACGGAAAGGTCCATATCAACCAATTTGGTTTTAAGCAACTGGCGGATTCGAAGGTCTTGTTCATCCAGTTCCTCGCTTTGGTTCTTGCTGTCCAAATCAATGGTAATTTTTTCATCGGAGAACAATGCGAAGTGATAAATCAAAATCTTAGCAGCTTCTTTCAAAGCTTCCTTCGGGTGAATAGAACCATCGGTAACAACGGTTATAACCAACTTTTCATAGTCGGTTTTTTGTTCAACACGGAAGTTTTCAACGGTATATTTTACATTCTTTATCGGAGTAAAGATTGAGTCGATTGGAATTAAACCAATTTCAGGTGTTAGAGGCTTGTTTTCTTCGGCAGGAACATAACCACGGCCTTTGGCAATAGTAATTTCAATGCGAAGTTTTACGTTAGGCTCCATACGGCATATTACCAAATCCGGGTTCAATACCTGGAATGCTGAGGTAAACTTGCCAATATCTCCGGCAGTAAATACATCTTTATCGCTTACAGATATAGTCACTTTTTCGTTCGATGTTCCTTCGATTTGCTTTTTGAAACGAACCTGCTTCAAATTCAAAACGATTTCGGTAATATCTTCGGTAACGCCTTTAATGGTTGAAAATTCATGGTCAACCCCCTGAATTTTTATGGAAGCAATTGCAAACCCTTCCAATGAAGAGAGCAATATCCTGCGGAGTGCATTACCAATGGTGATGCCATATCCGGGTTCTAAAGGTTTAAATTCGAATTCGCCTTCTACCTCGTTAGAAGAAGTCATTACAACTTTGTCAGGTTTTTGGAATGCAAGTATTGCCATTTTGGTCTTTTGTTTTATTAATTATTATTTCGAGTACAATTCCACGATAAGCTGCTCCTTGATGTTTTCAGGAATTTGCTCTCTGATAGGAACCGAAACGTATGTACCTTCCAAGGTATGAGCGTTAAACTCAATCCATGGGTAAGCTGCTACATTTGAATGGCCTATAGATGTGGTAATAGCTTCTAATGACTTGGAACGTTCGCGAACAGCGATTTTGGTTCCTGCTTTCACAGTGAAAGATGGAATATTTACTACTTTTCCGTTCACAAGAATATGATTATGGCTAACCAATTGGCGCGCACCGGCACGTGTCGGGGAAATTCCCATACGGTAAACTACGTTATCCAGCCTCGATTCGACCAATTGAAGCAGCAATTCGCCGGTTTTACCCTTTGTACTTGCAGCCTTGCTGAAGGTTTTACGGAATTGTCTTTCTAAAATACCGTAGGTATATTTAGCTTTTTGCTTTTCAGATAGCTGGTCAGCGTATTCCGATTTGCGGCCGCCTCTTTTCTTGCCGAATCCATGCATTCCCGGAGGGTATGCTTTCTTTTCAAGAACTTTATCGGGACCAAAAATTGGTTCCTTAAACTTACGTGCGATTCTGGAACGGGGGCCTGTGTATCTTGCCATTTAATTAATTAGTAATTAGCAATTAGTAATTAGAAATCTTAACTTTTAATTTTATACTTTCAACTGAACTTATACTTTTCTTTTCTTAGGTGGGCGGCAGCCATTGTGCGGCATAGGGGTAATATCCATAATTTCGGTTACCTCCAAACCATTGTTACCAATGGAACGCATAGCTGAATCTCTGCCTGAACCTGGGCCTTTGATATATACTTTCACTTTACGGATACCTGCTTCAAATGCCTTTTTGGTAGCATCTTCCGAAGCTAACTGGGCAGCGAACGGAGTATTTTTCTTAGCTCCGCGGAAACCCATCTTTCCGGCACTCGACCATGATACGGTCTGTCCTTTCAAATTGGTGAAGGTGATGATAATATTGTTAAAGGTAGCGTTAATATGCGCTTGCCCTACTGCTTCTGCCTTTACAGTTCTCTTCTTAGCTGTTTTTGCAGCCTTTTCAGCAGCACTGCCTTGTTGTGTTGGTTTTGCCATTATTACGTATTATTTGGTAGCCATTTTCTTGTTAGCAATCGTCTTACGTCTTCCTTTACGGGTACGTGCATTCGTTTGGGTGTTTTGTCCGCGAACGGGCAGGCCCATACGGTGGCGCATTCCGCGGTATGAACCGATGTCCACTAAACGTTTGATGTGGAGTTGAACTTCTGAACGAAGCGCTCCTTCCACTTTATAGTTTTCGGTAATGATTTTACGAATCGCATTTAACTGCGTATCATTCCATTCCGATACTTTTACAGTAGGGTCAACACCCGCTTCCTGTAATATTTTGCGGGCATTGCTTCTGCCAATGCCGTAAATATGCGTAAGGCCTATTTCGCCTTGCTTGTTGTTTGGTAAATCTACACCTGAAATACGTGCCATTTTGTATACTTTTTTTTAAAGGGGCTGCAAATGTAAGTATAAATCCAATACGATATTATGTATTTATGAACAATTTTGAGTGTTCACTCATTAGCCCCGCCCTTTAGGTCGGGGTTGTGAGGAAATACCACATCACTTTTTAGGGCTTTAGACCTTATAAATTAAACGTGAAAGGGCTAAAGCTCTGTGAATTAAAAATTGATACATCTTTTAACCCCGACCTAAAGGACGGGGCTAATGAATGAACCACTATTTCTGAATTATTAGCTTTCCCTCCCCTATTAAAGCCCCATTTTCGGAAAGAACTCGGTAGAAATAAACGCCGTTGGGTTGATTAGGCATATTTACTTGCATACTTGCATCATTTGCTGAAATAGAACTCATTTTTTGACCGCTTACATCATACATTTCTACAATCATTCCTTTTGCAATTCCGGAGATGGTAAATTGTCCTTTGTTTGGGTTCGGGTATATAATTATCTTTGAATTACTGCCTGCAATATTTGCTACTCCTGTTACATTCAATATTTCAACGCAAGTTGTTTGTGAGCATCCATTGTTATCGGTAACGATGCAACAATAAGTTCCCGCGCACTGTGTTGTTATAGAAGCAGTTGTTTGGCCTCCCGTTGTCCATGAATATGTATAAGGAGCAACACCTCCGCTTGGTGAAACTGAGGCGCTTCCGTTACAAGGTCCGTTCTGATTGAAGGAATAAGAGGTAACTAATACTGCCGTCGGTTGTGTAATTGTTACCGATGCAGTTGTGATACAGCCATTATTATCAGCAATCCCTACAGAGTAAGTACCTGCACTTAATCCGTTTGCAGTTGCAGTTGTTTGGGTATACATATCTGACCATAAATAGGTATAAGGTGATGTTCCGCCGCTTATACTTGCAGTTGCACTGCCGTCATTTCCGCCACTACAACTAACATTGGTCACTATACTTGCATTAGCGGTTAATAATGGTGATTGGGTTATGCTTACGGAGGCGGTTGCAGTGCAACCATTATTATCACTTACAGTAACCGTATATGTTCCAAAACTAAGCCCGGAGGCTGTAATGTTGGTTTGCGAATTCCCGTCCGACCACAGATAAGTATAAGGAGACGTTCCGCCGCTTGTTCCAGCTGAAGCACTACCGTTATTCCCTCCATAACAACCTACATTTGTTGTAGGATTTGCATAGGCAATTAACTGTGCGGGTTGGGTTATTGTTGTAATGGCGGTTGATGAGCACCCATTATTATCACTTACGGTAACGGTATAAGTTCCAAAACTTAGCCCGGTGGCTGTAATTGCGGTTTGGGAATTCCCGTCAGACCATAAATAAGTATATGGTGATGTCCCTCCACTTTGACTTGCTGTTGAACTTCCATTATTTCCTCCATAACAACTCACATTAGCAGCAGTATTTGCTGATGCACTTAATTGTGTTGGCTGGCTTATAGTTGCCGTGGCAGTTGCCGAGCAACCATTATTATCCATTACGTTTACCGTATATGTTCCGAAACTTAGCCCTGTCGCTGTAATTCCTGTTTGTGAATTCCCGTCCGACCAAAAATAGGTATAAGGTGATGTGCCTCCACTCTGGCTAACCATTGCACTCCCGTCATTTCCGCCAAAGCAACTTACATTCGTTGTTGCACTTGCCAATGCAGTTAATTGTGTCGGTTGGGTAATTGATGCAGTGGCTGTTGCTGCGCAACCATTATTATCCATTATGTTTACGGTATATGTTCCGAAACTTAATCCTGTGGCAGTAATTCCTGTTTGTGAATTCCCGTCCGACCACAAATAAGTATAAGGTGAGGTGCCTCCACTTTGACTCGCTGTTGCGATGCCGTTATTTCCACCGAAACAACTTACATTGTTTGTTGTACTTGTCGATGCTGTTAATTGTGTCGGTTGGCTAATTGACGTAGTGGCAGTTGCCGTGCAACCATTATTGTCCATCACATTTACAGTATAAGTTCCAAAACTTAGCCCTGTGGCTGTAATTCCTGTTTGAGAATTCGCATCCGACCATAAGTAGGTATAGGGAGATGTGCCTCCACTCTGGCTTGCCAAAGCACTACCGTTATTGCCGTTATAGCAGCTTACATTGGTAGTTGTACTTGCCGAAGCGGTTAATTGTATAGGTTGGGTAATAGTTACTGCCGCTGTCCCGTCACATCCGTCAGGGCAGGAAACATTCACCGTATAAGTCCCTATACTAAGGCCCGTGGCTGTTGCAGTTGTTTGGGAATTTCCGTCCGACCATAAATATGTATAAGGTGATACCCCTCCGCTTGGATTTGCTGTTACACTTCCGTTATTACCTCCGCTGCAACTTACGTTTGTATTAGTGGTAGTTGAAACTGATAACTGCGCCGATTGTGTAATAGTTACAGATTCTGTTGAAGAACAACCACCATCGCAACTCACTATTACCGTATACGTCCCGGCACTAAGCCCTGTGGCTGTTGCGGTAGTTTGTGAATTAGCATCTGACCATAAATAGGAATAAGGAGTGTTACCGCCTGTAGGTGCCGCCATTGCAATGCCTGTTGGGTTACCGTTACATAAGGCATTTGCTAATATGCTGGCATTAGGTATTATTACTGCTGCATAAACACTCATATATTCCTGATTGAAACAACCATATTGATCACTTATATTCAAAGTGTAATCATTTCGGTAATATGGAGGGGGATTCATACCTTCAAACAGATACAAATCGACAGTATCTACGCCACTGTTCCAATCATATTTGGTATAAGAATTATCAGAACCACTCCAATTAAAATTATAATTATCACCAGGATAAATATCCGTAACTGTAGCAGTAAGCGTGGTCATTTGGTAAGGACAAACCGCAGTGTAGGTAAAAGCAACAGTCGGTTTTGGAAGTATTATAAAACTTGCTGTGAATGTATACGAACAAGGTCTACTATTCAAAGTAACAGTACAGGTGTATGTGTGTGTGCCTGGTGGTAACCAACCAAAGTCGGTTTGCGGTATATCAAGTGTATCGCTTGTACCTATCCCTGGGTGTCCGTCCCCGGGACTCCAAAGAAATGAAACATCATAAGTTGAAGTTGGAGTAGCCGTTAAATTAAATGGATATGTCATTGCTAATACAATATCCCCACCAGGTAATTGACTAGCACACCAATAATTTGGGCCAAGGGAGATAAAGCCATCATTTAGTATAATACCACTAATACCATTGGCACTTTCTATAAAAGAATTATTACATTGGCAATAAGTTTTAGTAAAACCTAAACTCAAAAAGGCTATTGCAATAAATAAATGTAATTTTTTCATAGGGGATTTTTAAAATTTATTAAACAGGATTAAATTCTAATTATGAGACAAATATAACAGAATAACATTAACAGTGAATAAATTGCTACAAAAAGTCAATTCACCCTTTGAAAAACATAACTTATGATTTATCTGTGTATTTGAAAGAGAGCGAATTGCCCTATTTCTCAATCACCACCTTCCCCTCCCCTATTAATCCCCCGTTTTCCGAAAGAACCCTATCCCCTCATAGCCGTTTTTAGCCGTTATTTCCGTAGGTTTTTGAGGTAACAAAAAAAGCCCTGCAACGGTTAGTTACAGAGCTAATATTGTAATTGCCTAGGCAAAGGACTTATTACCAGCCGGGCATTATAATTAATTGCCAGTCGGGCTCCGACTCAACCGCCTTTCTGGCGTTGTTTAAATTTAGGGTTCTTCTTGTTGATAACGTACAGTCTGCCCTTGCGACGTACAATTTTGCAATCGGCGCTACGTTTTTTGATGGATGTTCTTACTTTCATGGTTTATTTAGTTGTCAGTGGTCAGTAATCAGTGGTCAGTTTCTATAGTTGTCAGTGTTTAGTTGAGTAGTGACTGACTACTGACAACTGTCCACTGACTACTTGTATTTAGTATCTCATAATAATTCTTCCTTTACTCAAATCATAAGGTGATAATTCCAGTTTTACCTTATCTCCGGGCAAAAGCTTTATATAGTTCATGCGCATTTTTCCTGAAATATGAGCTGTTACCATGTGGCCGTTTTCAAGTTCCACCCGGAACATTGCGTTCGACAATGCTTCGGTTATGGTTCCGTCTTGCTCTATGGATTGTTGTTTGGTCATATTAAAGTTGCGCCGCTTTTGTTTTTTCTATCTCTTCGAATGTTGTTAATATCTCCGGTTTTCCTTTTGCTATTGCTACTGTATGTTCAAAATGCGCTGATGGAAGTCCATCTTTGGTTGTAATTGTCCACCCGTCATCTTCCTGGTTCACTTCTTTTTTCCCCATGTTAATCATTGGCTCTATCGCTATCACCAATCCCCTGACAAGTTTCATTCCATTCCCTCTTTTTCCGTAGTTCGGAACGTCCGGCCCTTCGTGAAGGCTCCTTCCTATTCCGTGCCCTACCAGTTCCCTCACCACGCCATATTTGTGGCTTTCGGCATGTTGCTGAACGGCTGAACAAACATCACCTAATCGGGCTCCTTCAATAGCGGCGTTCACTCCCAATTGCAGGGCTTCTTTTGTAACCTTTAGCAATTGCTTTATTTCGTCGGAAATTTTACCCACCGCAAAGGTGTAAGCCGAATCTCCATACCAGCCGTCTAATACGGCTCCGCAATCCACTGAAATAATATCGCCTTCTTTCAGTTTATATAAGCCCGGCATTCCATGAACCACTTGTGCATTTACCGAAACACACAAGGTGCCCGGGAAACCCCGGTATCCTTTAAAAGCGGGTTTCGCTCCGCGGGATAAAATATAGCTTTCGGCTATTTTATCCAGTTCCACGGTAGTAATCCCCGGCTCGATGGATTTACCCACTTCTGCCAGCGTATTTGAAACAATCAAAGAACTCTGATGAATCTTCTCTATTTCGCTCTCGGTCTTATAATATATCTTTCCCAAAGCAATTTAAATTCATTAAGCTGCAGCAACGCCCGGTCCGCTAAGCGACGTTCTGCCCTTAATCCTACCTGTCTTCATCAATCCATCGTAGTGGCGCATCAGCAAATAGCTTTCTATCTGCTGGAGGGTATCCATCATAACGCCCACTAAAATGAGCAATGAGGTACCTCCGTAAAATCTTGCAAACTGGTTATCTACCTTAAATAGCATAGCAAATGCGGGCATAATGGCCACTATAGCCAAAAAAACTGAACCCGGCAAGGTTATACGTGACATAACAGCATCTATATATTCAGCTGTTTTACGTCCCGGTTTCACACCCGGAATAAATCCGCCATTGCGTTTCATTTCCTCTGCCATTTGGTTCGAGTTAATAATAACCGCTGTATAGAAGTATGTAAAGGCTACAATCATTAAACCAAATGTAAGATTATACCAAAAACCGCCAATATTCGAGAAGGTAGCTACAAGGCCAGACATGGTTGTAGAACCACCTGAAAGGGAAGTAAATACCGTTAATGGAAGGAACATGATTGCTTGCGCAAAGATAATTGGCATAACACCTGCCGCATTCACCTTTAATGGGATAAACTGGCGTGCGCCTCCATATTGCTTATTACCTACAATACGTTTTGCAAACTGCACCGGTATTTTGCGTGTACCCTGCACCAATAAGATGGTAGCCATAACAACAAGTACCAGAAATACAATTTCTATCAGGAATACTATAAGGCCTCCACCGTCCGATTTCATACGGTTACCCAGTAATTCTGCGGTAAATGCGAATGGCAAACGAGCTAAGATACCCACCATAATGATAAGGGAAATACCATTCCCGATACCTTTATCGGTAATCTTTTCACCCAGCCACATAACAAATACGGTACCTGCTACAAGAATCAATACTGAACGGATATAAAAGAAAATACCAATTGGGCCTGTTGCCGATGCAGGAATTTGTGATGCAATATATCCCGGAGCCTGAAAAGCAGTAACAAACACAGTAAGTACGCGTGTGTAACGCTCTACTTTCTTTTGTCCGCTGGCACCTTCCTTTTGCAATTTCTGGAAGTAAGGAACAGCAATACCCAACAACTGCATTACGATAGATGCAGAGATGTAAGGCATGATTCCCAATCCGAAAATGGAAGCGCGGCTGAATGCGCCACCCGCAAAAATGTTGATAAGACCTAAAATACCGCTGTCGCCTCCTGCGTGTGCGGCAGCAAGCGCATTCGGGTCAACACCCGGCAACACGATATAAGAGCCAATCCTATACACCAGCAGGAAGCCAAGTGTATTCAGAATCCTTACCCTGAGGTCCTCGATGGCAAAGATATTTTTTATGGTATTGATTAGATTTTTCACAATTCTTTATGCCCCGAAAGGCCTTTTTAATGAATTATTTACTTGCAGCAGGAGTTCTAACAGTTAAAATTGCTTTTCCGCCTTTTGCTTCAATTGCATTTTTAGCAGTTTCTGAAAAAGCATCGGCGGTAATTTCATATGCCTTAGCCACTTTATCGGAACCACGGCCCAAAATCTTTATCAAATCTTTCTTTTGGGTAAGCCCGTGACCAACTAAAAATGCCTTGTCGATTACGGTAACTTTGTTGTCATCGGCTATTTTTGTAATAGCATCTATATTGATGCCCCAATATTCTACACGGTTGATATTTTTGAAACCGAACTTAGGGATACGTTTATGCAACGGCATCTGACCGCCTTCAAATCCGCGCTTAGCCTGATAACCTGTTCTTGCCTGCGCACCTTTGTTACCACGGGTAGATGTGCCACCTCGTGAACCTTCGCCACGTGCAATACGTTTACGGTTTTTAGTCGAGCCTCTTTTAGGTTTTAAATTATGTAATTCCATTGTTCTGTTTGTCTTGTCTTATGCTGTTATTACTTTACAATATCTACCAAATGGTGAACCTTGCGAATCATTCCCATTACTTGTGGTGTTCCTTCTTTTTCGATAACCTGGTTCATCTTGGTAAAACCAAGTGCACGAAGGGTTCTCTTTTGGTCGGCAGGATGGTCTATCCCGCTGCGAACCTGTTTTATTTTAACTTTTGCCATTTTTTATTTGCTTTATTAATTGCCAGCCGGGCTTCCGGACTATCCGTTAAATACTTTCTCCAGTTCAATTCCTCTTTGCAATGCCACTGTTGCAGGGTCACGCAATTGCACCAACGCTGCAATGGTAGCTTTCACTACGTTGTGCGGGTTTGATGAACCCAATGATTTTGCCAACACGTCTTTAATTCCAACACTTTCCAATACAGCACGCATAGCACCACCTGCAATTACACCTGTTCCGGGAGCTGCCGGTTTCAGAAAAATCTGAGAACCGCTGTACTTTCCGGCTTGTTCGTGCGGAATGGTTCCTTTATGAATATTTACCTTAATAAGGTTCTTCTTAGCGTCTTCAACACCTTTGGTAACGGCATCGGTAACCTCGCGGGCTTTTCCGAGACCGAAACCTACAATGCCTTTTTCGTTACCTACTACCACAATAGCGCCAAAACTGAAGGTTCTGCCCCCTTTGGTAACCTTGGTAACACGTTGAACGGCTACCAACCTGTCTTTTAATTCAACATCGGTTGAGCGAACCCTTTTTGCTTGAACATTTCCTGTATTTGCCATGTATGCTTTTTATTATCTAATTAAAATTTTAATCCTGCTTCACGAGCGCCTTCAGCCACCGCTTTTACACGGCCATGATAAAGGTATCCGCTTCTGTCGAACTTTACGGTTTCAATTCCGCCTTTTAAAGCTCTTTCTCCAACTGCTTTTCCAACAATTTTGGCAAGTGTGGTTTTATTTGCTTTTTCTTTTGTAAATGCTTTTTCGAGCGATGAAGCGGCAAACAAAGTTTTACCGTTGATATCATCAATTACCTGGGCATATATTTCAGCGTTGCTGCGGAATACTGAAAGCCTTGGAGCGGTTGCTGTGCCTTCAATTTTCTTGCGGATTTTATACCTTATTTTCTGCCTTCTTTCTGCTTTCATTTTAGTTCTTTTTTTATCTCTTTAATATTATTTGCCTGTCGGCCCTAACCTACTTAGCTGCGCCAGCTGCTGCTTTACCTGGCTTAATACGCAGTTGTTCGCCCTTAAATCTAACACCTTTTCCTTTGTAAACATCCGGTTTACGCAGTGAACGGATTTTAGAAGCAACCAATCCGAGCAATTCCTTATCGGCGCACTCCAGTGTTAATGAAGGAGCCTTTCCTTTTTCAGATGTAGCGGTAGCTTTAATTTCTTTTGGAAGTTCAAATATGATGGTATGTGAAAAACCCAATGTCATATCTATCACTTGTCCGGTAACAGCCACCCTGAAACCCACACCCACTACTTCTTGTTCCGTTTTAAAGCCGGTATTTACACCAGTAATCATGTTGGCAATAAGCGCGCGGTATAAACCGTGCATGGCTTTATGGCGTTTCTGTTCGCTGGGGCGGGATAAGATAACTTCTCCATCCTTTACTGCAACAGTAATATCAGAGTCTATGGTGCGTGAAAGATTGCCTTTAGGGCCTTTTACGTTAACCACATTTTTTGCTACAGCCACCTCAACTCCTTTGGGTATGCTTATCGGTAATTTTCCTATACGGGACATTTGTTCGGGTATTAAATAATATTAGTATACGTAACAGATAACTTCTCCGCCTACACCTTGTGTGCGGGCTTCTTTGTCTGTCATAACGCCTTTAGAGGTCGATACGATTGCAATTCCAAGTCCGTTAAGAACACGCGGAAGATTGTCTGCGCCAACATAACGGCGAAGACCCGGTGAACTTACACGGTCCAATTTCTTTATAACAGGCATACGGCCGTTTGCATTGTATTTCAAAGCAATTTTAATAACGCCCTGATGTCCGGGAACCTCTTCGGTTTTATAGTTCAGGATATATCCTTTTTCATGAAGGATACGGGTAATTTCCTTTTTCAAATTGGAAGAAGGAATTTCTACCAGCCTGTGTTTTGCTTTGATTGCGTTGCGCAACCTTGTTAAATAATCTGCTATTGAGTCGGTCATCTTAAATTGTTAATTGTCAATTGTTAATTCTTAATTGAATAGTATTACCAGCTTGATTTGGTTACTCCGGGTATTTTACCCATCAAAGCCATTTCTCTGAATACGTTTCTGCAAACCCCAAACTGACGAATATAGCCGCGAGGCCTACCGGTCATTTTGCAACGGTTCCTGAGGCGAACTGCTGAAGTATTGCGGGGCATTTTGGAAAGTTCCAGATAGTTACCCGCTTTTTTCAATTCAGCACGCTTGTCAGCATATTTTGCTACCAATTTTTCTCTTTTTACCTGACGTGCTTTAACACATTCTTTTGCCATTTTTCTTTTTTATTTATTGCCAGTCGGGCTCCGACTATTCGTTAGTATTTTCTTTTTTGAAAGGCATGCCGAAACATTCCAGCAGCGCCATAGCTTCTTCGTTGGTTTTAGCGGATGTTACAAAGGTAATATCCATACCCATAATTTTGGTAACCTTATCCATATTGATTTCCGGGAAGATAATCTGCTCGGTAATACCAAGGGTATAGTTTCCATGTCCGTCAAATCCTTTGCGGTCGATACCTTTAAAGTCACGGATACGCGGCAAGGCGGCAGAGATTAACCTGTCGAGGAATTCATACATGTAGTTTCCGCGAAGCGTTACCCTTACCCCTACCGATACTCCCTTACGTAATTTAAAATTTGCAATATCCTTGCGCGATTTTGCAGCTACAGCTTTTTGTCCTGCAATGGTTGTCATTTCAACCACAGCTGCTTCTCCCAATTTCCTGTCGGAAACTGCGAACCCGATACCTTGGTTAAGGCAAATCTTTTTCAGCTTAGGAACTTCCATAATGCTGCTGTAGTTAAACTGCTTTTGCATAGCAGGAACCACTTGCTTTAAATACTGTTCTTTTAACCTTGCGTTATATGTTTTGGTGCTCATTTCTTGTTTAATTATTTAATGGCTTCGCCTGATTTTTTTGATATTCTAACCAGTCTGCCTGTCTTTTCATCGATTGACCTGCCTATGCGGGTTGCTGCACCTCCGTTAGGGTCTATCAGCATAAGGTTTGAAAGATGCACGGATGCTTCTTTCTTCACTATTCCGCCCTTAGGTGTCTTTTGGTTAGGCTTGGTATGTTTGTGAACAATGTTCACACCCTCTACAAACGCCCTGTACTTATCGGTGTCGATATCAAGGATTTTACCTTCTCTCCCGCGGGAGTTTCCGGCTACTACCTTCACTAAATCACCTTTTTTCAATTTTAATTTTGTCATAATACCCTAAAAATTGGGGTTGCGAATTTAATCTTTTTTTGGTTACTGGCTTTAACTTTCTACTTTCTACTTTTCCCTTTATAAACTACTATAGTACTTCCGGTGCTAATGAAATGATTTTCATAAATTGTTTTTCGCGCAGTTCCCTTGCAACAGGCCCGAAAATACGGGTTCCTCTCAATTCATCGGCATCATTCAGCAATACCACTGCGTTATCATCGAAACGGATAAAGGAGCCATCGGCACGTTTAATGGCGCGTTTGGTTCTTACCACAACAGCCTTCGATACAGTGCCTTTCTTAATTCCTCCGGTAGGAATTGCATCTTTCACCGAAATAACTATTTTATCGCCAATTCGGGCATATCGCATATTGCTGTTTCCCAACACACGGATACAAAGCGCTTCTTTGGCTCCGCTGTTATCGGCTACTACTAATCTGGACTCTTGTGTTATCATATCTTTTAAGTTAAAAGTGAAAAGTGAAAAGTGAAAAGTTTAATTTTTCATTTTTCATTTTTCGTTGTTCATTTATTATTTCGCTTTTTCAACAACCTTTACCAACCTCCAGCATTTGTTCTTGCTTAATGGGCGGGTTTCACCAATAAGAACTAAGTCGCCTGTGTGGGCTTCGTTCTTTTCATCGTGTGCAAAGAATTTGGAAGTTCTTTTAATAAACTTGCCATACTTAGCATGTTTAATTCTTCTTTCAACACTCACGACAATGGTTTTGTCCATTTTGTCGCTGGTTACTAACCCTGTTTTTTCCTTGCGGAGCTTGCGGGTTTCAGTGGTGGTTGCGGTTTCTGTTTGTGTCATAATATTTTATTTGCTGACTTCCCGATTATTTTGTAGCGGTTGCCTTAATGCTTCTTGCTTTGGTTTCGGTAAGAATTTGCGCAATCAGTTTCCTTTGTGCGGTAATTCGGGCCGGGTTTTCTATTGTGGAAACGGCATGTTGAATTTTCAACTTGGTTAAAAGAGCTCTTTCATCTTTCAAGCGTTCTGCCAGTTCCTTATCGTTCAATGGTTTTATACCATTATCTTTATCTTTTGCCATGACTTTACTTTATTATAAATATTATTCTGCTGCAGTTTCAACATATTCGCGTCTTACTACAAACTTTGTAGTAATAGGAAGTTTGTGCCCTGCCAAACGGAATGCAGCTTGTGCTTCGGCCATCGGGATACCTTCTATTTCGAACAGAATCCTTCCCGGTTTTACAACGGCAGACCAGAATTCAGGAGCTCCTTTCCCTTTACCCATACGCACCTCTGCAGGTTTGCGGGTAATAGGCTTGTCAGGAAATATACGAATCCAGGCTTGTCCTTTACGTTGCATGTGGCGGGTTAACGCAACACGGGCCGCTTCAATTTGCCTGTCGGTTACCCATGCACCTTGCAGGGCCTTTAAACCGAATGAACCGAATGCCAACTGGTCGCCCCTTTTGGTGTTACCCTTAGGCGGCATCTTGTGCATTTTACGGAACTTTGTTTTCTTTGGTTGTAACATATTACTTTATAAACTTTATGAACTTTACAAACTTTTAACTTCTACTTATTTTCTGTCGCCACGGCCTCTTCCACCGCCGCCTCTGTTATCTCTTCTGTCGCCGCCCCTGTCTCTCCTGTCGCCTCTGTCGTTACCTCCGCCACCCGGATTGAATTTCAGGTTTTTCTTTTCCTTCATCATTCCAATGTTTGGAGAAAGGTCGCGTTTGCCATAAATTTCGCCACGGCAAATCCATACCTTAATACCAATACGTCCGTAAGTAGTATGGGCTTCGCAAACAGCATAGTCGATATCGGCACGGAACGTATGCAATGGGGTACGTCCTTCTTTAAATGTTTCGGAACGGGCAATATCAGCACCTTCGATACGGCCTGATACGCGGATTTTAATACCATCTGCCCCCATACGAACGGTAGTGGAAACAGCGGTTTTTACAGCTCTTTTATAGAAAATACGGCCTTCAATCTGGCGGGCAATACCTTCTCCTACCAAGCGTGCATCCAATTCCGGACGCTTGATTTCAAATATGTTAATTTGAATTTCCTTCTTGGTAATCTTCTTTAACTCTTCACGCAACTTGTCTACTTCTTTACCACCTTTACCAATAATGATACCGGGACGTGAAGTGTTGATAGTAACGGTAATAAGTTTCAAGGTACGCTCAATGATGATACGAGAAATGGCACCTTTAGGAAGACGTGCGAGCAGGTAATTGCGGATTTGTTCGTCTTCCACAAGCTTTTCAGCATAGTGGTCGCCGCCATACCAATTCGAATCCCATCCTTTGATGATTCCGAGGCGAATTCCTATAGGGTTTACTTTTTGTCCCATTTTTTAGTTTTTATAAATATTATTCTTCGGTTGTTGTTGTCTCTACTACGTTTGCTTCTTCCACTTGCGGTTCTTCCAGTAATTCTTCGCCTTCGGCAACAGCAGTGTTAGCAGCATTTTCCATTCGCTTGTTTACGGCAAGTATAATGTGGTTTGAACGCTTGCGTATACGATAAGCGCGGCCTTGAGGGGCCGGGCGGAAACGCTTTAAAATAGGAGCGCCATCCACTCTGCATTCGCTTACATATAAGCCGGCATCTTCTGCCCTTTCGCCCGATTTCGCTTCGAAATTGGCAATAGCCGAACGAAGCAGTTTTTCCATTTTCTTGGCAGCATGCTTAGAACTGAAATGAAGTATATTTAATGCTTTGTAAACATCCTGTTCCCTTATAAGTTCAGCCACAAGATTCATCTTGCGGGGTGAAGTGGGGCAATTATTAAGCTTGGCCACATAAGTGGTCTTCATAGCTTCTTTTCTTGCGTTAGCCGTATTTTGTTTTCTTGAGCCCATTTGGTTATTCTGTTGTTATATTCTTTTATTTAGACCCTGCAGGCGCTGCATCAGCTTTACGGTGTCCTGCGTGACCTCTGTATGTACGTGTTGGTGCAAATTCGCCTAATTTGTGGCCTACCATGTTTTCGCTGCAATAGATAGGGATAAACTTGTGTCCGTTATGAACGGCAAATGTATTACCAACAAACTCAGGAGTAATAGTGCTTCTGCGAGACCAGGTTTTAATAACGCCTTTTTTGCCCGCGCTGTTCATCGCAGTAACTTTTTCTTCCAGTTTGAAGTCTACAAAAGGGCCTTTTTTAATTGAACGTGCCATTATTTAGTGATAAGTAGTTAGTGGTCAGTGGTTAGTTTATTTCTTTCTTCTTTCAATGATGTACTTACTGGTGCTCTTCTTAGGATTGCGAGTTTTGTAACCTTTTGCAGGGATACCTCTGCGTGAGCGCGGGTGACCTCCAGAGGCCTTTCCTTCGCCACCACCCATTGGGTGATCTACCGGGTTCATGGTTACACCGCGGTTACGAGGCCTGCGGCCCAACCAACGACGGCGGCCTGCTTTTCCATGCACTTCCAAACTGTGGTCAGGGTTTGATACTGAACCAACAGTTGCCATGCAAGCTGCAAGCACCATACGGGTTTCGCCGGAAGGCATCTTTAAAATTACATAGTTTCCATCACGGGCATTCAGGTTAGCATACGTACCTGCGGCACGGGCTAACTTACCTCCCTGGCCGGGGCGTAATTCAATATTGTGAACGGTGGTACCAAGTGGCATTTCGCCTAATTTAAGCGCATTGCCTACGTTTGGAACCACTCCTTTTCCTGATAATAGTTTACTGCCCACTTTTAATCCATGTGGTGCAATGATATAACGTTTTTCGCCATCTGCATAATGCAACAAAGCAATACGCGCAGTACGGATTGGGTCGTATTCAATAGTTTTTACAACACATGGAATGCCATGCTTATCTCTTTTGAAATCGATTTCCCTGTATCTGTGCTTATGACCGCCGCCGATATAACGCATGGTCATTTTACCGGTATTGTTACGTCCGCCTTTATTACGCATCGGGCGAAGCAGGCTCTTTTCCGGCTTGCTTGCCGTTACGTCTTCAAAGCTATCAGTTAACTGATAACGCTGTGACGGTGTAAGTGGTCTAGTTTTCTTTAGTGACATTACTTAAAATTTTGAATTTTGAATGCTTAGTTTCGAATTATATATTTGAATAAAAATCAATTGCGTCTCCTTGTTTCAGTTCAACCAGGGCTTTTTTGAACTTACCAACCCTTGAGCGTTGAATTCCGCTGCGTTTCATACGGCTTTTCACTTTGCCGGGGTTGTTCATGGTTCGGATGTTGGTAACGGTAACATTATACATCTTTTCTACCGCTTCCTTAATTTCGATTTTATTGGCTTTAGTGGCCACATAAAAACCATACCGGTTAAACTTGTCAGTTTGTTTGGTCATTTTCTCTGTAAGCAGAGGCTTTACTATTATACTCATGGCTTATTGTGCGTTTAAAACGTTTTCTATTACCGGAATTGATTTTTCGGAAAGGATAAGTTGGCTGCAATTGAGAATATCAAATGTATTCAGGTCAGTTGCTTGTGTCACCTTAAAATCTTGCAGGTTACGTGAAGAAAGGATAATGTTCTTATCCAAACTGCCTAATACCAGCAATACTTTACGGGTATCAAAGGTCATGTTTTGAAGAAACTCAATACAATTCTTTGTCTTTGGCGCATCGAATGTAAAATCTTCGATAACGGTAATCTTCTTATCTAATGCTTTTTGCGAAAGAGCTGATTTACGAGCCAATCTCTTCAACTTAATGTTCAGTTTAAAACCATAATCCCTTGGGCGTGGTCCGTGTGCACGTCCATTCCCATAGGTTGGGTTCTTAATGCTACCCGAACGAGCTCCACCGGTACCTTTTTGCCTTTTCAGTTTTTTGGTACTACCGGCAAAATCGCCGCGCTCTTTTACTTTATGGGTTCCCTGACGGCCATTCGCCTGGATTTGTTTAACATCCAAATAAATAGCATGGTCATTCGGGGTGATGGCGAAAACTTCATCATTCAACTTGGCTTTTTTGCCAGTTTCTTTACCCTTTGTGTTTATAATATTCAGTTCCATTTTTTATATCTCTTTTATTTATTAATGCCTGCCGGCTCCGACTATCTTTCTACAACTACGTAAGAACCATTATATCCGGGAACAGAACCCTTAATTAACAATACATTCTTTTCAGGAAGTATTTTAAAAATAGCCAAGTTCTGAGCCTTTGCCCTTACGCCACCGGTACGTCCTGCCATTTTTTTACCTTTCCATACACGGGAAGGAAAGGAAGAAGCACCTGCAGAACCGGGAGCACGCTGACGGTCATGCTGACCGTGTGTACGTGAACCTACACCACCGAAACCCCATCTTTTTACCACACCCTGGAAACCTTCGCCTTTGGAAGTACCGGCCACGTCTACAAAGTCGCCTTCGTTGAAAATGGTTACATCCAGCACATCGCCTGCTTTCAGTTCCTTTTCAAAACCTTTAAACTCCAACAATTTTTTCTTGTTAGTGGTTCCGGCTTTTTTAAAGTGGCCTTGTTCCGCTTTCGGAGTATGCTTATCTGTAGCTTCTTCAAAACCAATTTGAACAGCTTTGTAGCCATCCACTTCATCGGTTTTAACCTGTGTTACTACACATGGACCTGCTTGTACAACGGTGCAAGCAAAGAAGTTTCCTGCTTCATCCGCTATGCGGGTCATTCCAATTTTTCTACCTATCAATGCTGACATTTTTCTTTCTTATTATTACAGGTTACTTAATATCTACTTCAACGCCGCTTGGCAATTCCAACTTCATTAAAGCATCGATTGTCTTCGATGAGCTTATATAAATGTCCATCAGGCGTTTATACGCACACACTTGAAACTGTTCACGCGCTTTTTTATTTACGTGGGGTGAACGAAGAACGGTGAAGATTTTCTTATCGGTTGGAAGTGGAATAGGTCCGCTAACAACAGCTCCGGTCGCACGAATAGTCTTGATGATTTTCTCAACAGACTTGTCTACCAGGTTATGGTCGTATGATTTGAGCTTGATTCTGATTTTTTGGTTCATCTTAGTGTATTATTTCTATTTCTTTGTTTTTAATTGCCGGTCGGACTCCTAACTTATGAGTTTGCTAATGCTTTTTTACCTTGTGCCTGTGCTATAACTGCTTCCGAAATGTTTCTCGGGGTTTCAGCGTAGTGCGAAAATTCCATGGTAGATGCTGCACGGCCCGATGAGAGTGTACGTAATGTTGTTACGTAACCAAACATTTCGGAAAGAGGAACCTGAGCCTTGATAACCCTTGCACCATGGCGTTGGTCCATACCTTGCATTTGTCCGCGGCGTTTGTTTAAATCTCCTACGATATCACCCATATAATCTTCCGGGGTAACAACTTCTACGTTCATAATAGGCTCCAGAATAACAGGACGAGCCTTTCTTAATGCTTCGCGGTATGCTGTCCGCGCGCAAATTTCAAATGATAATGCATCCGAATCCACTGCGTGGAAACCACCATCTATAAGCCTTACTTTCAAGCTATCTACAGGGAAACCTGCCAATACGCCATTCGTCATAGAGGCTTTAAATCCTTTTTCGACTGCCGGTATAAATTCACGCGGAATATTACCGCCTGTAATTTCGTTTTCGAATTGTAATCCAAGCTTGCCTTCATCCACAGGGCTAATAACCACTGTCATATCAGCATACTTACCACGTCCGCCAGATTGTTTCTTATACAACTCACGGTGTTCAACCTCGCCTGTAATAGCCTCTTTATAAGCCACCTGAGGAGCGCCCTGGTTACATTCTACTTTAAACTCGCGTTTCATACGGTCCAATAGAATTTCAAGGTGAAGCTCACCCATACCGCTCAATACGGTTTGGCCTGATTCTTCATCTGTACGGACACGGAACGTAGGGTCTTCTTCAGAAAGTTTGCCCAATGCAACACCCCATCTTCTCGAGGTCAGCCTGAGTTTTAGGCTCAACGGCAATAGAGATAACAGGTTCAGGGAAGGTCATTTGCTCTAAGGTAATAGGAGATTTTTCTTCGCAAAGGGTATCTCCGGTACGAATATTTTTAAATCCTACGGCTGCACCAATATCACCTGCAATAATTTCATCGATAGGGATTTGCTTATTGGCATGCATTTGGAATATACGGGAAATACGTTCCTTATCGCCGGTACGTGTGTTCAACACATACGAACCGGATTTAAGCGTACCAGAGTATACACGGAAATATGCCAAACGGCCCACAAACGGGTCAGTAGTAATTTTAAATGCCAGTGCTGCGAACTTGCCATTAGGGTCTGCTGAGCGTTCTTCTTCCAAGTCGGTATCAGGATTAATACCTTTTACCGGAGGAAGGTCCATTGGACTAGGTAAATAAGCCATAACTGCATTCAACATCGGTTGAACACCTTTATTTTTAAAGGAAGAACCGCAAAGCACAGGGGTAATGGTCATATTGATGGTTCCCTGGCGCAATACGTTGTTAATTTCATCTTCGGTAATGGAGTTCGGGTCCTCAAAGAACTTCTCCATCATTTTATCATCATATTCAGCAACGCTTTCCACCATCTTAGCTCTCCATTCGGCCGCAGCTTCCTTCAAATCTGGAGGAATTTCTGAATATTCCCAACTGGCTCCCAAATCGTCGCCAAGCCATACAATTGCTTTATTTTTAACGAGGTCAATAACCCCTTTGAATAATTCTTCTGAACCAATAGGTATTTGAATCGGAACAGGGTTAGCGCCTAACTTTTCCTTAATTTCCTTTACAGCATTAAAGAAGTCGGCTCCTGCCCTATCCATCTTATTTACAAACGCAATACGCGGAACGCCATATTTGTTAGCTTGTCTCCAAACTGTTTCCGATTGAGGTTCAACACCGCCAACCGCACAGAATAAACCAACGGCACCGTCCAATACACGCAGTGAACGTTCTACCTCAACGGTAAAATCTACGTGGCCGGGAGTATCGATAATATTGATTTTGTATTTGCCGCCTTTATAATCCCAGAATACACGGGTAGCAGCAGAAGTAATGGTAATACCACGTTCCTGCTCCTGAACCATATAATCCATAGTAGCGGAACCATCGTGCACCTCACCTATCTTATAGTTAACACCTGCATAAAACAGGATACGCTCGGTAGTCGTAGTCTTACCGGCGTCGATGTGGGCCATGATGCCTATGTTCCTTGTATAATGTAAATCAGCCATAATTCAGTTGTCAGTGGTCAGTTATCAGTTGTTAGTTAAAATTAAAACCGGAAGTGAGCAAATGCTTTGTTCGCTTCTGCCATACGGTGAGTATCTTCTTTCTTTTTGTATGCTGAACCTTCTTCCTTGGCAGCGGCCATAATTTCGCCGGCCAGTTTGTCGACCATACTCTTTTCTTTACGGAGGCGGGAATAATCCACCATCCATTTCATAGCCAAAGCAACCTTACGGTCAGGGCGAACCTCCATTGGAATCTGGTAGTTGGCTCCACCTACACGGCGGCTTTTTACTTCTACGGCCGGCGATACATTCTCGAGAGCCTTTCTCCAAATTGCAATACCATCTTCTTTGGTTACTTCCTGAATCTTATCGATAGCGCCATAGAATATATTGTAAGCGGTATTTTTCTTTCCGCTCTCCATCAGGTTATTCACGAAACGGGTAACCATTTTATCGTTAAAACGGGTGTCGCTCAGTAGAATTCTTTTTTTTGCTTTGCCTTTTCTCATTTGTTAGTCGTAAGTGGTAAGTTCTTTTTTATTATTTTTTTGCTGCGGCTGCGGCACCTGCTTTAGGCCTCTTGGCTCCGTATTTGCTGCGGCTTTGTTTGCGGTTATCGACGCCTCCGGTATCCAATGTGCCACGAACAATGTGGTAACGAACACCCGGAAGGTCCTTTACCCTGCCTCCACGCACCAAAACGATACTGTGCTCCTGCAAGTTATGTCCTTCGCCGGGTACGTAAGCAATAATTTCTTCTTTATTGGTTAAACGAACCTTGGCTACTTTACGCAAAGCAGAGTTTGGTTTTTTAGGCGTGGTGGTGTACACACGGATGCAAACTCCCCTGCGTTGAGGACATCTGTCCAAAGCGCCTGATTTGCTTTTATATTTAGCCTTCGTTCTGCCTGTGCGAATTAACTGCTGTATTGTTGGCATTGATTATCTTGATTTTCTGTTAGTTATCTATAATAAATAATATCCCAATCCTATTTTTTGGGGTTGCAAAGGTAGTAATTATTCAATTCCAACATATATATGAGGCATTTTTTTTCAACACTTTGTTGGTAACTACTAAAAGCTGGGTGATAGAAGTGGGGAAAATTCGAATGAAAAGTGAAGAATGAAAAGTGGAAAATGGGGAGAAAGGCAGGTTAAATTTTTGTTATGTATTTCTTATTTCTTAAAAAAAGATTGACTAACATCAAGCTAAGCATTCAATTATTTTATCCATTTTAGCCTTGCTTAATCCTCTATAAAAATATTCCTTTAGGACAACATCGCCTCTATATTCGATTTCAAAATATCCAGGAGACGCATAACGCCCCCATTTGCCCCAGTCTTTTCTAGCCTTGAAGTCATTTTTACTTCCCTTCAATTCCAATATCTTCATCTTATCCTTGTACGTTATAGAAACATGCTCACCTTTTAACTCAAAGTTCAATAAAAAATAACGAGCCCCAAATGGGTCTGAGCTATAATATAAAATGAAACCTGCTATTGCAATTAGTATAATTGCATTCCATTCTTTGTTGATTATGATAGCTTCGTTTACGTCTGTAATTACTAAATATAAAAATAACAATACAGCTGTCGCACCAACGGCGCATCGGGCTATATAATTAAATCTTTCTTTTATTTCTATTTGAATATCCATAATATTTAAAAGGGAATTCAAATATATCGAAAATGATTGGCATATAGCTCACACCCCAACCTTTCTGTTTTTCCACCCGTACTAGTCATCATAACAAGTAAAAATGACCAATACCCTAACGCTATGAGAACAACATTTTTAAAAAACAAACTATTCCCTTTATTCTTCGTAATTTGCCTGGCAAGTTTCAATAGGGCCTTTTCACAGGTAACACTCGATTATGATGTAGATTCGGTAAACATTGGCACCTTTTATCCCATTGATTTGGGAGGTAATAACTTTAAGTTTTTAAAGTTGAATACCGCCGCCAATACCTTTACATTGTATAATATGAATATGACTGTTTATATGACAGTGGCCATACCACCTTCCGCACCTACACTCGCTTCCGGCTATATTCCTATTTACGTTACCACAACGCTTTTTGATTGCGACAGTACCAATATAGAGTATGCTTATTCAAATCCTTATGCCAGTGTAATTGCTGACACTTTTTACATTTTCCGGACAAATGGCAATTTACTTCTGAAAGTGGACAGTGCCAACGGGCCCTATGCCATTGGTGGGTGGGGCGGTTCTTTTGATGTAAGGCCTATTATCAATACTTCGGCGGGTACTAAACTGCTATTGCAAAAGTATGACCCGCGCGGACAACCCGAAGAGCTTTACTATTCACTTTGCGGCACTCTTCCGGAATCTGTTTATGATTTTTCACAAGGCAACAGGTCGTATGTAAAGGTATATCCAAACCCTTCCTCCATGCTCCTTAATTTTGAAATAAATGCGCCCAATAACCAGGAGGAGTTCCAATTAATAATATTTGATGTTACCGGTAAAGAATACAACAGGGTTACCCTGGCTTCTGCCCAATACAAATACACAATGGATGTAAACACATTAAGCAGCGGCACCTATATTTATACCCTAAATGCGAAAAACAAGGTTTACCAGACCGGGAAATTTGTAATAACAAAATAATTATTTGCAGGAAACCGTTTCAGTACCCGCCCTACTCCAACGCCTTTTTTAGTTTTTCTATTTCCTTATCTTTATCGGCCTCGCTTATATCATCGTGAAAATCGACAGGTATATTCAGTATTTTTCCGATGTAAAAAGCAGCGGCATCTTTTACGCGGCAATGCAAAGCATTGCCAACGGTGGCTTCTTTGCTGCCTTCGTAAACTAAAACGCTATTGTCATTCAGCAATTCCTGCAAATAGGGAACTGCTTTTTTACCTGCCACGAGCAGATGTGCGCCCAAAATGCCATAATCGGGTACATTATCATCATCGTAATACATAAGCCCCCATTGGTTGCCTAACAAGCGGTAGCGGTGAACTGTATCTCCTGTAATGTACAAAGCCCTTGCATAGATATAACCAATCGTATCTTCAAACCCACGAGGGGGGTAATCTTTCAGTTTGTAAAACAGAATTTCGGAGGCTAAAACCCGCGCGTAATCATCGTAATGGGGCTGGACTACAATCTCATATAAAGCGCTTCTGTTTAATCCTCTGTTCCAAAAAGTATCGGCATAACTTTGGTCCATATACATAAACATGGGTTCGTAGCCTGTTTTTATCAAATGCGATGCTAGGGTATCATATTTGGGAATATAGGTATCGACTTTTTTTACTTGCTGTGGCTGCTTTTCCTGATTTGAATTGCTGCAATTGGAAAATAGAGAGGCGAAGAAAAGGAGGGTAAGTATTGAGAGAGAGGGTTTCATTCTTGCTTTTATAAAGGAGACCAAGTGGTACCGTTGTATTGGGCGATATTCAATACAGATGTATTTCCAACTTCTGAAAAACCACCTCCAACTATTAAATTGTTTTGGTATTGAATCATAGCATTTATCCCACCATTTACTGATTCAAGGGGAGATTCAAAATATGAAAATGAAGTCTCACCACATTTTATTATACTGGAGCCAACAGTATTTGGGCCTAATGTAGATGAATATAATACAGCAAGCGTATTTCCATTATACAAACAAAAATCAGTTATGTTATTTGAAGTATACATTGTATTGGCTGCTACGGTTACAGAATTCCAATTTGAATCGATAAGGATGGAGAAACCACTAACCCCTCCCATATATATATTAGTATCATTTACAAACAAAACAGGATCTGATTCGTAAATTATTCCTGTTCCCAATGTCGCCCAGGAAACACCGTTCCACTTAGCGATAAAATTATACGATTTGCCCTCCATCATTAAACTGCTTCCTGCAACCACAAGGACTCCATTATATGTAGCCAGCGATGAAAACCCATCGTTTGAACCGGTATCAATTTGTGACCACACAGACCCATTCCATTGGGCTAAGTTCGCAGCCTTAATTCCTCCTATTGAATCAAATCCCCCTCCGACAACAAGGTTATTATTATAAATAGTGAATAAATAATTATTGCTTTTTCCAACTACCAATTGGGTCCACTTGGTGCCGTTCCATTGAAATATCCCACTATTAGGGCATCCTGCAATTAAATTTCCATTGAATACAATAAGCGAACACACAGAATTATTAAGCCCGGAGGCCATCGCAGACCATGTTGAACCGTTCCATTGCGCAATATTACTGGCAGAGATATTTCCTGCATTTGTAAACGAACCGCCTGCAATTAAGTTTCCATTAAATACAGCAAGGGCATTAACATTGCCATTAGTACCATCACTAACCTGGGCAAGGGGATACACCACCTTGTTATCGCACCCGTTCAACAAAATGTTTACTAAAACCAATAGAACAAAAATCTTTTTCATTTCCTTTTAACGCAATTGCTTTGCAATTTGTATAGACAAATATATTGAAAATGATTGAATAGAGATTCTTCACTTTGTTCAGAATGACAA
>CAIWVW010000131.1 GCA_903916255.1 uncultured Bacteroidota bacterium
AAGAATTCCGTACCCAATCACGTAGCAGTGATAATGGATGGAAACGGGCGTTGGGCAAAGCAAAAGGGCAAGAACCGGCTCTTTGGGCACCGCAATGGCGTAAAGGCTGTTCGTGAAACGATTGAAGCGGCAGCCGAAATAGGCGTAAAGCATGTTACACTGTATGCCTTCTCCACCGAAAACTGGACACGCCCTGCCGATGAAATAAACGGGTTGATGGAGTTGCTGGTTTTCACCATTAATAAAGAGATTAAAACCTTGATGGAGAACGATATATCGCTCCATGCTATAGGCGATTTAAAAAGCTTGCCATCTGCCTGTTACCGGGAACTGATGAAGGCTATCGAGAAAACGTCGTCTAACAAGCGGATGAAATTAATTCTGGCATTAAGCTATAGTTCCAAATGGGAAATAATGAATGCTGTCCGCTCATTGGCAAATGACGTTGAAACGGAACGAATTTCTTCTGCCGAAATTACGGAAGAACTGTTCAACAGCTATCTAAACACCTCTCCATACCCTGACCCTGAGTTGCTTATACGTACCAGTGGCGAACACCGCATCAGCAACTTTTTACTCTGGCAAATTGCATACGCAGAACTATATTTCACCGAAAAATTATGGCCCGATTTCAGGAAAGATGATTTTTATGAAGCTATTGCCGACTACCAGAAAAGAGAACGGAGATTTGGGAAAACGAGTGAACAACTATCAAAAATGTTACAGTAAATTATGTTAAAAGGTATCTTAAAAGTATTGTTGCTCCTGGTATTCGGTATGTCCTGCATTTCCGTTTCTGCACAAACTAAGCACCATAAAAAGAATAAGGGAATCGATTCGACCGAAATTAAGGCGCACATGGCTATATTGGATAGTATTGCGCGTGACAGCGCTATGCGTGTGGCCATAGTAGCCAAGCATAAAAGCGACAGCATTGTTGCAAAAATGAAAGCCGATTCGAATAAATTGAATTTGGCAGCTCCACGCGAATTTGAATTGGCAGAAGAACCAAAGGTAATAGGTGCCCAGCACATGGATGTGGCTGTTTTGTTGCTTATATCGGGCCTTACCAAAGGAGATAAAATAACTATACCCGGAACGAAGATAACAGAAGCCATTAAAAATATATGGAAACAGGGTCTCTTTGAAGACGTGCAGGTGTATGCCGCTAAAATCGATGGGAAAAAGATTTATTTAACCATATCGGTTATTGAAAAACCGAGGTTATCTAAATTTACATTTATCGGGTTGAAGAAAGGTGAAGCCAACAAGTTGAGGGATGAAGTGAAACTGGTAAGGGGTAAAGTAGTTACCGATTATTTACTGGCCGATTTGCGCCAAACTGTCATTTCGCATTTTACCGATGCCGGTTATTCTAATGTCAAACTGGAGATAGTAGAAAAAACAGATACCACTTTCTCCAATTCGGTGATACTCTATATAAAGGTTGACCGTGGGCAACGGATTAAAATTCAGGATATAAATTTCTATGGTAATACCGCCATTTCGTCCACGAAGTTGCGCCATGCCATGAAAGACACTAAACGTAAAAGGTTCTACAGTATTTTCCATACCTCCAAGCTGATACCGGACAGTTATGCCGGCGATAAGGATAAGATTATCGATAAATACAACAGCCTTGGCTACCGCGATGCGAAGATTGTGAAAGACACCATCTACAAATCTGAAGTTCCAAACCGCGTATCTATAGATATTACTATTGCTGAAGGACACCGTTATTATTTCGGGGATATTAACTGGATAGGAAACTCCAAATATCCTTCCAAACTGCTTAGCAGCATATTGGGTATTAAAAAGGGCGATATTTATAATGCATCACTTTTGAATGAACGCCTTACCATGAACCCAAATGGTACCGATATAAGCTCGTTGTACATGGATAACGGATACCTCTTCTTCCAGGTGAATCCGGTGGAAACCAATGTGCATAATGATACCATAGATATGGAAATGCGCATATACGAAGGAACTATTGCCCGTGTAAATAATGTAACAGTATCCGGCAATGATAAAACCAGCGACAAGGTTATTATGCGTCAGTTGAGAACCATGCCCGGTGAGCTTTTCCGCCGGTCCGACGTAATACGCACACAAAGGGAATTGGGCCAATTGGGCTACTTCGACCCGGAAAAGATGACCGTGACACCTGTACCTAACCCGCAAGACGGAACAGTGGATATTAACTATGGAGTAACCGAAAAATCGTCGGACCAGATAGAGCTTTCCGGCGGATGGGGTGGTGGCCTTGGTTTTGTTGGTACAGCAGGCATAACACTTAAAAACTTTTCGGCAGCCAGCATTTTTCATAAAGATGCCTGGAGGCCTATTCCTACAGGTGATGGGGAGGAGCTGAGCCTTCGTTTCCAATCGAATGGACTGCCTTACCAATCGGTTAACCTTACATTTGTGGAACCATGGGTTGGCGGGCATAAACCAAATTCGCTAAGCACAACATTCTTCACCACCACCGAAAGTAATGGATTGCCGTCCAGCGACCCGGGCCGTGAATCGATTAATATTAAAGGTGTTTCTGTAGGATTAGGTATCCCCCTCAAATTCCCTGACGATTATTTCACGCTATACCAGTATATTAATTACCAGTACTATACGGTAAATAATTATGGCACCTCGTTTATTTTTGCCAATGGATATGCCAATGCTATCAGTTATAAATTACAATTAACTAGGAATTCGGCTGACCCGAATATTTACCCAACTTACGGGTCTAATATTAAGTTATCGGGTGAATGGACCCCTCCATATTCTGCCTTTGAAGGGCATCAGAATTTTGCTGACGAAGCCCCCGAACAGAAATATAAATTCCTTGAATTCCAGAAATATAAGTTTACAGGTTCATTTTACACGGAAATAACCCATTGGGCCAATAAAGAATCGGAAGGCAAACTGGCACATAACTTTGTGTTATATACCAATTTCGGTTTCGGGCTGATGAATGATTATAATTCAGATTTGGGCTATTGCCCGTTCAATCGTTTTTATATGGGCGGAAGCGGCTTAACAGGCTATTCACTTATTGACGGAAGGGAAATCATAGCCCTGCGAGGGTATAATGATGGCTCTTTATCTCCGGCAACAGGGGCTGTTACATGCGCCAAATATACAGCGGAAATCAGGTACCCTGTTTCATTAAACGCCTCAGCCACAGTATATGTACTTGCTTTTGTAGATGCCGGAAACAGTTGGGCAAGTGTTCAGCAATTCAACCCGTTTTCGCTATATAGAGCTGCCGGGCCGGGTGTACGGATTTTCCTTCCTATGTTTGGATTGCTTGGATTTGATTACGGCTGGAGATTTGATGATGTACCCAATAACCTGACTATGCCCCGCGGACAATTTGTATTTACTATAGGTGCAAATTTGGGGGAATTATAAAAAATACTAATTTCGCACACCTTTATGATGAAAGCAATACTTAAATTGCAACAAAATGAAAACTAAAATCATCCGTAATTTTTTATTGGTATCATTCTTTGCGTTAGGCACAGCTGTGGTATCTGCCCAAAAGTTTGCTTACGTAGATTCGCAATATATTCTGTCTAAAATGCCGGAGTACAAGGCAGCCGAGGACCAGATTAACCAGATATCCATTCAGTGGCAAAAGGAAATTGAAGCCAAATATTCGGAGGTGGACCAGCTGTATAAAGCCTACAAAGCAGACGAAGTATTGCTTACCGATGAAATGAAACAAAAACGCCAGGCCGAAATTGAAACCAAAGAGCAGGCCGTTAAAGATTTGCAAAAGCAACGTTTCGGCGTAAACGGCGATTTATTTAAAAAACGCCAGGAACTTGTTAAGCCGCTGCAGGATAAAGTATACAATGCCGTTCAGGATTTGGCTGAAAAAGATAATCTGGGTGTTATTTTTGATAAATCAAGCGACTTTACCATGTTGTATGCTAACCCGAAATATGACAAAAGCGACGAAATCCTAAAAAATATGGGATATAACGTTAACACTTCTGAAGATAAACCCAAAAAAGTATACCATCACTAAACAATAAAAATCAAATCCATTTCTATGAAAAAAACAATAAGTACATTTTTAATTGCAGGTCTTTCCTTATTCGCATTTTCTGCAACTGCACAAAAATTAGGGCATATTAATTTAGATTCCCTTTTAAGGTCGATGCCTGAGTCGGATTCAGCCCGTAAGGTAGGCCAAGCTCACTACCAACAGTTGGAAGCCGAAGTAGAATCTATGCAAAAGGAATATCAAACTAAGGTTCAGGACTACCAAAAGAATGAAAAGACCATGACCGACCTTATTAAGAATACCAAACAACAGGAAATTCAGGAAATCGGACAACGTATTCAGGCATTTCAGGGTTCGGCTCAGGCAGACCTGCAACGTTTCAATGATTCCATTACAGCTCCTATTATAAAGAAAGCAAAGGATGCAGTTAAAAAAGTAGCTAAAAAGGGCATGTATAAATATATATTCGACACAAGCTCCGGCGTAGTTCTTTATTCGGAAGATTCCGATGATATTTATGCCCAGGTTGCCGAGGAGCTTAAAATTCAGCCTAAGAAAAAGTAAGTTTTTATTTATCGATACTTCCAATGCCTGAATCGGAAAAACAAAGGGCCAGCCAGCCCATCGGTGTTTTTGATTCAGGCATTGGCGGTTTAACGGTGGCACGCGCCATCAAGGATAAGCTTCCGCATGAGAAGCTTATTTATTTTGGAGATACTGCCCATTTGCCTTATGGCGACAAATCGCCCGATTCCATTAAGTATTATTCCATACGCATTGCGCAATTTATGCTCGACCATAAATGCAAGATGATTGTGATAGCCTGCAATACAGCTTCGGCGCTGGCATTTGAAGCCGTAAAAGATTTTGTAGGCAAAAGGGCCATAGTGGTAAATGTGATTGACCCGGTAGTTCAAAAAATAGCCAAAGACAAATCATTAAAGACAATTGGTGTTATTGCAACCAAAGGCACCATAAAATCGGGCATACATGCCAGTAAAATAAAAAAAGCCAACAGCAAACAGGATGTTCATGGATTGGCAACGCCATTGCTGGTTCCCATGATTGAAGAGGGCTTTTTCAATAATAATATAAGCCGGAGCATAATACGCGATTATTTGTCGCGCCCGAAGATTAAAAATATCGATGCTCTAATACTTGGCTGCACCCACTTTCCTTTAATAAGGCCGGAAATAGAGGAGTTTTATAACCATAAAATTCCCTTGATTGACGCGGCAGACGAAGTGGCGGAACAGGTAGCCCAACTATTAAAGAAAAATAATTTACTGAATACGGCTAAAAAGAAGCCTGTTCACCAGTTTTATGTTTCCGATTTTACGGATGCATTTGAAAAAAGCACCCGCTTCTTTTTTAGTGAGGCCATAAGGTTGCATGAGGCAAGGATTTGGAAATAGGCAAGTGAATTGGTAATTAACCACTTCACACGCAAGATAATTTTGTATACTGCCCAACCTTTTGTAGTAATCTTGCGTATTGGTGTTGTAAGAAAGAAAAATCTCTTCAATATTACCAATAGACAATTATACCAAATTTCATGCAAACAAAAAATATCCTAAGAAGTAACCCCACCTGGAAAAACGTTGCAATTGCAGCAAGTTTATTAGTAACATTTAATTTAAAGGCCCAAACATGGTCTAATGTAGGCAGTGGAATGAATGGCTATGTGCTTGCATTAACAGAATATAATGGCAATTTATACGCAGGAGGTTCATTTACTATGGCAGGCGGAAATCCGGCTAATAATATTGCCATGTGGAACGGTTCAACGTGGTCGGCTGTGGGTGCGGGAGTAAATAATACAGTGCACGCCCTTACGGTTTTTAATGGCAATCTTTATGTTGGTGGCGACTTCAAAACAGCAGGTGGAAATCCGGCAAGTGAAATTGCAGAATGGAACGGTTCAACGTGGTCGCCCCTTGGCGCTGGGCTCCAGGGAACTTATTATGGTTCATACTTTACAGGGGGGTGCTATGCCCTAACGAGTTATAATGGTAATCTTTATGCCGGAGGGGAGTTTGATTCAGCCGGTGGGAGTCTTGCAAATTATGTTGCAGAATGGAACGGTACTTCATGGTCGGCTCTGGGTCCAGGGTTGCCCACTTATTATTATGTTTATGCTTTAACTGTTTATAGTGGTGGCGTTTATGCTGGCGGTTGGTTCGGTGTTGAGGATTGGAATGGTTCTTCTTGGGCTACCCCCGGTACTTTATATGGAAGTACTTATGCTTTAACTGTTTATAATGGTAATCTCTATGCGGGTGGTCAAATATATCCTGGCAATGTGGCGGAATGGAATGGTACTACATGGTCTGCTCTCGGCACTGGAACTAATGAGCCAGACTATGGTGTCGACGCCTTAATTGCATATAATGGAATTCTATATGCGGGTGGTCAGTTTGATACGGCTGGTGGTATTCCTGCCAGCAATATTGCCGCATGGAACGGCACTTCCTGGTCCGCTCTGGGTGTAGGTGTAAATGCCCGTGATAGCGCGTTTGCCGTTTATAATGGTTGTCTCTATACAGGCGGTATATTTACTACAGTAGGTGGTAATTCCGCTAATTATATTGCAACCTGGTGCACTCCTTCAGGTATTGAAGAGATAAGTGGAGGTGATGGCAATGAACACCCATACCCTAATCCATCTTCCTCCTTGATTTATTTGAATTATAATCTCCCCGAAGGTATGAATACAGCGGAAATGGTAATTACCAATCTTTCCGGCCAGGTGGTTAAAACCTGCAATGTTGGCAATACTTTCAACCACATTTTGTTGGATACAAAACAATATGCACCGGGGGAATATTTCTATTATATGAATACCGATAATTACAGGTCTGCAACTGGCAAGTTTATTATCAGCAGATAAAGAATATACATTACCAAAAATAAAGAAAAGGCCCCGCATTGCTGCGAGGCCCTTTCTTAGTTAAGCAACAAATACTTACTTGCTGCACTTTCCTGAATGCGCACTGCAGTTGGTGCAAGTAGCCTTGCAGGTTTCCGGTGAGCATTTTTTAGTGTCGCAAACGCATTTGGAAGTGCATGCTTTTGTGCAGCAACTTCCAGTACATGCGGTTTTTGTTTTTGTATTGTTGCCGGCAATAGCGGCTATGGATAATAGCATAGCAGCGCTTGCCATTAAAATCTGACGTTTCATTTTATTTAAAATTTAATTTTTATTATTCCGTTAATTTGCTTGCAGTAACAAGCGAGCTGTTTAAATCAGGCTGCCATTTCAGGCGGGCGCCAGCAGTCGGAAGAATAATTGGGGACAAGTGACCTTGAATATGCTGCTATTTGAATAGTCGAGTTTGGTATGATTAATAAATAATTGTTTTGTTTTACGGGAATAAAGCCTATGCAGCAACAGCATTGTGCAAATGGATTCGACATATCATTGGCGCAGCAGCCAAATGGCAACTTTTGCGATTGTTTCTTTTCAGTCTGTTTGCAATGCTGGCAGCAACTCATAGTGCAAACCTCTTTCTTCATTGCAAGTTGGTTATGCACCAAAGTGCCTATTGGCTGGGCCATTAGGAAGGAGAAATAGAACAATAGTATAGTTGCCAAAAACTTCATTAAAGCAAAGGTAGTGGAAAAGGCCGGAAGAAAACGTGAAAAAGTGTTAAATATAGGGGCTGCATATTTTCATAATAAAGGATTAAATGGTCATAAATTAAATTAAATTTAAAATATACTATAACCAATACGTGTGATATTATAATAATAGTATATTTGATGTCTAATAACCAATAAATTATACTATCATGAAAAAATTACTTACCGCATTATTTTTACTGTATGCAAGTATCAATTTTGCACAAATTACGTTGGAACATACATACCCCAATAGCTCTGTGGAAGTAGTTCAGACCGGACCTTCTACATGGAACTATTATACGGCCACTTCCAGTACTATAAACATTTATGATATCAACCATAACCTGGTTGAAAGTGCCAATATGCCGAATGTAGGCGGTTTTACTTTTGACGGTGTATCATATCTGAATACGGGCCTTTTTAATACTGCTAATAACTGGAAATGGGTTTCGGTATATGTAAATACCACTAACAAGCCTTATGAATACTTAACCATTTTGTGGGACCAAACCGGGCTTCAATTGTATAGAATAGACAGTTGCTTTGGTGTGCAGTGTTTTAATACCGGCAGCGGAACAAAAATGATAGCAAATAATTATGGCTTTACCAAAGGATACTATGCAGGCAATGTATATTCGCTTGGTGGAACCTACTATGCATCTGCTACACCGGAAGTATCAAATGGAAACGATGCGGAAACTGCTATGACCCCATATCCAAACCCATCTAATAATATGATTCATTTAACATACAATCTGCCTTCGGGAAGCGATAAAGCGGAAATGGTTATTACCAATCTCTCAGGCCAGGTGGTTAAAACCTGCAATGTTGGCAACGCTTTTAATGATATTTTGTTAGATACCAAACAATATGCACCGGGCGAATATTTTTATTATGTCCATACCGGTAATTATACATCGGCAACCAGCAAGTTTATTATCAGCAGGTAAACAATACGTTCTTACTAACAGAAAACCCCGCCACTGGCGGGGTTTCTTACTTTACTTTAAAACTTTCAACTTTTTACTTTCTACTATTACTATGCATTCACGGTAACCGCTTTCGGCGCTGCATTCAGCACTTCAGCATTTACACGGCTTGCATATTGCTCAAAATTTTTGTTGAAGGATACAGCAAGGTCATTAGCTTTTGCATCATACGCATCCTTGTCTTTCCATGTGTTGCGCGGATTTAATATTTCAGCAGGAGCGCCAGGGCAAACGGTAGGCATTTGCAGGTTGAATACCGGGAGGGTTTCAAACTTTCCTTTTTCCATTGACCCATTTAATGCGGCGGTAATCATAGCACGGGTATAGGAAAGCTTCATACGGCTTCCAATTCCATAAGGTCCGCCTGACCATCCGGTGTTTACCAGCCAAACATTTACATTATGTTTTTCTAATTTCTTGCCAAGCAATTCAGCATATTGGAAAGGGTGCAATGGTAAAAACGCTTTCCCGAAACAAGCGGAGAAGGTCAGTTGGGGCTCGGTAACACCCATTTCAGTTCCGGCAATTTTTGCGGTATAACCGGAAATAAAGTGATACATGGCTTGCGCCACAGTAAGTTTTGAAATAGGAGGCAATACTCCATACGCATCGCAGGTAAGGAAGAAAATATTTTTAGGAATTCCGCCTACCGATGGTTCAACGGCATTATCTATATGATTGATAGGATAAGCAGCTCGGGTGTTTTCAGTTACCGAGATATTATCATAATCTACCTTAGAAGTATTTTCATAACAGCGTGTGTTCTCCAATAACGTACCAAAACGGATGGCATCATAAATTTGAGGTTCTTTTTCTTTGGTAAGGTTTACGCATTTTGCATAACATCCGCCTTCAAAGTTGAAGATGGTGCTATCGGACCAGCCATGTTCATCATCACCAATCAAACCGCGTTCAGGGTCGGCGGAAAGAGTTGTTTTACCGGTGCCGGATAACCCGAAAAATATTGCTGTATCGCCTGCTTTGCCAATATTAGCCGAGCAGTGCATAGAGAGAACGCCTTTTTCAAGCGGTAAGGTATAATTCAGCAACGTAAAAACGGATTTCTTAATTTCACCTGTATAGGAAGAACCTCCGATGATGATTTGTTTTTCTGTAAAGTTCAGCATGGTAAAGTTATGCTGGCGGGTTCCGTCTGTCTTTGCATCTGCTTTAAATCCTGGCAGGCAAATGATGTGCCAATCAGGAGTAAAGGTTTTTAATTCTTCAGCGGTTGGGCGCAGGAATAAGTTTGTTGCAAACAGGTTGGCCCATGGAGTTTCGGTAATAACCCGCACTTTTAGGCGGTAAGCAGGGTCGGCACAAACAAATGCATCGTGCACATATAATGTTTTGTCTGTTGCATAATCGGTCATCTTTTTGCGGAGTGCTTTAAATTTTTCAGGTTCGAAAGGAAAGTTAATATCACCCCACCAAACCGTATCTTTGGTGATAGTATCTTTCACGGTAAATTTGTCTTTGGGTGAGCGTCCCGTAAATTCGCCGGTATCAATCATTAATGCACCGCAATCATTAAAAGAACCTTGTCCTAAACGGATGGTTTCTTCTATAAGGCTGGCAGGGGAAAGGTTCCATAGAACATTTTCTTTTCCTGAAAAGCCCAATCCTGTTAAGGATGCTGATTCCGGTTTAATGCCTGTTGTATGCTTCATGTTTTTTTGAGTATAAAGTTAAAAGTAGAAAGTGTAAAGTTTATAGTGATTTAATTAAGCCTGCAATAATTTTTGATGTTTCCTCAACCAGTGCAAATAATTTAGAAAAACTATCATGGGTATTTTATTTAATTCCTTAGAAATATAGAGCATTGAACGAACTTCGCCGCAAGAGCCTTTGGCCATATATAGAAAGTGTTTAAATTCATTATTGGTTCTTCTTTCAAATCCTTCGGCAATATTATTCACCACAGAAACTGCCGCCCGCTGAATCTGGTCTCTGAAACTAAAATCTTTACTATCTGCAAAAACCCTGTATATCATTATTGTTAATTCTTTTGCTTTTTGCCATGCAATAACATCTTCAAATTTATCTATCCTCATGCCTTTCCTTTCTACTTTACACTTTACACTTTCTACTTTCTACTTTCTACTTTCTACTTGATATTGTATATGGTTGAATATTTCTCTTTCGCGTAATCCATAAAATAGGTAAAGTTCAATTTTTCACCGGTTACTTTCTTGCATAATTCCTCGGCAGAATAATATTTGCCGTGCTTATGTATCTTTTCCCTGAACCATTTCAGCAACGGGAGCAAATTACCATTTTCTATGTTCTTTTCAAGTGATTTAACTTCTTTTTTAGCTGTTGCAAAAAACTGTGCCGCATAAAAACTTCCTAATGAGTAAGTTGGGAAGTAGCCAATGCTGCCATGCGACCAATGTATATCCTGCAATACGCCTTCGGCATCATTCGGAACTTTTACACCCAAATATTCTTTGTATTTGGCATTCCAATAGGCTGGTAAATCCTTTACTTGCAATGAACCATCCATTAATGCCTTTTCAATCTCATAACGGATAAGAATATGGAAATGGTAAGTTAATTCATCGGCTTCGGTGCGGATAAATGACGGTGTAACAATATTTGATGCTTTCCAGAATTGTTCAGCCGAAACATTCTTCAAATTCTCGGGGAAATATTTTTGTGCCAGTTTGATGTTTGCTTTCCAATAGTTAAGGCTTCTGCCTACCATATTTTCCCATAATCTCGATTGAGATTCGTGTATGCCAAGCGATACGGCTTCGCCGGATGGCAAACCATATTCACTTTCAGGCAGGCCTTGTTCATATAAACCATGTCCGCCTTCGTGAATGCAACTCCAAATCATGGATTTAAAGTTATCTTCCGAAACTCGGGTAGTTACGCGTACATCTTTTGCGCTGAAATTGGTTGTAAAAGGATGCGCTGAATAATCCTGTCTTCCGGCTTCAAAATCGAAGTGCATTTGTTTCAAAAGGTCAATACCAAAATCCCATTGCTTGTCTTTGGGATAATGCAAGTACATGAACTTGTCGTCATTTTGTTTGGCAGCAGCCACTTTTTTCACAAAAGCCACTAACTGGCTGCGCACATCTTTGAAAAGAATATCTAAATCTTCAACTCTTGCACCGGGTTCATATTGGTCGAGCAAAGCGTCGTAAGGATGTTTTTTATAGCCAAGCAGTTCAGCTTCTTTGCGTTTCAGTGCAATCATCTTGGTAAGATGCGGGGCATAAAGTGAAAAGTTGTTTTCCTTCCGTGCCTTTTGCCAAGCCTGAAAACATTCTGATGTGGTTTTGCTTAACAACTCGACAAATTCCCGGGTATATTTCTTTTGTCTTTTATAATCTTTTAAAGTCTGGGCAACGTTTCTCTTTTCTTTTTCAGTTAGCTTTTTGGGGCTGTCATTCAGCTTTTTAAGGATTTTTCCTAATTCTTTATCCGTAAACTGTTCATGAATTATTCCCGACAGGGTGGAAATTTGCTGCGCCCTGAAACCTGCCCCTTTTTCAGGCATATAGGTTTCCTGGTCCCAACCCAACACTGCTGTTGTATAGCCCAGGTCGGCTATTTTGACAAGCCTTTCTTTATATGCTTTGTATTTCATTAATTCTGTGGATTATTAGTAGGAGGGATATCTTTCTCCTTGTATTTGAGGGCTGAAAGGAATAAAACGAACCATCCGGCAATTAAACATAAACCACCTAATGGGGTAACAGGGCCTGCCCATGTAGTATTGATTTTTAAGAAGTCGCCCATAACGAGCAAATAGATTGAGCCGGAGAACAAAACAAC
>CAIWVW010000132.1 GCA_903916255.1 uncultured Bacteroidota bacterium
CGCCCGCGCCACTATCCCCCCTTGCCTCACATTATAAAATTGTCATTCCGAACAAAGTGAGGAATCTTACTAAAAAATGAACTAAAACTACCGTGAAAACGGTTAATTTTGAAGCCTTATGGGCATGAAGACGAATAAAATGGGATTGTGCTTTAAAAATATGTGGGTTTTATTGATTGGGGTAGTCTCGGTTTTTATTGCCTGTAATAATGTTATAGACCAAGGCTTTACTGATAAGGCAGAAGCAAAAAATGAAATGGTAAATGGCTTGAAGGAAGGCAAATGGATAGAATATGGAAATTATGGCAGCATTTTCTTATTGCCGGATAGTACAGCGCCGATATATGTACTTACTATTTATAAAGCCGGAAAACCGGTAGGAGTTTCACATGGATATAGTAAGGATGGGAAATTTTATTGTGAAATTCCATATATTAATGGGGAAGTAAATGGAATAATGAAAATCTACGATGATAATGGAAAATTACAATGGGAAAACCCCTTTGTCAATGGTAAAGAAAACGGGGTGGAGAAATCATTTTTTGAAGACGGAAAATTAGCACAGGAAACACCCTATATTAACGGTATAAAAAATGGTATTGAATATGTCTATTTTGATAAAGGTGGAAACGTAGACCTTGAATTTCCATATGAAAATGGGAAATTAAATGGAGTAGAAAAGGATTATTACGGTAACGGAAAGTTAAGGAAAGAGATTCCTTACAAATATGATAGTATTAATGGAGTGGAAAAGGATTATTATGAAAGTGGAAAAATAATGAGCGAAATACCTTATTCTGATAACAAGCAAAATGATACTACAAAATCTTACTATGAAAGTGGGAGTCTAATGAGCAGGTCTATTTTTAAAAATAGTAATGAAGAAGTATCCGAAGAGTATTATGAAAATGGGAAATTAAAGTCTCGCAGTAATTATCGAGGCGATGAGGGAACAACAATGGAATATTATAAGAACGGAAAACTTAAGTCTAAAAGTAGTTTTGATGGCGTTAAAGAGATGATTATAAACTACGACTCAACCAGCAAAGAAATTAAATAATCTCCCTCTTACCTAACCCCTTCCCCAAGCATTAATAAAAACGGAAGCGCCTGTGAATAGTCAAGCGTTGCGTACTCAAAGCCTAAATGCCTGATATTGTCATAATAGGTTTGATGCTGTTCATAATAGTTCTTTTCCGACTGGATGTACCAGGCTTTAGTACCCAGTTTTTGAGCGATAAACCACTTTTCGAGTAAACGGGCCGTTCTGCCGTTTCCATCTTCAAAAGGATGAATTTTTACAAATACCAGATGAATCATAGAAGCAAAATAGAATACCTCCTTAAAATTTAATTCAGCAGCAAGCAGTGTTTCAATATCTCCAAATAATTTTTCCATTTCCGTTTTTAACAAGCCTGGTGAAGCAGCCGTGTATTCTATCTTTCCATCGGAAGTAACAACCACCATATTTCCACTGCGAAAATTGCCTTGTTGCGCTTTTTGTAAAATGTGTTTGGTAATAATAGCATGGGCATTCATTATTTTGTCTGCCGATAATTTGGTTTTTTGCGCAAACAAATAAGCATCGTACAAATCATCTACCTTGCGCGTATAGTCAGGCAAAAAGTGCGCTCCGAGCCGTTTATGCTTTATATAGGAATCCAATTCCATCTTCTCCCCTTCTATTTTAGACGAGAACACAGCAGATACAGAAGTATAAAAACTAAAATTTTCAATGCTTAGTTCACTGTCATGCAGGGCATTAAATCCGGTTTGCAAACTATCATCTACCTGAGAACAATATTGTTCCAGCAATGTGATAGGGATAATATCCAAATTTAATTTCATACGAATGGTAAAAATAGACAATTAGCTCAAATGCTTTTTCAACCCTTAATAAATATGGTTAATTTTGCACTCCTATAAACCCATTATGAAAAGAACGAACGTTAAAGAACTCTTAAAATCTAATGATTACGATAAAGAAGTAACCGTGCAGGGCTGGGTGCGTACCAAGCGCGACAGCAAGCAGGTTGTTTTTATCGCCCTTAATGATGGCTCTGTTATACATAACATACAGGCAGTTGCCGCTATCGATGCCTTTCCGGAGGAATTGCTGAAAAGCATTACAACGGGTGCATGTTTACAGGTAAAGGGAATATTGGTAAAGTCCCCCGGGCAGGGTCAGTCAGTTGAGATACAGGCTAAGGAAATTCATATTTACGGCCTTGCCGATGAAACATTCCCATTGCAAAAGAAAGGCCACACGCTTGAATTTTTAAGGGAAATTGCCCACCTGCGCCCCCGCACCAATACAATTGGAGCCATTATGCGCATACGCCATGCGATGGCGTATGGCATACACAAATATTTCAACGATAACGGATTTTACTACCTCCATGCCCCTGTAATTACCGGCTCTGATGCGGAAGGTGCTGGAGAAATGTTCCGTGTAACAACAATGGATATGCTTAATCCTCCCAAAAATGAGGATGGCTCCATAAACTATACAGAAGACTTCTTTGGAAAAGAAACTAACCTTACTGTTTCCGGGCAGTTAGAGGCTGAAACCGCTGCTATGGCTTTGTCTAAGGTATATACGTTCGGACCGACTTTCCGTGCGGAGAACTCCAATACGCCCCGCCACCTGGCAGAATTCTGGATGATTGAGCCTGAAATGGCTTTTTACGATATCCATGATAATATGGATTTGGCAGAGGATATGCTAAAATATTTGGTGCGCTATGCGCTCGAAAATTGCATGGACGATTTGGTTTTCCTGAACAACATGTACGATAAGGAATTGCTCAACCGCCTGAATATGGTGAAGGATTCTACTTTCAAACGCATTACGTATACGGAAGGCGTTGATGTATTAAAAACATGCGGCAAAAAATTTGAGTTCAAACCGGAATGGGGAAATGACCTGCAAAAAGAGCATGAAAATTATCTGGTGGAACATTTTAAATGCCCTGTAATCATTACCGATTATCCGCGCGGCATAAAGGCTTTTTATATGAAACAAAATGAGGATGGTAAGACGGTCAGAGCCATGGACGTGCTTTTCCCCTATGTGGGTGAAATTATCGGCGGCTCACAGCGTGAAGAAAACTATGATAAACTCCTAGCACGTATTCGTGAAATGGGTCTGCCGGAAAAAGAAATGTGGTGGTATTTGGAACTCCGCAAATTTGGTACGGCTCCGCATTCCGGCTTTGGGCTTGGCTTGGAACGACTGGTGTTGTTTGTAACGGGCATGACCAATATCCGTGATGTGATACCATTCCCGCGCACCCCAAAAAATGCAGAGTTTTAAATAGCTTCGTCCGTCTTTAGTCCAAAAACGCCATGGCCAACCTCCGGCAAACACAGCAGTTAAAACAGGCACTGAAGCTTACGCCCAATCAAATATTGGTGCAGAAACTTTTGTTATTGCCAGTTCCATTAATGGAGCAGCGCATAAAAGAGGAGATTGAAAACAATCCGGCGCTTGAAGATATCAGCGAACCCTTGGACGAACCAAAAGATGAGGTGTCGGATAATTTGGATGATGATTTTGAAAAGGGAAATACCGATGATGATTTTGATGCGGAAGAATTCATGGAAGAAAATGATGAGTATGTTCCTGCCTATAAACTATCATCAGACAATTATGCAGCCGAGCAGGAGACCCGGGAATCCTCTTTTGCAGACTCCTCCAGCTTCCAGGATTCTTTGCATTTTCAGTTAGGTTTGAAGGACCATTTGAACGAGCGCCAGCAAATGCTTGGCGAGTATATCATTGGCAATATTGATGAGGATGGCTACCTGCGCCGCGATTTATATTCCATTTCAAACGATATTACTTTTCAGCAAAATATACTTACCGATGAAAAGGAATTAGAACCTCTTCTCCAAATAATTCAAGAGTTTGACCCGCCGGGAGTTGGCGCGCGCGACCTTCGGGAATGCCTGCTAATTCAGCTTAAGCGCGAAGAACATAAAAATGAAACCCAAAAACTGGCCATTGAAATTTTAGAGAAAGGTTTTGAAGAGTTTACGCGGAAAAATTATGATAAGCTGAAAGATATTTTAAAGGTGGATGATAGTAAATTGCGTGAAGCCGTAAATGAAATTATAAAGCTGAATCCTAAACCGGGACAGGCTTTTGCAGATGCTGCGGCCAGTTCTACACAAGTGGTTCCGGATTTTGTAATTGCCAATTCCGAGGGCGAATTGGAAGCCTCTATTAATGGAAGAATATCCTCAAATCTCCGATTAAGTCCACTCTATCTGGAGATGTCGGAACGCAAAAAGGGCATGGATAAAATGGAACGTGAAGCAGCCACTTTTGCCAAAACAAAAACAGAAGCAGCAGGTAGTTTTATCAATGCTATTAAGCAGCGGGAAGATACCTTGCAACGTGTTATGCAAACCATTTTGTATTACCAGCATGATTACTTTGCTTCGGGCGACGAAAGTAAGTTGAAACCCATGCTGTTAAAGGATATAGCAAAGGAAATCGGATTGGATATTTCAACTATTTCACGGGTTGTGAGCAGCAAATATGTTCAGACGAACTTCGGAACGTTTTTATTAAAAACATTATTTTCAGAATCATTCCAAAAAGAAAGCGGCGAGGAAGTTTCCATTAACGAAGTGAAAAACCTGATACAGGAAATAATTAGCGCCGAAGACAAAAAGAAGCCCATTAACGACGATGCATTGGTATCTTTGCTGGAGGAAAAAGGATATAAGGTTGCACGGCGCACCGTTGCAAAATATCGCGAACAGCTGGGCATTCCGGTAGCGAGGATGCGTAAAGAAATATAAAAAGTATGGGTAAAAAAGTATGGTCAGCTATCTCTTATGTTTTCCACCCAGCATTGATGCCCGCCCTTGGAACATTCATTATTCTTTGGTGCGACCCTAACCTTTATATTCCTTTAGATACCGACAAACCTTGGTTAATAATACTCTCCGTGGTTTTTATTTGCACATATCTTTTACCTTTAGTCTTAAGTTGGATGTTACTAAAACTTGGTCGTATTTCAAGCATCACTCATCCTTCAGAAAACGACCGCCGCGTCTTACTTGCCTTTACAGCCCTTTGTTATATACTTGTTTATTACACATTCCATAAAAGAATGCCTCCTTCGGCCCAATCACTGAATGTATTTATGTTAGGTATAAATATTTCCATCATTTCCACCCTGATAATTTCCTTATTCACAAAGGTCAGCTTTCACAGTGTAGGTGCAGGCGGGCTGCTGGGAACAGTTATTGGGTTAATGCATTATACGCATACTTCCCTTTATACCTGGCTTTTAGGGGCATTTGCTATCGTTGTTTTAGTAGGCCTTGCTCGCTATAAATCAAAAGCTCATGATGCATTCAATATTTATATAGGACTTATAATAGGTATTGCCGCACAGGCATTGGTATTTTTCTTTGGCGTTACTCCTCTTTCTTAATATATACCGAAGTGGTAGGGAATGGAATATCTATTCCCTCTGCCTTAAATCGCTTGTAAAGGCGCTTGATGAATTCATGCCGCAAAATATATTGCTGCGAAAACTCATTTACATCCATGGATAATGTAAAGTTAATGGAAGAGCCACCGAATTCTTTATAGCGAAAAACAGGTTTTGTTTCTATACCGTTTTCACGCATCAGGGCCTCACCAACCTCCAGCGCCACCCGTTCAGCTTTATCTAAATCACTGTCGTATGCAATGCCCACAGGCACCGAAATAGAAAGGTTCCGCTTGGGCAAAGAATAGTTGGTGATAATGGTCGTTGCCAGTTTGGAATTAGGTATCACCGTCATATTATCTGATTGAGTAAGCAGCGTAGTCGACCTCCATGTAATATCAACAACCGTGCCTTCTTCGCCGCTAGTCAAGTGAATATAATCGCCCGGTTTGATGGTGCGTGTAAGTGTAATCTGTATTCCTGCAAAGAGGTTGGAAAGCGTATCCTGCAAGGCAAGTGCCACAGCCAAACCACCCACGCCCAAGGCTGTTAATACAGGGGTTATGGAAATTCCGAATGATTCCAGCATCACCAACAGGCCCAATAAATAGACTAAAATATTGATGATGGATTTGAATAGTGAAAGCGAACTCTTCGAGCTGTCTTCCCTGTTGGAATAGGCCTTCAGTAGGCCTGTCAGCACCCTTGCAATTACAAATGTGATAAGGAAAACCAGCAGTACTTTATGTATCTTATATGCAAGAAGCACTGCTTTTTCATCCACAGGCGCATGTGCCATTCCAAAATAAACGGCAAATAAAATAGAGACCAGCACTATCATCCCTCGCAGAGAACTCACTAAAACCAAGCCGCCTTTCCAATGTGTTTTTTTAGATAGCCGCTGGATATAAATGATAATAATCCGCTGTATTACAATACCTGCAAATAGGATGGCTCCTGCTATGAGAGCAGGCGTAAACCAGTCTTTCACCACTGTTATATCATTGGCGATAGCATTTACTTTTGGAGCAGAATTATTTAAGATTTGTAATAACATACTACGCTATATTTTTCCCATTAAAATGCCTCTTCACAATCTTCATAAATGGCTTGTGCAAATGCCCGTTGCTTGCAACAATACTCTTGCCAAATATATAATCATCACCACCGGAGAAATCGCATAGTTTACCGCCTGCTTCCTGCACTATCAAAGCACCTCCTGATACATCCCAGGGTTTTAGCCCGTATTCGTAAAATGCTTCAAAACGGCCCATAGCAACATAGCATAAATCTACTGCGGCAGAACCTATGCGGCGCAAGCCCTGTGTGCATTTCATCAGTTCTTCAAACAATTGCATATATTCTTTTTGCAAACCGAAATCGTTGTAGGGAAAGCCTGTTGCAATAAGGGAATCGCCTAATTGCTTTTGTGGCGAAACAGAAATTTTCATTCCGTTTACTTTCGCTCCTTTACCCTTTATTGCAGAGAAGCATTCTTTAAAATTAAGTTCATTCACTACCCCTATAATAGGAGTTTTATTCTCAAAAAGCCCAATACTAATGGCAAAGCAAGGCAAACGGTGAATAAAATTTGTTGTGCCATCCAGCGGGTCAATTACCCAGGTATATTTGTTATCGAAGTTGCCTCCGCCTTCTTCTCCTAATATTCCACTGCCCGGCAATATCTTCTGCAAACCCTTTATCAGCTTCTTCTCCGATGTTTTATCGACATACGAAACCAAATCATTAAACCCTTTTTTCTGAATATCGGAAGGATTGAATTTATCCTTTTCTTTTAAAATAAAATCTCCTACCTCATGCGTGAGTTCTATAACTTCTTTGCAAATTGAGTTTAGCTTAAGTCGCTTCGTGGGCATGATTTTTGTACTTTTTTGTAAAATAAATTATTCCTATTACACCCAGCAGGAAAAACATGGGAGATATAAGCTGCGCCTGTGTTACGTCAAAACCAAAAATGTGGTATTTTATATTTACGCGAATCAGTTCTATCGAGAAGCGTTCGATTCCATTAAAGACAAGATACCAGCAAAATAAAACGCCAGGTGCATGAATCTTTTTCCGCATTTTCCATAAAATGAAAAAGATAATCAAGCCCATAATGGTTTCGTAAAATGGAGTTGGGAATACACCCGGGCTTAGTACTGTGCAATAGTCTCCTGTGCAGCCCGGAATAGGGATTCCGGCACGTTCCACATTGTGCGGATAACCGAAAGACCACATCCAGTCGGGAAGAAAACTTAAAAACGCCGGCTTAGGGTTTGGATTCGCAATCCCCCAGTCCCCATCGCCAGCCATCTGGCAACCAATGCGGCCAACAGCATACGCCAAAATCATACTTGGCGCGGCTGCATCTACCATGTGTAAAAGCGGAATTCCTTTTTTATGTGTATAGACTAAAACCGAAATTGCACCCACTATTAACCCCCCGTAAACCGTAAGTCCGCTGGAAGAAAATATCATAGCCGGGTTATTGAAAAAGTCCTGGTAGTTTTCGAGCGCATCAAACAGTTTAGCTCCTATTATCCCGCCTATGGCTGCAATTAGCGTAATGTTACCTACCAATTGGTGAGGATATACTAACACTGTTTCCATTTTCGGATTGGGTAATCTTTTCTTATTCTTATCTCGATAGATAAGGAATGCGTATAAAGCTCCCGCTGCAAGGCCACTAATTAAATTTCCTTTCAGAGAGAGTAACGTTCCTTGCGGGTCATTTTTAAATTCTTCAAAATTTAGTGCAATATAGACTAATTTGAAAAATATTAAAAAAGCTATAACAAATGCTTCCACCAGTTCCGAAGTGCTTGCTCGCTGGCCTGTCCATGTATCGGCTGGCATAGGTTTTAATATGCCTTCCTCTTCTTTCCGCTTCAGCTCCTTGGATAGCGCCCAAGCTGCAGCAAAAAAGGAAATAGCCATCATAGCGCCAAAAGTATGCACCAACTTGAGTGGCCCGAACTTTATGCCGAACCATGCGTCAAACAATTCATAAGCGGATGCGTACATACAATCAGTTAAGAGTTGAAAGTTGAAAGTTATAAGTTTCGGAAGCGTGAATAGAATTTATAATTTCTCCATCCACAGTTCCTTCTTCATTGATGGAATTGAGCCGCACGGTATATATGGAGTTTTTAAGTATTTCATTTGATGGAATCCGTACACGGACATAATTGTCGGTGTGACCGTATTGCCAGCCGTCATTGATATGTCCTTCAAATAATACAATTTTTTCCTGTCCTAAATTATTTATATAAAATTGCCTTAATTTCTTTTCAGATAGTATCCTCAACATGCGGGTTCTTTTCTTACGGACATCCACAGGAATAATATCCCTGCTCTCCGCTGCCAGTGTATTACTCCGCTCGGAATAAGTGAAGGCATGGAGATAAGAAACATCCAGTTCATTCAGGAAATTATAGGTTTCTAAAAAAAGTTCTTCTGTTTCTCCGGGAAAGCCTGTAATCACATCCGCACCTATGCAACAATGCGGCATAAGGGATTTGATTAAAGTCACTCTTTCTACGTATAATTCCCGCAAATATCTGCGGCGCATAGCCTTAAGTATAGTATTAGAGCCTGATTGCAGCGGTATATGAAAATGCGGAACAAATTTTTCCGAGGTAGCTATGAATTTGATAATATCGTCAGTTAGGAGGTTTGGTTCAATAGAGGAGATTCGGAAACGCACCGGAATAGTTACATTTTCCAATGCCCGAACTAAATCATAAAAATTTTCTTTGTGCCCCAAACCTCCTAAGGCAGACTTGGAATAATTGCCAGTCGGGCCCCGGCTTCCAAAATCCCCAAGATTTACACCTGTCAGCACAATTTCTTTTACTCCTTTATCTGCAATTTGGTAAACATCTTTCAACACATTTTCAATCGTATTGCTGCGGCTTGCTCCCCTTGCCAATGGTATGGTGCAATAAGAACAACTGTAATCGCAACCATCCTGAACTTTCAGGAAACTGCGCGTGCGGTCGCCGGAAGAATAGGAAGCATGAAACTCCAGCGGTTGCTCAATTTCGCAGGAATGGATTTCCGTAAATTTATTTTTTAAAGCCCCTTTAGAGCCTGTCCCGAATATATTTCGGGAGGTTTGGGGCAAATAATTTCCAATATTGAATTTCTCCGACGCTCCAAGCACAACATCCACACCTTCTATTTTGGCAATTTCTTCCGGTTTTAATTGGGCATAACAACCAATCACTGCAATAAAAGCCTCCGGCGAAAAATTCAGCGCATTACGCACCACCATGCGGCATTCTTTGTCAGCTTCGTTGGTAACAGAGCAGGTATTTATAATATAGACATCGGCTTTCTCCTTAAAGTTGACTTTACTGAACCCCTGCGCCTCCAACCGCTGCCCTATAGCCGACGATTCGGAATAGTTCAGTTTGCATCCAAGCGTGTAAATGGCAAAGGTAGGGTTGGCGTTCATAGAGCAAAAATAGGCATTTGCGGGAAATCTGGCCTTTGCTGTGATTAGGGATATTATCTTTGAATTCTCCTAATGACATTATGCATCGGAAAATAAACTCATATTTTGCATTCCTCCCCCTCCTTTTCATTCTCTCATGCGGAAGGAACGCTAACTATGAAACCGGCAATGTTTTCAGGTATAACGAGATGGGTGATATAACCTCACTCGACCCTGCCGAAGCCCGCAATTTTGAAAACCTGTGGGTGGATAACCAACTGTATAACGGGCTCATCCAAACGGGAGATTCATTCAGCATAAAACCATGTATTGCCAAAAAATGGGAAATATCTGCCGATGGATTGACCTATACTTTCCACTTGCGAAACGATGTTTTTTTCCAGGATAATGAAGTGTTCCCAAATGGGAAAGGAAGGAAAGTAACAGCCCATGATTTTGTTTTTACGTTCAACCGGTTGCTGGACCCGAGAGTATCGGATGCCACCTCGTTATTAGAAAAAGCCAACGACTTTAATGCCCCAAATGATTCCACTTTTGTAATTCACTTAAAAACCCCGTTCGCACCTTTCCTGCATATATTATTGATGAAATATTTTTCGGTTGTGCCGGAAGAAGCGGTAAAAAAATATGGAATGGATTTTGGCGAAAACCCTGTTGGCACAGGCCCTTTCAGGCTTATAAAATGGGAACATGGCAATGCCATGGTATTAAAACGAAATCCCAATTATTTCGAAAAGGATGCTGCCGGAAACAGGTTGCCCTATCTCAATGGAGTTATTATTTCGTTTTTAAAAGATGAGGAAACTTCCTTCCTTGAATTTATGGATGGTAAATTCGATATGGTTTCCGGAATCAATGCCATTAACCCCAGAGTGGCTTTCACGCCAGATGGACAACTACGAAAGGAATTTGCTGATAAAGTATATATACAAAGAACGCCATTTATTAAAACCGATTATTTAGGTTTTATTTTAGACAGCAAAAATAGCAATTCCGCTTTAGCAAACCCGCTGGTACGCGAAGCTATAAACTACGCCATCAACAGAGAAGAAATAGTCCGCTACCTCCGCTACAATACAGGTATTCCGGCTGAAAATGGCTTTATTCCTCAACTTTTGCCCGGGCATGGAAAAATAGCGGGATATTGTTATAACCCCGATAAAGCGCTTGATTTATTAAAACAAGCCGGATACCCTAATGGCAAAGGCTTATCCTATATTTCACTTTTTGTTTCCGCACAGGATTATCAATTAGCGGAAGCCTTGCAGGCACAACTTCAAAATGTGGGCATACGATTGAAAGTGGAAACCGAACAACCGGCCATCCTCGCCGAAGGCGTAGCGAACGGACAATGCTACTTTTTCAAAAAATCGTGGATTGGCGATTATCCTGACGGAGAAAATTTCCTTTCGCTTTTTTACAGCAAAAGTTTCTCGCCCGGCGGAATTAATTATACGCATTACGCAAATGCCTCTTTCGATTCCCTATATGCCCACGCTATTTGCGAAACAAATGATTCCGCCCGTGCGGCAGAATATACCCAAATGGATAGAATGATAGTGGATGCCGCCCCTATTGTGCCTCTTTATTATGACGAAGTAATACGTCTGGTAAATAAAAGAGTAAGCGGTCTTCCTTTAGACCCGTTAAACTCACTTGACTTAAGGTATGTGAGGAAGATTGAGCCAAAACAATAAAAAGAATCTGCTGTTTTATCTAAAATATTTACATTAGCCTTCATTTTGTAAAAACCCCGTCCTCACCCAGCCTCATTTAAACTAAATATTTGCATTCATCTTTTCTTATTTCCATGAAAATAGTCAATAAAATAATTCAGTTCTTTTACTTTATAATTGTAATTTATATTTCTACCATTATATCGGGATGTGCGGGGATATTCGGCACATCGCGCAATGTTACATTTATTACCAAACAAGATAGCGTAAAGGTTGTAGCCTACCCTAATTTCGATATTGGCGGCGACAGCATAGTAGTACCCATGCACGGAAACAAAGGCACCGTGAAGTTGAAAGACAAGATGAAATATTACACTATTAAAGAAGAAAAGAAAGGCTACGAAACCAAATCAATATATGTAAACGTAAATAACCTGAATGCCTGGAAGCTGCTTGATATGCTTGTACCCCTATCCTGCGATGTATATTTGCTTTCGGGTGCCGGTTCCACCACCGTGAATAACCCGGCCGGAGGAACAACGGTGCAGGAAGGCCACCTGTTCCCATTTGCGCTTTACGGCGGCACTTTCGGCTGGGCCATGATTTTCTTCGGCCACTGGGCCACATACAATAAAGAATATGCGCTGCCTGAGCTTCAACATGCGCTGCCTGTGGGCCATACTTTACTCGACACCAACCGCAGAGCCGACAGCAGCAAAAAGGTGTATGTTAAAAATGTGGCCATCAATATTTCAAAAGACAGTATGGTGGAATATTATTACCAATCTCCCGAGGATTACAACAAGCATAAGTCATACAAAAAGGAATACATCGGTGATGCTTATACTGTTAAGCATTCCATATACAGAGACAGCCTGAATGATTACCTGATGCGCTGGAACTACATCGACACCAACAAAGGGTTCTTTTCATTTGTATACAAAAAAAGTTGTTATATACGCTGCACCGTCGAGGGAATTACCATTAATACTATTGGCAGCAAAACGGTATTCAACCTGAGGTCGGACTGGAAGTTGTATGGAGTTACGGGTGACAAGGAAATATACAAAACTAAACTCACCGGATTATCTGAAATGCGCAATTTTTATATAACCGATTACACCGTTGGCACGCTTATGACCGATGCACTGACGGAAGCCCTGGCGCAGTTTCTCGATTTAGATACTGTTTCGAAATGCCTGGCCAGCCACACCGCCAATATGAAAGCGATGAACGATTGGGATACCCTGAAGTTTTCCGATTCGGGCATGGTGAAATCCTTGCAGGAAGCCGTTAAAGCAGTCGTAACCGTTAAAACCCCCGAAGGGCATGGCAGCGGTTGTATTGTTTCGCACGATGGGTACATTGTTACCAATTACCACGTTATTGCGGAAGATACATCAGACGAGGTGAAGATTATTACATCAGACGGCGATTCGCTGAAAGCCAAATATATACGGAGCAATACTTCGTATGATTTGGCATTGCTGAAAATTGAAAAAGCGGGCAACTATAAATTCTTCAGCCCGAACCTGAGCGCCGAAATTAATGTGGGGACCGAAGTGTATGCCATTGGAACCCCTACCGATATTGAATTGGGCCAAACAATGACAAGGGGAATCATCTCGAGCAAGCGCAAAATAGGCGACCGTATTTTAATACAGACCGACGTAAGTGTAAACCCCGGAAACAGTGGTGGCGGGCTGGTTGATGATAAAGGCGTGCTGCAGGGAATTGTAAATGCTTCCCTTATACGCTGGGGTGTACAGGGCATTAGCTTTGCTATTCCCGCGCACTATATACAGGATGCATTGAAGATAAAATTTGTGCAGAGGTAATTTCTTGCAAAGGCAAGTTTCTCGCAAAGACGCAAAAGCCGCTATGAAAATACATGCTTTACTTTGCGAGTCTTGCGTCTTTGCGAGAAATCCGCTTTTTCTGAGAGCATCCGCGCAATCTGCGGGAAATACTTTTAACCTCCCCCATTGCCTTTTTCTTCCGGTTTCACATACCCCTCCCTTCGCGGGTCTTGCGGAGTACTAACCCATTTAATTTTTACCCTGGTAGGTACATTATTAAATCGGGATGCTATTAGCATATCTTGTGGGATGTTTTTAAAATATACTCCTATCAGACGGTTTAAAACAAATGCATTGCCCTTATCTACCATTTTAAGCGCTGCATCCATTAAATGGTCCTTAATGTTGCGATAGGCTATGTCCCTTAGGTTTTCTGCTTTATCTGCGTAATCGTTGTCTTCTTTCAGCCAGCGGTAATGCGTGCTGGTAGCTATTTTAATCAGTTTGGCGGCTTTCCACACATTGCCAAAATTGGCTTCGAGCGAATAAAGCATCAATTCCTTTTTGTGGGCTGTTGTTTTAGCTGAACTATTCCCCATATCCATTGAATTTACTGCAAGTATAGGGTGGCAAAAAGTGGTTTATTGGAAAGTCAATGACTTTTATATCCCGGTATCTTTTCCGCCTATTTTTTTGTGCCGAACTTGGCGATATCTTTTAATACATTATTATTCAACTTGAATGTAGCCATTAAATCATTCATTTCAGCAGAGGTTTTAGTTGCGTCGGAATAGGCTAATATGGCCCCGTCGGAACAGTTGACAACCCAACACATATATGAATGGTTAGCTATGTCAGCAAATCCGGTAGTATAAAGATAAGCACAGGAAGGGGCTAAAGCTAAAACAGAATCTTCCAAATCACTCTGGCTCACTACCTGGTATTTAAAAGGGTAATTAGCTTTTAAATTATCCTCCATGTCTTCGTTTACACAAGCCGAAGAAATAAGAAGGGTTTTTTGTGAAAGAATATGTTTATTCTCATTAACCATATCTTTTAAATCAACCGATTTTTGACTGCCGGCTTCATATTTAAAAATATAGCTTTCCCTCAACAAATAGTATGCAAAATCAGCTTCTTCCGGAATGAGCATATCCAAAGTGGCTCCATAAATTGGAATTCTTTTCAAATCGGTGCTTATACCAAATTCAGGAAAACTTCCGCTAACAACGTTAGCATTGGCATTTATATTCCAACTTAATTCGCGGTTAAACTCCATCCAGTTGCAACAATAAATCAATACATATTTATCGGACCCATTCTTTAATAATTCTCTCACTTCTTCCCTGGTTTTAAATAAAACAGGTTTGCTGTTAAAAGTCCAGAATTTTGCCGAAGCTTTCAAATTATCGTTAAACTCATCATTAGTTTTGGTATATAAATCTATTGACTGTTCGTCTTCATTCTTATTAAATTCCTTTATCAAATTTGGAGACAGTGAATTAAGGACCATAATGGGTTGCCTGTCTTTCAATTCCACAGCTTCATTATGACTGGGAGTGGAAAACTTGCCGCTTTGGGCATAAAGGGCTGTGGTAAAAACTACCAGCGTAAGTAAGGTGTAAAATGATTTATTTGTTTTCATTGATTTTATAAAAGAGCAAAAATATAGTTTTATTTTAAGTGCCTTGCATATGCCACCCATTTGCTACACAACTTAATTGCAACAGTAATTTAAAACTGGTGTTGCACTTATAACTCAAAGGTTATCTGCCGGAAACAATCTGTGTTGCCGTTTGAAAAACCCTTGAAAAGTGTAGCATATCGGAAAAGAAACAGGCTGTTTTTCTAAATTCAACAATCAACTGTTCATACTTTATAATTGTATGACATATTACCATGTGTTGGTCTTCTAAAAAGTAATAACTTTGGCAACCCAAATCAGTAGAAAGTTCATAAAGTTCCTAAAGTCAGGACTTTATAAACTTGATGAACTTTATAAACTTTATAACTCAAGGAATTGGAACCAACAAACATTAAAGACCCGGAGTACTTCCACAAAGTGGTCGATTGCCAATATGCCTGTCCGGCGCATACCCCCGTACCGGAATATATCCGGCTGATAGCGGAACAAAAATATACCGAAGCCTATATGGTAAACTGGGAATCGAATGTATTCCCGGGTATCCTTGGCAGAACCTGCGACCGTCCCTGCGAACCGGCTTGCCGCCGCGGACGTGTTGAAAAAGAACCGGTTGCTATCTGCCGCCTGAAAAGGGTTGCTGCCGATAACAAGGATGATGTAAAGCACCTGATGCCTAAAATACCAACCACCAAAAATGGCAAAAAGATTGCCATGGTGGGAGCAGGCCCCGCATCCTTAACCGTTGCCCGCGACCTTGCACCGCAAGGTTATGAACTTCATTTATATGATGAACAAAAAGCAGGCGGAGGCTTCATGCGAAGCCAGATACCTTCTTTCCGTTTGCCTGAAACCGTATTGGATGAAGAAGTGAACTATATATTGGATATGGGCGTTGTGTCTACATTCAATACCCGTGTAAACAGCCTTGCTGAATTGCTTACCAAAGGCTATGATGCCATATTTGTGGGTTCAGGCGCTCCCCGCGGACGCGATTTGGACCTGCCGGGAAGACAGGAAGCTAAAGCTAATATCCACATTGGTATTGACTGGCTGGCAAGTGTAGCTTTTGAACATATTACCAAAATAGGTAAAAAGGTAATCGTTTTAGGTGGTGGTAACACCGCTATGGACTGTTGCCGTACCGCTCGCCGCCTCGGTGGCGACCATGTAAAGGTGTTGGTTCGTTCACCATTTGCCGAAATGAAAGCCTCCCCTTGGGAAAAGGAAGATGCTGCACATGAAGATATCCCAATTATAGATAACCACGTTCCAAAGGCATTTATCGTTGAAAACGGAAAGCTGAAAGGCATGACCTTTGACAGGGTGAAACCGGTACGTGATGAAAACGGAAAGCGTAGCCTCGTATCTACCGGAGAACCGGAAGTATTTGTTGAAGCAGATGATGTGTTAATAGCTGTGGGACAGGAAAACTCCTTCCCATGGATTGAACGCAACATCGGTATCGAATTCGACAAATGGGATATGCCTGTTGTAGATCCTACTACCTTCCAATCTACTAACCCTAAGGTATTTTTTGGCGGCGATGCTGCATTCGGACCGAAAAACGTAATTACTGCAGTAGCCCACGGACATTATGCTGCCGTATCTATTGACCTGATGTGTAGAGGAGAGGACATCACTAAACGCCCTTCACCATACACCAATTTGGTAAGCACCAAAATGGGCGTGCATGAATGGAGTTACGATAATCAGGTAACTACCGATATACGTTACAAAGTTCCGCATGCGGAAAAGAAAATGACGTTGAAAGACCGCAAGCATGAAGTGGAACTTGGGTTTGATGTAGCCACCGGATTTAAAGAAGCTGAACGCTGCCTGAACTGCGATGTTCAAACAGTATTCACGGAAAGCAAATGCATAGAGTGCGACGCCTGTGTGGATATTTGCCCTACATCATGCATCACCTTCACCATGAATGAAGATAGTGAAAACGATTTGCGCAAGCATTTGAAAGCTCCGGCAACAAACAAATCGCAGGATTTGTACGTTTCTAAAACATTGCCAACCGCAAGGGTAATGGTGAAAGACGAGGATGTTTGCCTGCACTGCGGGCTATGCGCAGAACGCTGCCCAACCGCAGCATGGGATATGCAGAAATATATTTATAATACAACTAAAGCCAGTAAAGTATGGTAGGGCTTGATAAAGTAAACGACTTCGTAGTTAAGTTTGCAAACGTAAATGGTACAGGTTCCGCAAGCGCGAACTTACTTTTCACGAAATCGATTTTCCGGATGGGATTATATGTTAGTCCCAAAAACTTTTTCCCGTCGAATATACAAGGTTTACCAACCTGGTATGAAGTGCGGGTGAATGACAAAGGCTACATAGGCCGCCGCGATGGCGTCGACCTGATGGTTGCCGTAAACGCGCAAAGCCTTAAAGCGGATATCAGCGAGGTGAAACCGGGCGGATATTTGCTATACGATAGCAGCAAAATGCTCTATTCGGAATTTATCCGCGAGGATGTGAACTATATTGGCGTTCCGTTAATGGAAATGTGCAATAAGGAATTCGCTGACCCAAGGCAACGCTTGCTCTTCAAAAATATAATGTATGTAGGTGCGCTTTCAGCCCTGTTGGATATTGAGTTTGCAGTGTTGGAAAGTTTGATTTCGGAACAATTTGCCGGAAAGGAAAAACTGATTGCCCCAAATATTAAAGCATTGAAATTAGGCGCCGATTATATAAAGGCAAACTATAAATACCCGTTGGATATTCGTGTGGAAAGGCGTAACCTGACCGACAACCTGATTATGATGGAAGGCAATGCGGCCTGCGGATTAGGCGCCGTTTATGCAGGAGCCACTTTTGCAGCATGGTATCCTATTACACCTTCAACTTCAGTGGTAGAAGGCTTTATGGATTATTGCGCAGAGTTCCGCAATGCGCCTGATGGGAAAAAGAATTATGCCATTGTTCAGGCGGAAGATGAATTAGCAGCTATTGGAATGGCTATTGGCGCCAACTGGAACGGTGCAAGGGCTTTTACAGCGACCAGCGGCCCGGGGCTATCGCTTATGAATGAATTTTTAGGATTGGCATATTATGCCGAAATACCTGTTGTATTGGTTGATGTGCAACGCACAGGCCCATCTACAGGGATGCCTACACGCGTGCAACAGTCTGACGTGTTGATGGCTGCCTATGCTTCGCATGGAGATACAAAGCATGTATTGTTGTTCCCGTCAACACCCAAAGAGTGTTTTGAAATGACCGCCGATGCATTTGATTTGGCGGAACAATTGCAGACACCAGTGTTGGTAATGACAGACCTCGACTTAGGAATGAATGACCATGTTTGCGCTCCATTGGAATGGGATGAAAACAGGAAATTCAAACGGGGTAAAGTGCTAAGCGCAGAAGACCTCGATAAACTGGGCAGCGAAAGATACGGACGTTATTTAGACGTGGATAAAGACGGTATTACCTACCGCACCATTCCTGCAACCCACCCGACTAAAGGAGCGTTTGTAACCCGTGGTACATCGCGCGATGAATATGCAACGTATACGGAAGAAGGCCCACCTTATGAACGCAATATGGAAAGGCTCATCCGTAAGTTTGAAACCGCCAAGAGCTACGTTCCCGGCCCACAGGTTTACAACCACGAAAACCAGCACGACCACGGAATCATATTCTATGGAACATCAACCCAATCATCGGAAGAAGCCATTGACTTGCTAAAACAGAAAGGCATTTATTTAGATGCGTTGCGAATTAAATCTTTCCCATTCAATGAAACGGTGGAAGACTTTATTGCCGCACACGACAAGATATTTTTAGTGGAGCAAAACCGCGATGCACAACTGAAAAGCCTCATGATGATTGAATTGGGCATTCCATCCAAAAAGATTATTCCTGTTCTGAATTACGAAGGATTGCCAATTACTGCAGACTTCGTTGTGAAAGGAGTAGAAAAGAAATTAGTAAAAAAACGCAAAAAGTCAAATAGTATTGGGTAAAGAGTATTGAGTAGTGAGCCTCACTACTCGATACCCACTACTCACTACCAAAAAGAAAAAATATGTCATACGCACGTCCCAAATTCCGCCACCCGCAATTACCCAAAAATGAACTGGGCTACACCCAGGATTATTATGAAGGGTCTATCTCTACATTGTGTGCAGGTTGTGGCCACGATTCGATTAGTGCTGCTATTGTTCAAGCTTGTTTTGAAAACAATATCGAGCCACACAGAGTAGCAAAAATGTCGGGTATCGGTTGTTCTTCCAAGACCCCGGCCTATTTCTTAAGCCATTCTCATGGTTTCAACTCCGTACACGGACGTATGCCTTCGGTGGCTACCGGAGCTAACATGGCAAACAAAGGCCTTGTATATTTAGGTGTTTCCGGCGACGGAGATACAGCATCTATCGGTATGGGCCAGTTTGTTCATGCGGTTCGCCGTAACCTGAATATGGTTTACATAGTGATGAACAACGGTTGCTATGGGCTTACCAAAGGGCAAGATTCAGCTACCGCTGACAAAGGCTCTAAAAACAAAGCTGGGAACGTAAACGATTTTGAATCTATCAACCTGGCAAGTCTGGCATTGGAACTGGGCGCAACTTTTGTAGCGCAAAGTTTTTCAGGCGATAAAACACAATTGGTTCCGCTTATTAAAGCTGCCATGAAACACAACGGATTTGCATTTTTGAATGTCATTTCCCCTTGTGTTACTTTCAATAATAATGTGGGTTCTACCAAGAGTTATGATTTTGTTCGCGAACACCAGGAAGCTACTTCTACCTTCGACCTTGTTCCGCATAAAACGGAAATTACTACCAAGTACGATGAAGGCACAACCAAATCGGTTGTAATGCACGACGGCTCGCTTATCCAATTACATAAGCTGGAAGAAAAATGGGACCCGCAAAACAAGCTGTCAGCCATGACTGCCCTTGAAAATGCTAAAAATAAAGGCGAAATACTTACCGGACTTATTTATATCAATGAGCAATCGGAAGACTTACACGCCTTGCTTAATACATCTGATACCCCCTTAAACAAACTCACCCAGGATGTTCTTTGCCCGGGAACTGAAAAGTTGAAGGAGATTAATAAGACATTGCGTTAAAGATTCATTCATTAGCCCCGCCATTTATGGTGGGGCTAATGAATGATTTGAATTTTCATTTCAACGACCTGACCGCATGTTGCCTTGGCTTTAGCGGTGGCGCAAGGTCGCAGGCCATTCGAAACGTTGGACATTACATTCTATTCGTTATTTTTGTTTTTGTAAAGATTAATAATTTTTATAAAACAGTCATGTTTTCTCTATTTAAAAAGAAAGACGATAATATTGAAGTTCCTGAATGGGCAAAATTCTTTAAAAAAGGAGAATACCCTAAATTCATCTCATTTGTTAAAGCTTATTTTGAGAAAAAGGGAATGTCAATTACGTTTAATAGTAATCAAATTCAAGTGCATGATGGAATATTAAAAGGGGATAAACTTGGATTGATTAATGTTGCACAAAAATGCCATCAAGCTGAAGGTGATGAATGGATTAGGATAATAAATGACCATTTTGAAAACCTGGCAAAAGCAAATGCATTTAGTGATAATTTTGATAAACATATTGATAATTTTGATTATGTAAGGCCATATATTGGCGTAAGCCTATACCCTCAAAGTTATCTCATAACTGTTAAAAGAGAAGTTGTTATTATCAAGAATATTACGGAGGAAATTATTGCAATGCTTGTATTTGATTTCCCGGATGCAATTAAAAGCATACAACCTGAAGATGCGATTAAATGGGGTTACACACAAGACCAATTATTCGAGATCGGTATTAATAATATCCGTGAAAAATATACGGTTGAAATATCGCAAGAGAAATTAGGTGAGTTTAGCATTTGGTTCGTTCAAAGTAACCACTTCTTTACTCCAAATATTATTTATAATTTTAAAAATAATCCCAAACTAATTGGCTCTAAAGGTTCGTTAATAGGTTTGCCGCATAGACATTCAGTGTTAATTTATCCAATAGAAAACTTGGATACACTAAAAGCAATTAACACGCTAATTCCAATTATAAATGGAATAAGCAATGAAGGCCCGGGAACATTAAGCGATAAATTGTATTGGTATAGGGATGGAGAATTTATGGACCTACCATATAAATTAGAGAATAAAAAATTACAATTCTATCCTCCTGAATCTTTTGTTGAAATACTAAATACGTTAGCAGAAGTTTAATATAGTTTTGTATATATTATTGATAATCAATAGTATGACTATTTCGTCATGTCCAGCTTCTCCGGTTTGGCAGCCATTTCTTTCAACAAGGTTTTATACTCGGGCATAGAGTGCAAGCCCGTAAACCTGCCGTCATCCTCCAATCGTTTGGAGTCGGTAAAACCTAATTTAACTGCTTCGTGCAACTCTTCCAATGCTTTGCCGGGGCTGGGTGTGCGGCCTGTCATATATAGAGATGCTTCGATGTAACAATGCTCCGGATTCTTCGGGTCGACCGAGGCATATAATCCATTAAAGTAAGAGGCGGCAGGGTAGTTTCCGGAATTCAATTCACCATTGGCGCCCATATACATTACCAGGCTTAAATAGCCCAGCATCCGCTGAGTTTGCAAAGCAGCAGGAGAAGTGGTATCCTTCTGGATACGCTTTTTCATGATGGCTATTTTGTTATCCCACCAGGCTTGGTCCATTTTACTCATGTGTGCCCGGAACTCCAGTATTTCCTGGGCTTCCTGGGCTTCAAAGATTTCTTCGTCTTTAAAGTATTTTTGAAGGGCATCCGAATTTTCCAACTCCTGAACAGTGGCAGCATATTTGCCCAAATCATCCAAATCGCGCAAAAAGTTGAGCAGCTTTTTATAGGTATAATACTCCTGAACAATATCTCTTTTTTTGTGCCAGTCGGCGGCTTCTTTTAAAAAGCCCTCATGCATGGTTTTTATCAACGAATCATTTTTAGGCATAGTTTTCATGCGCATAGCATCAGCATCCAGCCATTGAAAAGCCTGTTCCGCAACTGAAACGGGCGGCCACTGGTGTTTTCCGTTATATACAATTAACTGGTGGGCCAAATTAGTTGAATCAAGCAGTTTATCCAGTTGCTTTACGGTTACATTGTTAAAGTCTTTGTCACCAACAAAAGAGATGAAGGAGAAAGGTTGTTTGAGGGGTGGATGCTCTTCCGGGAAACCACCACCACAAGCTACAACTCCTGCAACTCCGCCATCGGCAATGGCCACCATAGACGCTACCTTGGCGCCACCGGAAAATCCGAAGGTGTACAAACGGTTGTTGTCAATCGATAAACGAATCCAGGTATCTTTCATAAATGCTTCGGCTGCTTTTTCGGAAGATTCCCATTGTTGGCCGTTTTTAGAATTGTAGGTTCCGGCTAAAATGAATCCGTACTTTTCGGCTAAATCTTTGTACAATAAAACCGGCAGATTACCCACTCCATGCGGGTCGAAGAAATAAATAACCGGCCACTTTTTATTGGTATCGTAATGGGTGGGCAGATAAACGGCGTATATTTGGGAAGAATCATCGGCACAAATGACGGAATCGATAACTATCCCTTTTTTCAGTGGTTTTAAGTATGCACCTGAATGTTGTAAGGGTACTGTTTTGATATCTCCTTTTGCAGAAGAAGACTTACCATGGCATCCGCACAAAATAAAAACTGAAATAAATAAACTGATAAAATACCGCATGATACAATTACTTAATATCCCCGCAAGTTACTTTTTTTCTAAACTTGCACCACAAAAATTATGATAGCTGAAATTATTACCATAGGAGACGAGCTGCTTATTGGGCAGGTTGTAGATACTAATTCTGCCTTTATTGCCAGCAGGTTAAACGATGCCGGAATACATGTGCATCAAATAACTTCGGTATCGGATAAACGGGAACATATTATAGAAGCCCTGAGAAATGCCGCACAAAAAGCAGATATTATTCTAATGACCGGCGGTCTTGGCCCAACAAATGATGATATTACCAAACTTACACTTTGCGAATACTTCAATGTAGGCTTGCGTTTTGATGCGGAAGCCTATAAGGATGTGGAATATGTATTTAAAATACGTGGCAGAGAGGTAACGGAAGTAAACCGCCGCCAAGCTGATTTACCGGAGAATTGTACCGCTTTGCCGAACAAAAATGGTACTGCGCCAGGCATGTGGTTTGATGTGGATGGTAAGATTTATATTTCGATGCCGGGCGTCCCTTATGAGATGAAAGCATTAATGGAAGATGAAGTAATACCCAAACTCCAAAAGCAATTTACACTTCCGGTTATAGTGCATAAAAATGTACTGACAGTTGGCATAGGAGAATCTATGCTGGCAGAAAAAATTGCCGACTGGGAAAATTCATTGGCGCAAGTTGGAATAAAGTTGGCATACCTGCCTTCTATTGGAATGGTGCGGCTAAGGCTAAGTACAAGAGGGGCTGACAGAAGTATTCTTGAAAAGACTGTGCAGGATAAAATCAATGTATTGAAAGATTTAGTGGGTGAATATATTTATGGATACGATAATGAAACCCTCGAAGAAATAGTTGGTAAACTGTTAAAAGAAAATAAACAAACCATATCACTTGCGGAAAGTTGTACCGGTGGCTATATTTCGCATTTAATTACGGCCGTTGCCGGAAGTTCAGATTATTACAAAGGTTCGGTAATTGCCTATTCGTATGAAATAAAAACCCTGGAGTTGGGCGTGGATGAAACAGTGTTAAATAGCAGAGGAGCAGTATCACAAGAGGTAGTGGAACAGATGGCATCCGCAGTGCGGAAAAAGTTTAATACCGATTATTCTATTGCAGTATCAGGCATTGCCGGGCCTGGAGGAGGCACACCCGAAAAACCTGTCGGGATGGTTTGGATTGCCATTGCGACATCTGAAAAAGTATTCAGCAAAAAATGCCAGTTTGCAAATAACCGCCTTCGGAATATACAGATGACCGCGAATACAGCATTAAATTTGTTACGGAAAGAAATACTAATGAGTTTAAAGTAGAAAGTTTGTAAAGTTATAAAGTAAGAAAAAAATTATATCTTTATGAACTTTTATACTTCATAAATTAATACAAACCATAGTGAAAGCCGTAGGCATTATACCCGCCCGATTCAATTCTACCCGTTTCCCCGGCAAGCCATTGGCTGATATAAAAGGGAAAACGATGATTCGGCGTGTATATGAACAAGCCGAAAAGAGCGAATTGCTTTCCGCCATTTTTGTAGCAACCGATGATGAGCGAATAGTTACGGAAGTGAACAGCTTCAGCGGGAACGCTATTATGACTTCACCCAAACACCAAAGCGGAACGGACCGTTGTTTTGAAGTGCTGGAAAAAATAGGGAAGGACAAATACGATATAGTGGTAAACATTCAGGGTGATGAGCCATTTATTCATCCTGAACAAATTGATAAGGTAATTAAGGCTTTCAAGCATGAGAATGTACATATTTCAACGCTTGGACACAGCATAACTGACAGCCGAGATTTGATTAGTCCATCGCTTGTTAAAATTGTTAGAAAAGTAAATGGGGAAGCCCTTTATTTCAGCCGCTCCCCTATCCCATTTATGCGTGAATCGAGCAATAAAGACTGGACCAAACTCCACCCCTATTTAAAACATATAGGCATTTATGCGTATCGCTCAAAAGTATTGGAAGAAATCGTGAAACTGCCTATGTCATCCTTGGAAAAAGCCGAATCATTGGAGCAATTACGCTGGCTGGAAAATGGCTATTCTGTAATGGTTGAACTGACCGATAAGGAATCTTTCCCTGTAGATTATCCGGAGGATTTGAAGAAGTTTATTTAGCGCTTCTCGGGTATGTTATCTCCGTTGGCTGATACTGCATATTCAAATACTCGATTTTAATTTCAGCATCGGTCACACTAAGCACTTTCCAGCAGAAACAACAAAAGCAAGGTGTTTCACGCGGGGCATTATATAATTCCGATTTACCGGTATTGAAATCATAGAGTATCAGTTTTCCGCCACGGCGGTATGTGCCTTCAAACATCATTATGTTTTTAACAGTATCCATATAAAATGGCGTGGCACCATATAGAATATCTCCTCCGGTGCGCTTGTTTACAATTTCCACTTTTATAGGGTTCGCTTCAAGATGTGTAGCGACTACTACCACACTGTCGAAATCCTTATACACATAGCCAAGCACATTTAAAGACAAGGTAGTGTCAGATTCATGTTCCGATACTTCATTCTCAATAAAATCTTTTCGCAGGCACAAATAATTAAGGCTGTCATGCTTTTTATAAACCAGCATATATCCCGATTTCAGTGGTTGGGTTTTGTATATTTTCTCCTTATGCCTCCATGTTCCATAATGTATTTTATACTCCACACGCCTGTTTTTGGCCCGTCCTTCCGGCGATAAGTTATTTCCAACCGGGTCGGCGCAACCATAGCCTCTGGGCTTAATTCGGCTGGTATCTATTCCCCGTTTGCTTATATATTCTGCAACGGCTTTGGCCCGCTCCCTTGACAGAATAAGGTTTTTCACATCTATTCCGGTATTGTCGGTATACCCGTTGAATTCTATTATGGTATTCGGATTATAATATAAATAGTCCGCCAGTTGGTCCAACTCCTTATAGGCACCGGGCAGCAAATCTGATTTATCCGTTTCAAACAAAATATTTTCAAGTATGGTATTTTGGTCCGGTTTAATATCTTTTACAGGAACAGCCTTTACTTTAACCGAACTATCCCTTGTAATTTTCATTCTATCTGCATGAGGTAAGGTATTAGTATCTTGTTCACAACGGCAGGGCTGGCCATCTTTTACTTCTTCCACGCATACATCATCAATGTAATAATAGGACCTTACGGGAACATCTTTGGCAAGCGTAACAAGATATTTGATGTTGCATTTTTCGGCTTTATCAAAATTACCAATAGTCATAAATTTTTCATTGCCTTTCGCTTTGTAGGTCCATAGAATTTCCACCCATCTTCCGGAATCGGCAATAACTTTAGTGTTGTAATTCAGTTGAGGTTTTATTGTAATTCTTGCCGCATCGCCTGTTTTATTTACTTCCTCGCTAAACAAGACTCCAATATTTCCTATGGCACATTCTGACAACTTTGCCAACGCCACATAAAATTTCACATAATACTCTTTCCCTTTTTGCAGCGGGGTTCTTAATTCGGTGGATAGATATTCCCTGTAATTATCAGGTGCATCTGATTGATATAAATAAAACCCTGCATAAGCATTACCCGAACGCGGTTTTTGAGAGCCTACAAAATTATCTGGAACTCCTATTTTACTTACTCCGCAACATGCATTAAAATAATCGGGCGTACCATCTGTCGGCCGAAACCATCCACCAGAAAGGGTTATTTGACTTTGATATTTGGGGCAGGTTTGATAAATTTCAAAACTACCGTTAAAAACAAGGTTCTGCGCCGAAAGAGAGTTTACTGCAAGAAGAAATAAAAGTAATAGGGTAATTTTTTTCATGGTATAAAAGTAGAAGATTTATTCTTCTCTATTTAAAAATCCCTTCCATTATAGTTCAATAGGGAGGATAGCTACAATTTCTTTAACTTCGCAACCCTATTAAATAATCATGCTTAGAACACATACATGCGGTGAACTCACCATAAACGATGCCGGAAAAGAAGTAACCCTTAGCGGTTGGGTATTCCGCAGCCGCGACCAGGGCGGAATGATATTTATCGACCTCCGCGACCGTTACGGTGTTACACAATTGGTATTCCTCAATCCTGCTAAAGCTGTGGACAGTGGCCAGTCATCAGCGGTCAGTCAGAAACTATATGATGATGTTAAAACCCTTGGCCGTGAATTTGTGATAAAAGCAACAGGAAAAGTACAAAAGCGTTCAAAAAGCAACCCGAATCTTTCTACCGGCGAAATAGAGATTTTGGTGGAATCATTGGAACTATTGAATGCTTCCAAAACTCCTCCATTTACCTTGGAAGATGAAACTGACGGTGGAGATGAACTCCGCATGAAATACAGGTATCTCGACTTGCGCAGGGATGTGGTAAAGAATAATTTACTCAACCGCCATAAAGTTGCCCAGGCTATCCGCGAGTATTTAGACGGACAAGGTTTTGCCGATGTTGAAACACCTTTTTTAATTAAAAGTACTCCTGAAGGGGCCCGGGATTTTGTAGTTCCATCCCGTGTTAATCAAGGTGAATTTTATGCATTACCCCAATCTCCTCAGACGTTTAAACAGTTGCTGATGGTTGCCGGTTTCGACCGCTATTACCAGATTGTACGCTGTTTCCGCGATGAAGATTTACGTGCAGACCGCCAGCCGGAATTCACTCAAATAGACTGTGAAATGGCTTTTGTGGAGCAGGAAGATGTGCTCAATATGTTTGAAGGGATGGTTAAACATGCATTCAAAAAAGTGCGAAACATTGAGTTTGGTGCATTCCCTCGCATGACCTTTGCCGATGCTTTGAAATATTACGGAAACGATAAGCCTGATACCCGTTTTGAAATACTGCTGCATGAAATTACCGATGTTGCAAAAGGCAAAAACTTCAACGTAATAGATGGCGCAGAATACGTGGGCGCAATTGCCGTTCCCGGAGCATCGGAATATACCCGCAAACAAACCGATGAGCTTACTGAATTTGTAAAGCGTTCGCAGATTGGCGCCAAAGGATTGATATATGTGAAGTATGCTGTGGATGGCACACTCAAATCATCCGTAGATAAATTTTATACACCCGAAGATTTGAAAAAATGGGCCGATGCTGCTGAAGCAAAACCCGGCGATTTGATTCTGGTTGTTGCAGGTGACTTAACCACTTCCCGCAGGGCTTTATCTGAACTGCGTTTGGAATTGGGTAACCGCCTCGGACTTCGCGACAAAAATGTTTACAAACCTTTGTGGGTATTGGATTTCCCATTGCTGGAAGCCGATAAAGATACCGGCGGCTGGGTAGCAACTCACCATCCGTTCACTTCGTGGAAAAAAGAAGATGAACACTACTTTGAAACCGACCCCGGAAAGATTCGCGCGAATGCATACGACTTAGTAATAAATGGGGTTGAACTCTCCAGTGGCTCAATTAGAATACATGACAGAAGTAAACAAGAGAAGATGTTCAGCACGATTGGGCTTAGTAAAGAAAACTACGAAAAGAAGTTTGCCTTTATCCTTAATGCTTTTGAATATGGCGCACCACCGCACGGAGGTATTGCTTTCGGGTTCGACAGGTTTTGTTCTATATGCGTTGCCAATGAAGATTATATCCGTGAATTTATTGCCTTCCCGAAAAATAATGCCGGACGCGATATTATGATGGATACCCCTTCTACATTGAGCGATGAGCAACTGAAGGAATTGGGATTGAAAGTAGAAATACCAAAATAAATACAATGGAACGCAGATGACACAGATTGTTTATGATTTAATAAGATTTTTATTATCCGTTTTCATCTTAAGCAATCCACGTCATCTGCGTTCCATGTTCTAAAAATCTAAACTATGAACCACAACTTACAAGTATCGGAATCAATTACAGTAAATGTCGCTGCATCCAGGATGTGGGAAGTATTAACCAACCCGGAAATTATTAAAGAATACCTTGTCGGAACCGAAATGGTAACCGATTGGAAAGTAGGCAGCCCAATAGTATTTCAGGGAGAATACCAGGGCCATAAGTATAGCGACCATGGGGTAATTATGGAACTGGAATTCCATAAGCACATTGCCTACAGCTATTGGAGTGGCTTCTCGGGCCTGGAAGACAAACCCGAAAACTACAGTATGGTTATATATGACCTTGAATCTATAGATAGCACCCACACAAAATTCACATGGACCCAAAAAGGTTATCCCGATGAAACCCGTCAGGCACATTCACAAAGTGGCATGAAGGAGTTTTTGGAGCAGATAAAGGGGATTGCTGAAAGACAGTTATAAGATATGAGAGATAAGATGTAAGTGGTTTATACTGTTGCTTGTTTCTTTATCTTTGCTAAAAGGACCCCCGCAAAATGAAGCAACTACTTCCCCGCTTTTTACTTGTATTTTCTCTCCTCTCCCTTTTCAGTTGCACCATAACCAAACGGAAATACACAGGCGGCTATTATGTAAACTGGCATAGCAGAGCGCCGGAGGCAAGGGTACTTATTCCGATTCAAAGCAAACATACTGTACCAGGAAAAATAACACAAACAAATAGTCCTATCACAAAAAAGCAAGTCGTTTCGCAACCTGAAGAAACTATCACTTACAAATTGGTGCAGGCTGTTAATTTATCCAGAAATAAAAGAGAACCATTAAAAACTATTTCTGATAATTTCATATCTTCAACTTATCCGGCAACACCACAAAATGAGGTGCAGGGGCATTCAATTCAAAAGCATCATACTCCAAGGGGGTTGCCGGTTTTGTTTGGCCTTTTAGCTATTTTGGGAAGTTTAATAAGTTTAATGCTCTGTCTCCCGTTTTATGCGTTTCCCGCAATCGGCGGAGTGCTTTCTGTTCTTATAACTCTGGTATTTATTATCCTTACTTTATCTTTTGCCAAAAATATTCTGCGGGGAGTAAAAAACGACCCTAATAGCCGAGGAAAGGGCTGGGCTAATTTGAGCCTGTTTTTTGTAGTTATTGCGTCCCTCTTTCTTATATTTTCGGTTTATGCGCTAATTATATCACAATAATAATTTTTCTGTTGGGTCTGCAATATTAACCTATCCCCTAAACCCAATCTTTCCGATAAGCAATTGCCAAAACATTTTCAAGTCGGAGCCAAAGCTGTAAAAAGGGTTTTTGAATGTAGCAGGATGGTTGTGTTCAAACAAATAATGTCCGGCAAAGCCGAGACCATACCCCCATAAAGGCGATGCGAATGCCCACCATTTATTATTAAAGGCTACAAGTACTGTCACCAGGAAGATAATGCCTATAAAGGTGCCTATAAAGTGCAGGCTGCGGCAAACTACATTGGAATGCTCCTGCAAATAGAAAGGATAGAATTCGTTGAAGGAATTGAATTTTGTTGGCATAAAACAAAGATAGGAAATTCATACATACTCTATATTACAAGAGATTCCTCACTTCGTTCGGAATGACAACGACTTATATAAAGGAAGCGGGGAGTTGCGGCGGGCTTCGCCCACCGCAACTCCCCTAAAAAATACAATGAGCCCAGTCATTCCGAATGAAGTGAGGAATCTCATAAAGAACAAAAAATAGCCTGCAATTTACATTGCAGGCTATATAAAATAATTGCCGGTAGGGCTCCGACTAGTATATTCCCCTGTAACGGATTGCTTTTTCCAGTCTTTTGAAGCCTGTGATATAAGCGCCTAAACGCAAGTTGGTTTTGTATTGTTTTGAGTTAAACCAAACTTGTTCAAAAGCCTGTTGCATATAGTGGTCGTGCTTGGTATTCACTTCATCTTCTTTCCAATAGTAACCTTGTTTGTTCTGCACCCATTCGAAATAAGAAACGGTTACACCGCCTGAGTTGGCAAGGATATCCGGTACTACAATAACACCTTTTTCATGCAGAATTTCGTCGGCTTCCACCTCGGTAGGGCCATTAGCGCCTTCCACAATCAATTTGGCTTTTACGTTCTTGGCTATATCGGCAGAAATTTGGTTTTGCAATGCCGCAGGAACCAATACATCTACATCCAAGGTAAGGAGTTCTTCATTGGTAATTAATTCTCCACCCGGAAAATCTTCCAATGTGTTGTTATGTTTCTTTTGGTGCTGGAGTGCCTTATCGAGGTCAATTCCTTTTTCGTTGTAGTATGCTCCGGTATAATCGGAAATAGCCACTACATTGATATTTTTAGATTTCAATAAAGTAGCTGCAAAGCTGCCAACATTACCAAATCCTTGAACTGCGGCAGTCGACTTTTTACGGTCGATACCCATCTTTTTCATGGCTTCGAGGGTATGAATCATAACACCTCTTCCGGTTGCAGCTTCGCGTCCGCGCGAACCGCCAAGGGTAATAGGCTTTCCGGTTACAACACCCGGCTGGTAATTGCGGTGTATTTTTGAAAATTCATCCACAATCCAAGCCATTTCACGTTTTCCGGTTCCCATATCAGGGGCCGGTATATCGCGGTCTGGTCCAAAAACTTCGCACATAGCGAGGGTATATTCACGGGTCAGCCTTTCTAATTCTCCGGCCGACATGCTTCTTGGGTCGCAGGTAATTCCGCCTTTGGCTCCGCCTAATGGCAAACCTGCAACAGCACATTTATAAGTCATCCATGCTGCCAATGCTTTCACTTCATCATCATTAACATCCAAGGCATAGCGGATACCGCCTTTCGATGGGCCTAAATATGTAGAGTGAACAATACGGTACCCTTCAAATACCTTTATTTTTCCATTGTCCATCATAACAGGAAGGGAAACCTTTACTTGTTTTTGAGGGGCGCGCAGAATTTCTGCAATATCAGATGGAAGCTTGTATATATCGGCAGCCTGATTAAAGCGGGCAAGAACAGCCTCATACATGCTTAAAGGTTTATGTTTGTGGGGATGAGCAGCAACAATTTTTTTACTTGGTTTTGCCATATTTTAGTTTTTTGAGGGGGCAAAGGTAGAAAAATGCAATAAATAGAGGTATTAACTTTGTCATGTATTGCTAACAGCCTGATATTAATAAGTTTTATTACTGAAAAGTAATATAAAACTCTGCCTTTTATTCGGAAGTGGCTGAGTTTGAATTTATGGTTTCATTCCAAATTTCGAGATGCCGAAACAAGTTAGGCATGACAATGATACTCATCTTTGGTAAAGGGTACGAGGGGGCGGCTTTGCCGCCCCCTCGTACCCTCAATTGAAAGCGGATTCTGTCATGCCGAACTTGTTTCGGCATCCTTCTATTGCTTTAATTTAAGAGATTCATTTTACACAATTATTCACCTCTCCTTGTTTCAGAATGAGTGCTTTAGGCCAAGGATTTTTTTCTAAATGTCTTATTATAATCGCCTATCGCTTCCTGAATAATTCCTTTTGCAGTTTTCACATCCTGAAAATCTTCCACCTGTACGGTTTTGTTTTCCAGCTTTTTGTAACTTTCAAAAAAGTTGCGGAGCATCAAAATAAAATGCTGTGGCAATTCGGAAATGGCATTAATATAATTTACGCTCATATCTTTATTGGCAACGGCAATAATTTTATCATCATCTTCATTATTGTCAATCATGCGCATTACGCCAATTACTTTAGCCTCCACTATACATAGGGGTTGTACATCAATCTCCGAAAGAACAAGTATATCCAGCGGGTCATTGTCTTTGCCCAATGTTTGCGGAATAAATCCATAATTGGCAGGATAATAAACAGCCGAAAACAACACGCGGTCGAGGCGAAGCATGCCTGTTTCCTTATCTAATTCATATTTGGCATTGCTGCCTTTGGGGATTTCAATAATAGCCTGAACAACATCAGGGCAATTTTCACCTATCGGGACATTGTGCCAGGGATTAAAACCTATATTTTTTATCATGAGATAAAATTACGGAATAATAAGATACCCCGGAAACTAAATTCCCACCGGAATATTTTGCAATAACTCTTTTGTAAAATTATATCCGGCATCCATTATTTCAGATACTTTATGAATATCGAATACACCATAATCGCTTAGTCCGCTAGGTTCGATAAACAAAAAGCAATCCTTAGCCGAACGCCTGACAATAGGCCGAAAGCTTAAATGCATGGCACGGTCCATAGTTTCCAATGCACCTTCTTTAGGGTTATAGGGTTTAATAGGATTAACATATACGCTTACCACTTCGCTTTTCCGGTCGCTGAATGGTTCAATGGGTAAGTTATTCGACAACCCGCCGTCAACATAGGGAATATTATCAATTACTACCGGTGAAAAGATAACTGGAATGGAACTGGCCGCAATAACTGCGTCTATAATGTTGCCCTTATCGAATATCTTTTGGCTTCCATCCAGAAAATTGGTGGCTGTTACATAGAGGGGAATCGGCAAGTCTTCAAATTTAGTGTGGCGCAGGTTTTTCTCTAAAAATTCCCGGATGTGTTTCATGGATATTAAACCGGGTTTAAATATATTCCATCCGAATAAATTCAACCGGAACTTATCGGCGAACATTTCCTTAATTTCATCAGGAGTAAAGCCATTTGCAAGAAAAACACCTGCTATGGAACCTGCGCTGGTTCCTGCAATTTCAAGAGGAAAAATATCATTTTCCTGCAACGCTTTCACCACGCCCAAATGCGCAAATCCACGGCATCCGCCACCCGATAAAACAAAGTACTTTTTCATTATTTATGCAATAAAGTATCGGGCATACTTCCTCTTTTTTCCCACATAAATAAATGCGGATTGCTGGTGTAGTTGGTATGAATATCTTTATTCAGAAGTATCAGCACGAAATCTATAAAAGGTAAAATTCCAAAACCGCCGCCCACTGTAACTATATATATTATCGGGACCATAGGCGAAGTATGCAGATACATCCGGTGTAAACCAAAAACACCCAAGGGAAATGCCAGCAAAGCAGCTACCAACCGATGTTTTTTATGGAATCCGCCGCCATCCGTATTTAATTTGATGGTATCTGCCTCTGCAAGTTTGGTAGAATCCCGCTTAATTTTTACCGGCCCAACTTTCTTCTCTTTATGAATTTTGCGCGAAGTATCTGCATCTATGGCGGAAGCATGTATTGAAGCAAGCACAAAAAGCAAAGACCATAAGAAAAAACAGAATGATTTTCTCACGTATTACAAAAAGTATTTTCTACCGTTTACTTATTATTTAGCAGCATCAAAACGCTTAGCCACTTCATCCCAGTTAACCACATTCCAAAAGGCTGCAATGTAATCGGGGCGACGGTTTTGGTATTTCAAATAATAGGCATGTTCCCAAACATCCATTCCCAGAATTGGCGTTCCCTTGCATTCGGAAATATCCATCAATGGGTTATCCTGATTGGGTGTAGAGCAAACTGCTACTTTACCATTGCCTGTTGCACAAAGCCATGCCCAGCCCGAACCGAAACGGGTAGTGCCTGCTTCCGCAAATTTGGTTTTGAAATCGGCAAATGAACCGAAAGCTGCGTTAATCGCATCAGCCAGTTTTCCGGTAGGCTCTCCTCCGCCATTTGGTTTCATAATAGTCCAAAACAAACTGTGGTTAAAGTGTCCTCCGCCATTGTTTCTTACCGCCATAGGATATTTGGAAATATTCTTGCAGATATCTTCAATGCTTTCTTCAGGCTTGCCTTCTAATGCTTTGTTAAGGTTTGTTACATAAGCATTGTGGTGCTTGCTATGGTGAATTTCCATAGTCATTGCATCAATGTGCGGCTCAAGTGCGTTATACGCGTATGGAAGTTGTGGAAGTGTGAATGCCATATCAGTTGAAAGTTTATAAAGTTAAAAGTTCATAAGGTTAATTACCGACAAATTTACACTTTTTCCAGTATGCAATTTATCCTTTATGCCCCAAAGCCCTAAAGGGGCTTTAATGTTCGTCATTGCGAGGCTCTGCGAAGCAATCTTGCCGCTATGTATGCCACACGATTGGGTAAGACTGCTTCGCAGAGCCTCGCAGTGACGAACGGATGTCCGTTATAGAATCTACTTCAATAGTTCCCTTGCAATTACCACCTTTTGAATTTCAGAAGTCCCCTCTCCTATGGTGCAAAGTTTGGCATCACGATAGAATTTTTCCACAGGGAAATCTTTGGTATAGCCATATCCGCCAAAAATCTGAACAGCATCATTTGCCACTTCGGTAGATATTTCTGATGCATAATATTTTGCATAAGCGCTTTCTTTGGTTACTTTCTGGTGCCTGTTTTTAAGGTCGGCAGCCTGAAAAATAAGTAATTCAGCGGCTTCAATTTTGGTTGCCATATCGGCTAATTTAAAGGCTATGCCCTGAAATTCGCTGATAGCTTTTCCAAACTGTTTACGTTCTTTGGAATATTTAATACTTGCTTCCAATGCGCCTTTGGCGATGCCTAATGCCAAAGCAGCAATAGATATTCTTCCGCCATCAAGGACTTTTAAAGCTTGTACAAAACCATCGCCTATTTCGCCAATAATCTGGCTTTTGTGAACCCTGCAATTGGTAAATATTTGTTCGGCTGTTTCAGAAGCACGCATACCCAGTTTATTTTCTTTTTTACCGCTGGTGAATCCGGGTGTTCCTTTCTCAACAATAAAGGCAGTCATTCCATGGGAATCGCCTCTTTCACCTGTGCGTGTCATCACAACGGAAACATCCCCCGAAATACCATGGGTAATAAAATTTTTAGCTCCATTAATGATATAATAATCTCCATCCTGAATAGCAACTGTCGACATATTACCCGCATCGGAACCGGTTCCGACTTCCGTTAAGCCCCATGCGCCAATCCATTCACCGGAAGCGAGTTTGGGTAAATATTTTTTCTTTTGTTCTTCACTGCCGAATTGCATAATATGACCTGTGCAAAGGGAATTATGCGCTGCAAAAGACAACCCGATAGAACCATCTACTTTGGCTATTTCAGTAATAGCAGTAACATATTCAAAATATCCGAATCCTGCACCGCCATATTCTTCGGGAACAAGTACGCCCATGAAACCTAATTTGCCTAATTCTTTAAATACTTCCACCGGAAATTTCTGGCTCTCATCCCACTCCATTATATGTGGCTGAATATGCTCTTTCGTAAACTTGCGAAGAGTATCGGCAATCATGTTTTGAGTTTCGCTGATAGCGAAATCGATAGTAGATGCTATAGCAGTTTCTGTAGTACTCATGGGTCAGTTTTTTTGCAAAGTTAATATTTAGGTAGTATGGAAATTCTATCTTTGGGGTCTTTAATAACTATTACGCATGAAAACCAAACTATTAACAGGATTTTTTCTTTTATCAGGCTTATATACCAATGCCCAACTAGTGTTGGATGGCGCAGATAAGCGAAGCTCCAAACGTTATCAAATTGTAAACCGCATCCATATGCCAGGTGAAATGGGATGGGATTACTGCGCTGTAGATGAAGAAAATAATACCTTATATGTTTCGCACGGCACGCGAGTGGAGGTAATCGATTTGAAAGAAGGGAAACTGGTGGATAGTATTCTTCATACCAATGGAGTTCATGGAATAGCTATTGCCAATGATTTGAACAAAGGCTTTATAAGCAATGGTAAGGATTCTTCGGTTACCGTTTTCAATTTAAAAACCCACGCCACCCTTGCAAAAGTGAATGTTACCGGGCAAAAACCGGATGCAATTACCTATGATAAAGTTACGCACCGGGTTTTCACTTTTAATGGAAAAACAAATAATGCAACTGTGCTAAATGCAAAGACAAATGCTGTTGAAGGAACGATTGCATTAGACGGAAAACCGGAATTTGCGGTGGCTGATGGTACCGGAAAAATATATGTGAACATAGAGGATAAATCCAATACTGCCGAAATAGATTGCAAGACCATGAAAGTATTACGTGAATGGTCTATTAAGCCAGGGGAAAGCCCAAGCGGGTTGGCAATGGATACCAAAAACCACAGGCTTTTTTCGGTTTGCGATAATCATTTGATGGTAATATCGGATGCTGAAAAGGGAAGTGTTGTAACTACAGTACCAATTGGCGAAGGGCCCGATGCGGCTTCATTCGACCCCGGGAAAATGCGTATTTACAGTTCTGATGGAGAAGGCTACTTAACGGTTGTTTCCGATAGCGCGGATACTTACAAAGTGCTGGAAACATTCAAAACACAAAGCAAGGCCAGAACCATGACAATTAATACCAAAACACATCACCTCTATTTACCGGTTGGTTTCCCAAAGCCGCTCCCTCCTGTAAGGGCAGGGATGGAAAAACCAAAACCATCTATTAAAGATGGAACCTTTGTAGTGATGGATATTGAGACGATGGAGTAATACCTAACTTAAGAATTACATAAATAATTGCTTCCGTATTGTTGGGATGCCTAATCCGTCGGTTGGCGGATAGCATAACTAAAGGCTCCGGTTAATTGCCAGTCCGGCTCGGACTAAACCCATCCTCCTGCCAAAAATATTGACGGGTTTTCAAATTGTAGTAAGCTATTTTATCGTTGATAGTTACTTTCAGAAGATTGTTATGCATCGATTTTACATCGGTCCAAATACAATCGACAATAAATTTACCGGTATTGTCTACCACACCATACTTTCCTCCAATGGTAACTAATGCAAGGCCATCTTTAAAATTATTAGCCTGGTTGAATTGCGGTGAGATTACAATTTCACCCTTTAAATTAACAAAGCCGAATAAGCCATTTACTTTTATTTTAGCAAGGCTGTCGGAGAATGGATAAGCCACTTCATACTTGCAAGGAATGACAAGCTTTCCTTTTTCATTGATATACCCCCACTTTTTATTTTCCATAATGGGAGCTAATCCTTGCGAGAAATAAATGGCATCATCATATTTGCATGGAATGACAAGCTTTCCGGCGGTATCAACAAATCCCCGTTTTTTACGTTGTTGCACTTTTGCATACCTATTATGAAAACTGCCTTCGCTTAACATATCGGGTGTAAAATCATATTTTAAGGGGACTGTCATTTCTCCTTTCCGGTTGCAATAACCATATTTGAGGCCTTGCACAAGCATGGCATATCCTTCGGAAAAATCGCCTACATTATCATAACTAAACGGAGCAACGATATTTCCCATCATATCTATCAATCCAAACTTTCCATTGGCTTTTACTTTGGCCAAACTGTCATTAAATCTGTCGGCCCATTCATAATTACACTGAATTGCAAAATCGCCGTTATGATTAATGAACCCATATTTATTATTAGCATTTTCGACACTCGCCAATCCTTCGGAAAAATCCAGCGCATCTAAAAATTTGGCAGGAATAACTTCGTCACCCAACAGGTTTATATAACCGAACTGGTTATTCTTTTCGACCTCGGAATATCCTTCCGAAAACTCCAGTATTTCCTGGTATTCGAAAGGCACCATAATACGGCCTATGCTTGAAATTACGCCGTATAAGCCACCCTTTTTTACAATGGAAAGTGTTTTATAAAAATGGTCAGCTTCCTCATAAACACATGGAATTACCATCTCCCCACGCTTATTTATAAATCCAATTTTATCATTCATCGCTACTGCTGCAAGCCCATCGAAAAAACCTGAATCGGCCCATTCATACAAATATGGAATCCGCAATTTTCCGGCGCTATCCATATAGCCCCATTTGTCGCCATGTTTAACAGGATAGAAAACTGTACGGGCAAGTATCAAATCACTGTCAGCGTTTTGCAAATAAGGATAATCGGGATACGTATTTTGAAAACGCTGATAAGTTTCCGGCTTGCCATCCATCGTATACATCGCATAAATTTTTCGCCAGGCATCCGCAGTGTTTCTGTTATGCGGATATTGCTTTACAAAGGCGTGGTATTCCTCTATTTTTTGGTTTGCAGTCGATAACCTGAAAACAGAATCTTCAGATGCACCTTCAAATGGGCTTTGAGGATATTGTGCAATAAAATCGGCATAGGCCCGTGCTGTATGTGCAGCCGTGAGTGTTTTGTAGAGTGTTATTTCATAACGCTTTTTAGCTTCATCGAATTCCAGCGATTGGGGATAAGTCCCCATAAAATTTTTGTATGCCTGGTAAGTATTTTCCTTACCCGCTAGTTGAAAAGCAAGCAAATCGCGCAAATCGACAGCCTGTTTTATTTTAGAAGAAGTAGAATAATAATCGATATAATGATTATACCCATCTATGGTATTGCGAACAGTAGAAACTATATATGCTTTGTATTCTATACTATCTTGCAAAAGCACTATGGCAGCCGAATCTATACCATATTGTTTCCATTCCAGTTTTTGTTTTACGGTAGAATTCGGAAATAATTTTTTAGATTTTAGTATGTAGGTATATGCAGTATCTAAATTATAAAAATGGTTATCGCTGTGTGAGGTAAGTAAGCTTAGCCCGTAGGTGGCAGGAACGAAATCGCTTTTGCTTGAAAGTCCTTTAATAAACAGTTGCCTTGCTTTAAAATAATCGTAAATAGAAAAAGCTTTATAGGCATTCTTCATCCCTCCTGCTTCCGCAAGGAAGGGAAAAATAATTGAGAGCAGGATGAACAGTTTTGCGGCTTTTTTCATGGGGCAAAGTTAATTATACCTTGCTTAATCGAAGGTTGAAATAATAAATACCTTGAAATCAACAAAAAGAGATTCCTCACTGCGTTCGGAATGACAGGTTTGTAGGGTTTTTAAGGGAGTCATGGCGCGGGCTTCGCCCGCGCCACACCTCCCCAATTTATATATATAAAAACGTGTCAATATGAAAGCAGTAAGGAATCTCTAAATATTAAACACCCTCGAAATAGAGAAGCCCAGCTTAAAACCTCCTTTCAGCCAATTGTCGTGGGTGTAAGGTATAAGGTTATTTTCATCAAGAAATGATGCATTGCTGAAATTAACTTCAAAAACGTGTCCGCCGGTTTCTACTTCATAACCTATGGAAACTGGGTTATGATATGGGTTAGCTGCATTATTCATGCGGTATTGGGATACGATGTAGTAATAATCGAACACCAAACTGGAATGCTTGTTAAACATTATTCTTCCACCACCTGCAACAAACGGAATGGTATTCATATCCGATGCGCCATTATCAGGATTGGTGCTTGCCAATAAATAGTTGCGGTGTTGTGCACCGGCCAGTAATTCCAATGAAACATGGCTGCCAAAACGACGGTCCACTATAACCTCTCCGAAATAAGAAAGTTTATCCATCAGGCTGCGTGATGTAGTTGAATCGGCACCGCTATAAAATGTGGAATTTAACTCAGGCGTTATGCCTGCATCGCCATATAAAGCAAGCGAAATGGGCATAGCAGAAGTTTGGGTGAGCAGCCTGTATTTTGCATTCAAATCGATTAATTCCTGCTGTTTACTGCGGGAAATACCAAGCATAAAATTTTTGGTTATTCCGAAATTAAAAGCAAACTGAATATCAGAAGCAACATCGAAACCGGCTAAGGTATGGAAGCCTCCGTTGCCTTCTCCACCCACATTTCCGAAGCGGTGCAATATGACAAACTGCATTACGGCCGGGTCAATTGTTTTGGTGGTTTCTACATTAATAAGTTTCACGTCTTTCCAGGTAGGAAGCGATTTTTGCGGCGCGTTTTTCGTTGTGTCCACCAGTTTCAACAGGTCATCTTGCGATTTGGCAACAAAGGAAATGGCAGTTAAAGCAAGGGAAAATAAAACTGAAAAAATAGAATAGCGTGTCTTGTTCATCGTTTATAGATTATCGTTGCTTACTATTTAACTTTGTAAGGTTTCATGGTGGCATTAAAAGTAATAGCCACATGGTCGGCAAGGTTGCTACCCATAATTACTTTAGGTACCTTAATTTTATAATCGGCCATGGTAACATCGAATTTTGCCAGCAGAAATATTACACCATTCTGAATGGTGATAAGCCCCGGAATGGTAATGGTTTTCTGCACACCGTGCATATCCATAACGCCAGTAACGGTTACCTTGTTAGCGCCATCCTTTGTGTAGTCGATTTTTTCGTTCACCTTGCCTTTGAAAATGGTATGCGGATATTTATCGCTCTCCATATAATCTTCGTTAAAGTGCTCCTGCATCAAATGGCTTTTGAAGATAAATTCCTGATTGGCTATGCTGATTTGTATATCGCCAGTAGCGGTACTCATTACCGGTTTTGAAATACTGTTTACAGCATCGATATCTTCCATGGATGTAGCCGAAAAGAAACTAACCTTGCATGAATCGGCCATGTAAATTTGCCCAACGCAAGGAGTGAAAAATGAAAAACTAAAAATGAAAAACAGAAAACTAAAAAGTTTTTTCATAACGATGGTTTTAAATTATTGCGGACAACCTGCATCCATCCAGGCTTTAAATTTAGGCAACATACAGGATGGGTCCCAACCCGATTGAGCGGTGAGGGGCATTCTGGGTAAATTACCAAATAAGGCGCCATAAAGTAGTCCATTCTGATAATTGGAATAAATACCTGCATACGTTGAATAATCGTATCCGCTTATGGAACCGGAACCATGACACGAACGCATCGTGGCACCGCATTGCACATTTATTATGGCCTGCATAGTATTGCTGCCCGATGAATAGGTGAGATTGGTAGTATCGCAAGAATTGCTTACCATCACCGGTGCAACGGCCGCCTGCTTATTTTCGCAAGAATTTATTACAACAATTGCAGAAAAGAATAGTAGGCCAACAAAAAATTTGGTTTTCATAATGAGTTAATATGCGAATTTAGTCCTATTCTACAATAATACGTTGTATGGTAGACTGACCATTGGCAATAAGTTGAATAAGATAAATACCCGGATTTGTCGCTGCAGGAAGCATTATGTTTTGAGTATGGTTGCCTTCGTTTACCATGTTGTTGGCTAAGGTTGAAATCTTTCTGCCATCCATGCTGAACATATTTAATTCTACGTTTGCGGCTTCTTTCAGGCTATAGGAGACATTTACCTGTTGTTTGGCCGGATTTGGGAATATTGAAAAGGTAGTCGCTTCATTCGATATGTCGGCAATAGCATCGGTAGCGTTTTCCTGAACGGTAAGTGTTGCAGGGAAAACCCAGGTATTTGCAGAGGTAGAATTTCCGTTTCCGCAGTTAAAACAACCATAAAAGGTTACACTGCCAGTTCCGAGGGCAGGAGCCTTCCAATTAAATGTCCAAACGAGGGAATCTGTTCCCTGATAACCATTTTGGGTTTGTTCAATATACTGAAGGCCGGCATATGTTGTTATTTGAGTAGTTGTAGCATTGGTAACTATAAGTGTACCTAACTTACCGCCGGCAGGTGTTTGTGGAGATATTTCAAACCCGAAAGAGGTAAATCCGGTGTAAACTGCTTTAGCTGTAAGCGTATAGGTTGAATCAGCTTTATACCCTGTGGGCGGAATATTTGAGGTTATCCAAGGCTTTGCACTTTGAAGCGCATGGGTGCTATGGCAACCGCCTATGGCGCAGGAAGCCCCATCGAATGGGGAATTTGTGGCTCCGGCAGGCGGACCATAATAATAGGCTTTACTATTGTGAATGCCTGTAAAATAAAGTAGTCCGCCGACAATTAGTGTCATGGAAACAAGGGCTATTTTTTTCTTCATCTCTTAGGGGAGTTTTTTTGTTAGGCGGCAAAACTATTTTAATGCATTTATAAAGATGCTGATATTCGTCATTTTTGAGTTTTTCCTTTTTTTAGGCATTTCTTATTCAGACCCTCATTTTGTGGTTTCATTTCTCTTAGATGAATAAAAAAATAAAAAGGTTGTGTGTAAGGAAAAAATAGTTGACACTATTTACAATTTTCCGGAAAAATCTATTCCTTTATCACACGCTGAACAGAACTTTCGCCGTCAGCAATAACCTGAATAAAATACATTCCCGGATTAATGGATGCAGGCAGTTTTATGGTTTGCGTATTATTTCCTTCGCAAGCAATATTATTGCAAAGATTTGCTATTTCCCGGCCATCGCATGAATACAGATTTACCTCTATATTGCCTGATTGCTTCAGGTTATAAGAAATAGCAATTTGCTCTTTTGCCGGATTTGGAAATATTGTGAAGGCGGTGCTTTGGTTCTTTACATTTTTTATTCCTGCAGGATATTGCTGATAAACGGTGAGTGTTGCAGGATAAATAATGCCCGATGAAGCGCTTGTTCCGCTGCCGCAATTAAAGCAACCATAAAAAGTTACCGAATCCGTTTGCCCCGAAGGTGCTTTCCATTGGAAAACCCAAACTAAAGAATCATGCCCTTGGTATCCGTTAATGGTTTGTTCAATGTATTGCAAAGAACCGCTGGTAGTAATCGAGGTGGTGGTTGGATTAGTTGCAATCAATGTTCCCATAGGCGCACCGGAAACCGTTTGTGGAGATATTTCAAATCCGAAGGAAGTGTGGCCTTCATAAACCGCTTTGGCAATTATTGTGTAAACAGAATCGGGCAAATACCCTGTACCCGGCACCCAGGAAGTAATCCATGGTTTTTTTGCTTGTAAATTGTACGTGCTGTGGCAACCACTGGCGGCACACGATTTACCATCGAAAGGGGAATTGGTATATCCGGCAGGAGCGCCATAATCATGGGCTTTGCCGGTGTGCATACCTGTAAAATAAAGTGAAGCGGAAACAATAACAAACATTAAAATAAGTGCTGCTTTCTTTTTCATAAAATGGAATACTGTTTTTTTAAGGCGCAAAACTATCTTTCATTTTCAGCCAAACAGGCAATTAAAGCCTATTAAGGCTAAACTTAACAGAAACATAATATTAGCCTTCTACTTCCAGTGAAAATAAAAGCCCCTCCCCTACTACTTTCCATCCAAAATATAAATTATATTTGTGGGGTGAAGGGGTTATTGATTTTGATGGCGGCGGGTTTGTTTGTCGCTTGCAATAATGAGCAGGACAATATAAATAATTCCGAGCCATCAGTTATTGATACTACTGCTACCATCTATAAAAGAACCCCGTCAGAAAATGGCTATATGATATATAGAGCAAACTGCGCCTCATGTCATAGCATGGGAAGTAAAAAAATAGTAGGACCAGGCTTGCAAGGAATTACAAATAGAGTTCCCCAGCCTTATGATTCATGGTTGAAAAAATACATCAGGAATAATACCGCAATGCTTAAATCAGGAGATCGTTATGCAAAAAAAATATTCGTTGCTTATGATAGTATTGTAATGCCCAAATATGATAGTGTACTTAATGACTTACAAATTACTGATCTGATCGCATTTCTCGCGAATCCACCTAAGAGACCCATTCAATATTGATATATTAAACTAAGCCGTTTTATGCCGTTATTTTTGAGTCTAGTGAGATTGTCCCCCTGAACTTGTTTCAGGGTCGCAAACTATCAGAAATATTCTATGCCGAATTATTGGGATGCTGAAACTATCCCGATAGCTATCGGGACCGCATGACTGAACGCATTTCCGTCTAATAAACTTCGTCGTGAGTTCCAATATCCACAAATACGGCTTTTTGCGGTTTTTCTTTGGTAAAATAAAAAACTACACGCGAATCATATCCAAACGAAAAACTCCACAAGTCTTTTAAATTACCGGATAATTTATGGGTCTTTAGTTGCGGTTGAAAAGGGTTTGCAACAAATACTTCAACTGTTTTCCAAAAAATATCTTCGGATGCCGAACCCTTTACCCTTTTGCGAAATGCTTTTTTGAAAGAACTGCTAAATGAAATTTCCACTACAGCATCTTTTTAAGTTCCTTAACAGAAGCGGAAAATTTTAGCTTGCCAGATGCTTGCTCTTTCAGAGAGGCCTTGTAGTTCGTCGCCATTTCTTCTCTCCTGGCATCAGATATGTTGTGCTCCAAAAGGGTTTTTAATTCCTCTTTAAACTCCAATGGCAAATTATAGATGCTTTCTACTATGTTATTGAAATTATTTTGATTCGCTTTCATACTCCTTTTTTTACAAAGATAGTTATAATTTAAATTCCTCTTAGTTATGCAATTTTTGCACCCCCTGCCCTCCCCCACTCCGTTCCATCCAAAATAAAAATTATATTTGTTGAATGAAGGGGGTTTTTATTTTACTGGTAGCAGTTTTATTTGACGTTTGTGTCTATGCACAAAACGAAAAAGGGCAATTAGTTATTAATCTAGGTATAGGCTACAGTCCTGGCTTCGACGGAGATATTACTTTTCTGAATAGCCAAATTTATCCTGTTGGTCTATCAAACTCTTGGGACCCTGATTTTAATTTCCAATGTTCCGCAATACCTAATATCGGACTTACATTGGATTATGGAGTTTTTAAACGGCTTAGCACAGGAATTGCGACAAGCTATCAGAATGAAAATGTGAAATGGGGATTTGAAAGTAATCAATTATATTTTTCGGATAATGTAACACGTATTAACACGTCAGCTCGTATATTATTTCATTTGAATAAAGATAATCCCGATGCTAATATGGATTTTGACCATTACATTGGAATAAGGCCCGGATTCTGCTATTGGAGAGATATTCCATCTTCAAATAATCAAACTATTAATAATGGTTTTGACGAGACTACTTTTTTAAATCACCCCAATTATTTTACTTTCTGTTTCCAAGTTTTGTATGGTATGCGACTATATTTAGTGAATGATTTAGCATTTCACTTTGAAGTAGGAATAGGCCAGCCATTTTTGATTGAGTGTGGTTTTACATATAGAATACAAACCCGTAAGGAAGATTAGTTAGAAATCTTTTTAGCTTACCTTTGCACCCCCATTCAAAAAAATGTTCAAAGAATATGATGTAATAGTAGTTGGTGCCGGCCACGCAGGATGCGAGGCTGCGGCTGCTGCTGCTAACTTGGGTTCGTCGGTGTTGCTGATTACTATGGACATGACGAAGATTGCGCAGATGTCCTGCAACCCTGCTATGGGCGGCATTGCCAAAGGACAGATAGTGCGCGAGATTGATGCTTTGGGTGGATATTCCGGAATAGTAAGCGATAAAACGGCCATACAATTCCGAATGCTGAACCGTTCCAAAGGCCCTGCTATGTGGAGCCCGCGTACACAAAACGACCGGGCATTATTTACACTCGAGTGGAGAAAATTATTGGAAAACACACCTAACCTGGATTTTTTCCAGGATATGGTAAAAGATATAATCGTCAAGAATGATAAGGTCTGCGGCGTTGTCACCGGGCTTGGCATGGAAATAAAATGCAAGTCTGTTGTACTTACCAACGGCACTTTTTTAAACGGCATTATTCACATTGGTGAAAAGCAATTTGGCGGCGGCAGGGCAGGGGAGAGGGCTGCAACCGGAATCACGGAAAAGCTTTTGCAGCTTGGCTTCCAAAGCGGACGCATGAAAACAGGAACTCCTCCGCGTATTGACGGGCGTTCGATTGATTACTCGAAGCTCGAGGAGCAAAAGGGTGATGAAAATCCGGAGAAGTTTTCCTATTTGCAAGAAATAAAACCGTTGCAAAAGCAACGCAGTTGTTACATGGCTTACACAAGTGATAAAGTCCATGAGATATTAAAAACCGGATTTGAAAAGTCTCCGATGTTCGCCGGAAGGATTCAGGGGGTAGGGCCGAGGTATTGTCCTTCGATAGAAGACAAAATAAATCGCTTCGCCGATAAAGAGCGCCACCAACTTTTTGTGGAGCCTGAAGGGTGGGATACGGTCGAAGTTTACCTCAACGGGTTCTCAACATCCCTTCCTGAAGACGTGCAAGATGCCGCTTTGAAGTCAATTATTGGATTAGAGCGCGTTAAAATGTTCCGGCCGGGGTACGCTATAGAATATGATTACTTCCCTCCCGATCAGCTCTCTAATACGCTGGAAACGCGTCGTGTTTCAAATCTCTATTTTGCAGGTCAAATTAACGGTACAACAGGCTATGAAGAAGCTGCTTGTCAGGGAATTATGGCTGGTATTAATGCCCATTTAAAGGTCAATAATAAGCCACCTTTTGTACTTTCCCGCTCACAAGCATACATCGGAGTGCTAATTGATGACCTCATCACAAAAGGTACCGAGGAGCCTTATCGTATGTTTACCTCGAGGGCAGAATTCCGGATTTTGCTCCGCCAGGATAATGCCGATATTCGTTTAACTCCTATGAGTCACGAATTAGGTTTAGCATCTAAAGAACGATTTGACCGGGTAAATGAAAAGATAAAAAAGAGCAAAGAGCTTACCAAATATTTCAAAGAAATTACCGTAACTCCTGAAGAGGTAAATCCTTATTTAACCGGAATCGGTTCTATGGAAATAGACCAAAAAGTGAAGGCATTTTCTATTTTAGCAAGGCCTGATGTTTCCATAAATGGATTGGCAACTGCTTCTGAAAACATAAAATCTCATCTCGAATCATACGATTTTGAGACTATAGAGGAAGCCGAAATTCAAATGAAATATACAGGCTATATTATCAAGGAGCAAGAGACCGCCGATAAAGCTTTACGCCTCGAGGATTTAATTCTGCATGATAATTTCGACTACCATAAACTGAAATCTCTATCTATAGAGGCAAGGGAAAAACTTTCTAAACACCGTCCTAAAACATTGGGACAGGCATCACGGATTAGTGGGGTTAATCCTTCGGATATTTCTATTTTAATGGTACATATCGGCAGGTAGGTCGGAGGTCGACTGCCAATTAGTCCGAGCCGGACTGGCAATTAATTTGACTTGTTTCACGTGGAACATAAATAAAATACTATGCAAGAAATAATAAATATGCTCGAACTAATCATAGCTGATACAGCCAATAGGGAGCAGTTGGTCAGGGATTTCCAAAAAAGAATAGGAAACAATCTGTTCATAGCCCCGGAAGCTGCCACCAACATATTTGACGACTTAGCCTATACTATGGAGAACTATGAACCGGATGAAGAAGTAAGGGAAGAGGATGCTTCTCTATATGGGGATGATAGGCTGATTAAAGAGATTGAGAGGGCTTTAAGTAAATTAAAGAAGGCGAAATAGTTTGATTGTTCCACGTGGAACAATTTCAGTTAATACCTCTCGTAATTGCGAGGCTCCGCGAAGCAATCCCTTTGATTTATGGATTGTTTGATAAGAACATAGTGATAATAATATTTATATAACAGAGATTGCTTCGCGGAGCCTCGCAATGACGAAACGCACTGCAAAATGCACATGTTCCACGTGAAACAATTATCCTTTTAAGGCATGTTCAACCCAGGCTTTACCCCAATTTGCCTTCTCTTCATCGGACCATAATTCAGGGTAAAAGATAATTCGTTGGAAGCGGGGAGGAAGAAATTTTTGCCAATTAGTGCCACCTGTTGCGGCAATAATATCTGGGTCTCCTTGCAGGTAACGCACGGCTGATTTATAATGTTGCAAGCACCAGTTCACATTTATATTAGAATCAAGGTCGCGCATTAATTGCATTAATTCAGGGTTCTTCTTATCGACTTCTGGCAACTCATTATATCGTGCATATACATTTCCTTTGGCACACTTTTCAGCAAGGACCAAGAATTGCTCACTATACTTTTCTTCAAACTGAATTAAGGTTAGCGTCTTTCTTCCGGTCGCTAACTCGGTTGCTCCGGTCTTCCAATATATGTGCTGGAACATCTCCTTTATGGATAGATTCTTCACATCCGGATTCTTGGCCGCATAGTCCTTTTGAATCAGGTTTACCAAGTTAGTGGAGTATAATTCTATCATCCTATATTGAGCCGATTGGAATCCGCTGGCAGGTAATAGGGCCATCCTGAACTTCAGGAATTGCTCCTTTTCCATACCATCTATCATAATACCGTAGGTAGTATTTAGCCCATCAAAATAATGGACAATACGCTTTAACTTTTGGATTAAGTAATCTACCTTAATACCCTTTTTATCAGCTATTTGTTCATATTCATGTATGCACAGCTTGAAGAAAAGCTCCGTTATCTGATGATACATGATGAAAATCTTCTCATCCGGGAAGCTTGTCCGCGGATTTTGGAGCGAGAGTAGGGTATCAGTATGCACATAATCCCAATACTTGAGGTAATCCATATACTGCAATCCCTCCAAATAAGCATTCATATCCTGGCCCATCGCCTGATACTTTTCGTTTAGCTGATCAAGTCGTTTAGCTATTTCGGGTGTAATTTCCATTTTAGTAGAAAGTTAAAAGTGTAAAGTTATAAAGTAAACCATGATTAAATAGCAACTAAAGTTTCATTCCTATCAAAAACTTTACACTTTCGACTTTGCACTTTACACTTAATTATGATTGAACCAATAGGCAATTGCAAATGCAGAAGCTGCGGCTAAAATACCAATTCCGGTAGTTTTTAATGCACCGGTAAATGCATTTTGACCCGTAAGTTTACTTTTGAAATATCCGAATAACAGCAAGCAAATAATAGTGATTATACTTGAATCCCTCAACCCCGTGGCAGGGGTTTCGGTGAAAACATATCCTAAAAGAGGGATGGTTCCCCCTGCTATATATGACAATGCAATATTACGGGCACTGGCAGAAGCCCGGCCTTTTTCAGGTTCTTCTAACCGGAGTTCATTATGCATCATAAATTCTACCCACTGCTTCTCATCCTTTGCCAGTTCATCGGCAACCTTATCTTGTATTTCTTTCGATAATCCATAGTAAGCAATAGCATCCCGCACTTCCTGTTTCTCTACTTCGGGTACGGTTTTAATTTCACTGTATTCACGGTGCATTTCATGGTAATAGTGGTCTTCCTCTGTTTTGCCTGCAAGATATCCTCCCAACCCCATAGCAATGGCCCCTGCACAAATTTCTGCAATACCGGCAGTGATGATAAGATGATTGCCTATTCCCGCACCGCTAATACCGGCCGTTAATGCGAAAGGTACGGTTATCCCATCCGATAAGCCAATAATAATATCCTTGAGGACGGTAGGTTGCTTTAAATGTATTTCCTTATGCATGAATTAGTGGAATATCCCCAGGTTGGTAGTGAATAATTTGATAGCAATAGCAAGCAAGGTAATACCAAAAACTTTACGGAGAATTACTATTCCCCCGGGACCCAATAATTTTGCCAGATGCTTGATATTTTTAATAACCAAATACACAATTACTAAATTTATTAAAATACCCAGAATAAGGTTCTCCATTTTAAATTCCGCACGAATGGTGAGCAGGGTAGTCAACGTTCCGGTCCCGGCAATTAATGGAAAAGCTACCGGCACAATAGATGCCGCCGCTGCTGAAGTATCATCCTTACTTAATTTAATACCCAACACCATTTCCAAACCCAGGAAGAAAATAACGATTGCTCCCGCCAAAGCAAAGGAGCGGATATCTAACCCGATAAGCGATAAAATACTTTGGCCCAGAAAAAGAAATACCAGCATAATAGCGCCCGACACTAACGTAACCTTCAATTCATGAATATCGCCAATGCGGTTTTCTAAATCAATGAGCACAGGTATTGCCCCAAGCACATCTATCACCGCAAACAAAATCATGGCACTGCTGCCTATTTCACGTAAATCGAATTGCACTTGAGGTAAAAGTTGAAAGTTATAAAGTTGTAAAGTTATGGAATTCCTAATTCATAAACCTAACGAAATTTTCGACTGTACTTTAGCAGATAATTTATATTTGTAAAGTTAATTGCAATGAAACACTTTCTGATTCTGATACTATCCCTTTCATTTCCCATTGTTGCAATGGCACAAGATAGCGCTGCTCATTTTAAAGTTCATTCTAGCAAATTCCCTGACAAAGGTTCAGCAACAATCATTACCAATAGTACACCTGTAGATAGTTCACTTAACAAAAAAAATAAAAACTCGGAGGACCCAGACGACAACAAGCTTAGCATTGAGATACCTCCACTTGCTTTGTTGGATGGTATATCTGGTCCATCATATCAGATAGGTTCAGAAGTTAAGCTTTGCCATAATTTATCCATATATTTTGAAGGAGGTGAGTACATTAACACAAATATTAGTTACTATACAGATGGTGGGCGAGAAACTGATTTAAAGGGATATCTAGTTAAATGTGAACTTAAATATTATTTGAATCATGATGAAATTACAAGCGGCAATTATCTTTCACTAGAAGGGTTTTATAAAAAGCAATCTTTTGATTGGCAAGATTCAATACATTTAACACCTCCCTATCTTACTACGTTTACAGAATTTAAAAGTGTTTATTGCCTGAACGTAAAATATGGTCAATTATTTGTATATAAAAGCAGAATTATTATTGATTGGTATGTTGGTCTTGGAATTAGGTTTGGCAACTTCACCTCTACCTTAACACCTCAGCAAGTAAGTGGCCTGAAATATGGGGATACTAGTGAATATGATGGTGATCAACTTGGAGAAACTGTTTATCCGGGAGGAAAAAAAATTCTTCCAAATGTAGTTTTAGGGTTTAAAATAGGCTATCGAATATTTTGATTGTTGACTTGCATCACGGCGCCTCCACCGCATCATATTTCATTTCCACATCATCACGATACGTAATGGTTAGAAATAGCGCGCCATCCGGATTATAGTATTTCCATTTGTCTTCCATTAGTCCTAACGTATATTGCCCTTCCAGCTCTTTTTTACCATTTTCATAATACCAGGTATGTATTCCATCGGGCCTTCCCTGACTATATTTTCCGGTATAACGAATATGTCCGTTACTGTTGTAATATTCGGTCATAATGCTATCTTCCAAATCGCCGGAATATTTAATAATGCTCTTATAATTCCCCAATTGGTAAACCCATGTACCTTCTTTTAACCCATCAACATACTGCCCTCTGGTAATCACCAATCCTGAATCATCATATTCTGCAAAATCCCCATCTTCCTGTCCCTTGGTATAATTGCTTTCACGGCGCAATTTACCATCCTCAAAGTACCATAACCATTTCCCGGCTTGTTTTCCTTTTGCATCATATTTTCCTACTTCAAATTTCTTCCCATCGCGGAAAAAGTATTTCCAATCACCTACCTTAACCCCATTTACATATTTTCCTTCAGCTTGTGGTTGTCCGTTATCATAAAACTCTTTCCAGTCGCCTTCCTGCTGGTCAGCTTCATTAATTGGACCCGATGCAACTACCCTTCCGCTATCATACACATCCGCTGTTTTTGGCTTACCATTCTCATCATATTTCCGGTGCATCCCAAATGGCACATTATCTTTATACGGACCCGATGATTCAACTTGTCCATTGGAATAATAGGTAGTCTTAATATCCAGTTTAGCCAGTTCAGGGGCATTTTGCTGTAGCACATCATTAATGTACTTCTCAACGGTAACCAATTCCCCTTTTTCATCATAGGTTTTAAAGTAACCATCGCGTTTGTCATCTACATAATTACCTTCCCATTTCACATGTAATATTCCTTTATCAGCATCTTTTTTATAAATACTATCCGGGAAGAATGTCTGCCATAAACCTTCTTTATGCCCTTCTGTATTTACCTGGTTTATTTTGGTTATTTTCTTTATAAATCCTCCTTTGTACGTAATTATACTCGTTATTAAAGAATCCTTATTAAACTGCAAAGATCGTCCTTCAGCAAGGCCTTCTTTATAATTAATTATCTGGTGCAATTTGCCTTTATCATAATAATAGGCATCACCCATCAACGTATCATTCCTGTAATATTCTTTGGAAGCCATTGTACCTTTTGAACTATCCTTTAATTGCGGCTTAAACGTATATTTATATCCTGTTTTTTTTCCTTCTTTATAGGTATAAATTAAATATAATAATCCCTTTTCATTATAAAATTTCCACAGGCTGTCCAGTTTAAAATCTTTTCGGTTTCCTTCCGATTTCAGTTTACCGTTTTCATAATAATTTTTCCAGTAACCATCCGGCTTACCATCTTTAATTATACCTTCACTCGATACTTTTCCATTTGGATAAAGCAGTTTATTATAACCATCTTTAGTTTCCTGAGCAATGGATAGCATAGGCAAATAAATTGCCAATACAAACAATATGCTTATTTTTAAAACGCTGTTTTTTATTAATCTCATTACCTCTTGACTCTTTTAAACCTTTAAAGTTTACAGAAACAAAAATACGCATCTTTTAATTAACCCCATTTTCAGAACCTTATACATACTATTAAATATAGATTTTATTTTAAAGTTTTATGTTCTTGTTGTATAGGTATGTTAATACGTTCATAAATACCTTCATTTTTATTTGGAATTGGAAAATGTGTTTCGCCGTGAACATAATATACAAAATAACTCACCCATAATACATTGATTATAAGTTGTAAGATACTTAATTAACACACTGTTCATATAGAATTAACAATTCAATTTGTTGGTAAGTAATTGCATTTTTCAGGAGGTAAAATGTTAATAGGTAACTCATTTAAAAGGATAACTAAAAACGTGTTTAACAAAAATCTTGTTAAGGGGAGTAGGATATGAACAATTTGAAACCGGGCAAATGAAAGTACTTAACATTTTAGTAACGCTTATTAACAATGAAAGTTCATAAAGTTTGGAAAGTAGAAACTTTATAAAGTGGAAACTCCTAACTTTACAAACTCTTAGAACAAATAAAAAATGAAAATAGCCATAGGCAGCGACCATGCAGGGTTTCAACTGAAAGAAACATTGCGGACATATTTGCATAATAAAGGATTTGATGTAAAGGATTTCGGAACTTTTTCCGAAGAACGGGCCGATTACCCTGATTTTGCACATCCGGTTGCCTCGGCTGTGGAACATAATGAAGTGGATATGGGTGTGCTGGTTTGCGGCAGCGGCAACGGCGTTAATATGTCTGCTAATCGTCACCATGGGGTACGTTCAGCTTTATGCTGGACCGAAGAAATTGCCAAACTGGCCCGTCAGCATAACGATGCTAATATAATAGCTTTACCGGCCCGTTTTATAAGTATTGAAGAAGCCGAAAAATGTGTGGATGCTTTCTTTTCTACTTCATTTGAGGGAGGAAGACATACCGACAGAGTTAAAAAAATAGAAGGATAAATAAACAAGATGGGAGTACAGTTAGATACCTTTCTTAAAAATGCCGAACTGCGGGTATCCGACCCGGAGCATAAGCGTAAACTGCTTTTCAATATCGGTCAATACGATAAAAAGGTAGTTATCGGCAAACAACAATATTCCAATCTTCCGGCAGCCAAGAAAAAGGCCGGAGCCATTAAGACCAAGGTAATTGAGAACTTAGAGAAGTACCTCATTGAATTCGAATCGAACTTCAAAAAGAATGGCGGTAAGGTAATTTGGGCCACCGATGCGGAAATGGCCATGAAGGAGATTACAGACATTCTGAAAAAGGCTAATGCTAAGACTGTTGTTAAGGCTAAATCGATGGTGACTGAAGAGGTTGCCGTGAACCATATTTTAGAAAAGAACCATATAGAGAGTTTGGAGACTGATTTGGGTGAGGTAATTCAGCAGATGGATGGAGAAGCTCCTTATCATATTGTTACTCCGGCTATGCATAAGAGTAAAGAAGACGTAGCCAAGCTATTCCACGAAAAGAAAGGAACGCCAATCGACTGGACTCCCCAACAAATTACGGCCTATGTGCGTAAAATGCTTCGGGAAAAATACCCGATAGCCGATTGCGGCATCACCGGTGCAAACTTCCTTATTGCAGATATTGGTGGTGTAGCCGTTTCGGAAAACGAAGGCAATGCATTCATGTCTATTGCTTTCCCGAAGATACATATTGCCATTGCAGGAATTGAGAAGCTGATACCATCCCTTTCCGATGTAGATTTATTCTGGCCTTTGCTTGCTACTCATGGCACAGGACAACGTGTTACCGTATATAATAACATACTCACCGGCCCGCGCCAGCAAGGCGAAGTAGACGGACCTGAAGAAATGTATGTAGTACTGTTAGACAACGGGCGCACCAATTTATTGGCCCGTAAGGAACAACGCCGCGCCCTTAACTGCATCCGTTGCGGAGCCTGCCTGAATGCCTGCCCTATTTATAGAAACATAGGCGGCCATGCTTATGGAACTACTTACAGCGGCCCGATTGGTTCGGTAATTACACCAAGCATGAGCGGCATGAAGGAGTTCAAGCACCTCAGCTATGCATCTTCCCTTTGCGGAAGGTGTACCGAGGTTTGCCCTGTTGAAATCGATATTCATAAGCTCTTATTGCTTAACCGTAAAGATTCCGTAGAAGAAAAGTTCACCACCCGTGGCGAAGATACCGTTTGGAGGTTTTGGCGCAAAGCCATGCTCAAGCGCAGCCGCATGGAGAGGGGAGGAGCCTTCTTCAAAAACCTGATGCTCAAACGCTTTTTTAAAACAGCCTGGGGCGAGCGCAGAACCTTGCCTACCGTGGCTCCCAAATCCTTCAACCAGATGTGGAAGGAAAGGAAAAAAGGGAAACACTAAGTAGGTTTAACGTCATTGCGAGGCTTTGCGAAGCAATCTTACCCAACTAGGAAAGTTCCTTCACTATAATTTTCAGGTAAGGTAAGATTGCTTCATCCCCAAAAATGCAGGATTCGCAATTACGTAATTGCTGCCTTTTTATAAACTAGCCAAAAACCTTTACGCTGCATTTTAATGCACTATTTTAAAGTATTGTACTGCCAATTTACTTCCTGATATATAAATAGTTATAACAATGAAGCAGTTTTAAAACTACTGTTGCAATTAAGTTGTATAGCAAATGGCTCACATTTGCCATATAATAACCCAAACCCACCATTTAATAAGTGAAACCCACCGTATAATAAGTGGGGCAAATTTGTGGGATGATTCACCACATTTTTGTGGAGGATTGAAAAAACATAGTATGAAAAAACTACCCATTCTTTTGATTTTCTTTTTGTATTATCATTCAAATATCAACGCCCAAACTTGGGATTCGCTGGGTGATGGTATTGGTGTCCGCCTTTTTGGACATGAGGTTTATGCAATGGCAGAGTATAATGGAAATTTATTTGCCGGTGGCAGTTTTAGCATTGCTGGAAATACATACACAAATAATATTGGACAATGGAATGGAGCCACTTGGGATTCCGCTGGTACAAATGACATGCAGGAAATTGTCGCATTATGTAATTATGATACTGAACTCTATGCAGCTAATTTATCTTCTAGTTCTCCAATTTTACAGCGGTGGAATGGCAATGATTGGGCGGCAATACCCGGTCTTCCATCATTTAGTATGCCTCAGTTTTTGGAGGCATTGTTAGTTTATAATGGAAAACTTTATGTCGGAGGAGGATATTCTCAAATTAACAATATAAGCTCCTGGAATAATTCAACCTGGGATAGTCTAATGAATGGGACAAACGGACCCGTATATTCATTAACCGAATTTAATGGCAGTTTATATGCTGGAGGAAGTTTTGATAGTGCCGGAAGGATAAGAGCAAATAATATTGCAGTTTGGAATGGAACAGTATGGAGCAATGTTGGAAAGGGAATAAATGGCTCGGTTCTTTCTATTGCTGTTTTCAATAATAATTTGTATGTCGGAGGAACATTTGATAGTGCGGGAGGTTTGCCAGCGAAAAATATTGCAGTTTGGAACGGTTCAAATTGGAATAGTGTAGGTTCGGGCGTGAATAACTCGGTTTATGCTCTCGCCGTGTATGGCAGTGTTCTTATCGCAGGCGGTATATTTGATACCGCCGGAGGATTACTATGCAATAAAATAGCTCAATGGAATGGAACAAATTGGAATGTTTTAGGAACAGGTGTAGCTGGAGGGGTGCCTTCCGCTGTATTTTCTTTAAGTAATTACATGGGTTCACTAATTGTTGGCGGAAGTTTTACTTACGCAGGTGGCATTCCGGTAAATAACATCGCCCAATGGAGAAGCCCACTAAGTATTAATACAATAAATGGTAAGATTGGAGAAGTAATTGCTTTCCCCAACCCCTCTACCGGCATTTTCAAACTTGTATCGGCACAAAATCCTTTGCCCTCAACAATTGAAATTTACAATGTGCTTGGAGAAAAAGTGCTAACCGAGATCCGCCAGCTGGCGGATGACAATCTCATTGACCTTACTGGACAGCCTAACGGAATCTACCTCTATCGTGTCCTTAAAGAAAACGGAGAATTGATAGGGGAGGGGAAGCTAATAGTTCAGAAATAAAATAGCGCATGGACGATATGAATCCGCCTCATCCCTGCGCCATTTATATTTTATTTTTGCTGACTATCTTTATTTAAACTGTCTTTATATTTTTTAATAAATTCAGCAGGTATTTTAGCCGCATGGCCGGGTGCAGGAGCTTCTACAGGCGACGCTTTCGGCTGATTGTATTCCTGCGTCGACGTGCTTGTTGCCGCTGTGGAAATTTTCGCATCGCTGTTTATTTTTTCTTCCGGTTTTGGGGTTGGTTCAAAACGCAAATCGGCAAATTTCGATACCACGCCCGAAGGCATCACCGCATCAGCCTGGTTGCCTATTATATGGTATTGAAAAGTGATATTGGAAGTGCCGCCATCCAGTTCAACCACATCAAATCCGGCAGCTGTTTTATTGGCAACATAAACACCTTTGCAATCGCCTTCCAGTTGTATAAATACGCGAAGCGGATGTTTGTCGTTCACACAAATATTTTTGGCATAGCTGGGGTCCATATCGATATGGGCTTTGCCGTTTACAAGCTGGCCCTGGCCATAATCCTCGAAATATGCTTCCGGGGTTTCCGGTGCATGCATTACAACCGAATTGCCTTTAGAATCCAATACCGAACAAGATACCGTTCCGGGAGAGGTTCCCAATATTTTATAGTTGGTGCCGTTCCAGAAATCTACATATACGGTGTTTCCTGTAGCATTATTAAAGCCTTCAAAAGCGCCACTGGGGTTGCCCGAACCCGTAGAACTGGCAAAAACGCCATAGTTGGTACCGTTAAACGCTCCACCCGAACCAACGGCTAAAACACTGGTTCCCGATGCATTTCCAACGCCCAATATTCCCGTTGCAGACGCCGCCACAGTACCATACCCAAAGGCCCCTATGGAGGTTCCGCTGAAAGCGCCTCCTGAACCATTTGCATAAAAATTATATCCTGCCAGATTATTTCCCACGCCAATCAGGCCTGTTGCTGTTCCACTTGTGGTTGCCCAGCCAATAGCGCCTATATTAATGCCCGTAAAAGAACCACCCGCACCTGCCGCCGGAACAGTAGGAGTAAGAATATTATTTCCCGCACCAATAATGCCCACACCGCCGGCTGCATTAGTGGCGTATCCAATAGCGCCATTAGCGGTACCTGTAAAAGCACCGCCTGCGCCTGCGCCCGGTATGTTAAATGCTCCAATTCCGTTACCTAATCCGGCAACACCCACACCGCTGCCATTTTGATTTATTCCGGCAGCGCCCAGTGTTGCGCCTGTGCCATTTGCCACACCCATTGTTCCGGCAGTACTAACCGCACCGGGCCATGTATTAATACCATTTGCAAATCCGGCAATAGCTGCTCCGCTGGTTCCCATTTCACCTTCTACACCTATGTTTTCGAATGATTGCGGATTAAATCCTCCTCCTCCCGATACAATTCCCCGTACACCAATTCCTCCAACACCAAAAAAGTTTCCGGTATACCCAACCACACCCTGTGCCAGGCCAACACCAAAAACACCTGCACCATATATAGGCGCATAGTTGTAGGTGCCATAGTAAGGAAAATTGCCTAATCCCTGCATCCCCATATTGTAATATCCTGTACCTTCCTGAACAGACATGGAAGCGCTATTTTCAAGCCAACCTTCCTGCGATGTTTGGTCATAAAGGCCCCAACCGGGCAATCCTGTATTATCGCCTGCCGAATTCAAGGCGTATACGCCTATTCCGCCGGTGTTTGTAGTAAGTCCATATACTCCATATCCTGCATTGGAAGCTGAACTTCCATATACACCTGAAGTAGAACCGGTGGCGGCTGTATTTATTCCTTTTACGCCATACCCTGTAGTTTGTGCTGTGGTTCCAATAATTGCATTAACGGCGGTGGCATTTCCGGTTACGGTAAGCATTTGGGAAGCTACAGGCGCACTGGCAGGGCTGCTCATAGATACAGAAGCATTATTATCTTCGGTAACACCTATTCCCAATGTATTTCCATTAGGTGTCCAGCGGGCCAGATAATTCAATGTACCGCTGCCGTATAATTGAGCGCCGGTCCAATCTCCGGTTGTATACCAGTTGGAACCATTGCTTTGAAGTGTAACCGAGCCTCCCGTAAGGCTGATAGATACGCTGGATACTCCATTTGTAATAATGCTTCCTGAAGTGGGCTGTATGGTAACCGCATTGGTAGTTACTGTTGAAGGGGAATAAACGAGCGTGTATATTCTGCGGATATTGGTAGGGCCGGGGGTTGGCAAGGTGATGGTAAATGCACCGCCTGACGGGTTTACAAGTACGGTGGAATAGGTGCCGTCGAGGGTAGTGTTAGCGGTTAGCACTGTAGCAGACATTTGGGTTCCGTAGGAACCGAAAACATCCAGCGTATTTACAGGTGTGGTAGTATATAATCCGACAAAGCCGCCATTATTGGGAACTATTATGCCATAGTTCGAAGCGCCGCCCGATGCGATAAAATATCCGCCATAATTGATGGCCGCACCGCCGCCCGTTGCCTGGCCTGAAACTCCTATTCCATTGCCGGAAGTGATGGTGGAGGAACCATATAAGGCATATTGAAATCCTCCGCCCGCACCCGAAATTAGTCCCTCAACGCCATATCCGCCCGAGGTAGACGGATTTACCATATTGCCAATTACACCTGCACCGCCTGTGGCAGTGGAGTTTCCGACAATAGCATTAACCGAAGTTGCATTACCCGCTACAGTCAGCATTTGAGTATTAACAGGCGCAATAGCCGGATTGCTCATAGATATGGAAGTGCCATTATCTTCGGTGAAACCAATACCTAACGTGTTTCCGTTGGGTGTCCAGCGAGCATAATAATTAAGGGTCCCGGAACCACTAAGGGTTGAACCACCCAACGGAAGCCAGGAAGGAATGCTATTGTTCCAGTAATATAATCCGGCAGGCACCGCGCCTAATCCGGTGCAATAAACAATTATACCGTTCGACTGTGCAGGTGTTCCCGACAATCCAAATGTAGTAAGTGCAGTAAGTGTTGCATAGGGCGGTAAAAAACCCACTGTTCCCGCCGTGTTTTGATTACTCAAATCAAGTATTGCGCTTGCATAAGCGCTGTTGCCCGAATTATTGATGGCAACATTTTGTGCACGAAGCCCTGAGGCTGCAAGGGAAAAGGAAAGAGTCCAAATTCCAAGGGAGTAAATTTTTTTCATAGGTAGGCGTTAATAAAATAGGGTTAGACAGACAGGTCAATAGTCAAATATAAACAATTTCAACATCGAAAATGAAATATTTATTAACAATCTTAAAATATAATTAGTCTTTTAATTCCGAAATTCAGCGGAGCGCAGAAGAATAGCTGATAATCAATAAGGATAAAGCGAGTGACATAATTTATATCAACCGAAAAAAGGAAGCCTTAATAGTGGTTTTAAAGAAATATGCCCAATTTTTTAAACAAAAAACCGTGTGATTCAGAAAATGAGTGACTTACTTTTTAGCAGGGCCTGCTGTATGGATAAATGGCACTAATGCATATGAAATATGCAGCGCATACTAAAATGTAATGTGCCTTGTAAAACTACTTGTATTCGTAAACAATAATTGTTCCGGCAGCCCCTGCACCACCCGCAGCCGATTGGGTATTGAAAGTATTGCAATAATCGGCTTCGGCACCACCACCGCCCGAACCTGTGTTTGCGGCAGGGGTATTGCCTGTAGCATTATTCGGAACACTTGTTACAAATGGCCCAACTCCTCCAAAAATTGTAGCCCCTCCTGCACCTGCATTCCCTGAATAAGAAGTGCCAACTCCCCCTGTGTTGCCGGTTAAATTTAAAAAGCCGCCTGTTCCTATGCCGCCTGCTCCGCCATTAGCTGCATTCGTATTTGAGGTAGCATCTGTGCCGCCACTGCCGCCCGTTGCCGAGAAAGTTCCAAAAGTTGTAGTGCCTCCGGTGCCTCCATTGGTTGGAGTATTTGTTCCCGCAGTGCCGCCAGCACCAACCGAATATGCATAGCTTACTGCCACTGTTGCAATCCATCCTTTACAGTATCCTCCAGCACCACCGCCACCGGCAAGTGCAGAACAATTGTTAGAGCCGTTAGATTTGGCACCGCCACCGCCGCCACCGCCGCCAACCATTTCAACAAGTAAACTTTTAGTGCCTGCTGCAGGAGTAAATGTTCCGCTGCCTGTAAGAACCGATACATTATTAAGAGCTCCCATAGCTTGCCATGCCATACCGGTGGCTGTTTGCGTAAGCACTTGTCCATTGGTGGCTGATGGTGCCAATGCCTGAACATCTCCTGTGGTATTGTTCGTAAACATTACGCTTGATGCTGCGGTAGGAGCAGTGGTGGTTGAGTAATATGTGTTTCCTGTTTTGATACCGTCAATTCTAAGCGTGCTGTTAGTTTGTGCAATTTCTAATGCTTGTGCGGGTGTGGTTGTGCCAATACCCACATATCCGCCGTTGGTAATCGACATTTTGTTGGTAAAGTTTGTATAAAAATCTAACCCGAATTGGTTACCACCCCCGGTTCTTTTAGATGCTATACCCTCACCGCTTGCAAGACCAAATGTCAATCCATTGCCAGTAGCAAATCCATTATTTAAAAATCCATTATTTAAGTTTGCCATGTCGATATTTTCTCCATTCTGTATGGAAAGGTTTTGCGAAGGGCTGGCATTTCCAATTCCTACATATCCGGTTGGGGAAACAAAGGTCATAATTGGGCCTACTCCCAGGTTAGAAATAATAAATTTTTGTCCGCCTGCTCCGTATGTTCCTGCTCCTATATTCCATGAATAATTGTTTCCGCTGGCAGAGGCAGCCGCAGAGCCAAAAGCGCTTACATTACTGATAAACTGCATGCTGGCTTCCGAATTAGCGCTTGGGTTACCAATTTGAATTTGTCCGAACTGATTATCCTGGGAATAAACAGAAAGTTTGCCTGTGGTAGTTGTAGAGTTACCCACTTGCACCATAGTGGTTGGAGTTATGGTTCCAAAACCTGAATTACCTCCGCCGGAAGGAACAAGTACACCATAATTATTGGTAGCGCCGGTACCTAAAAAATAACCGCCAACATTTGTTGTGGAAGCACCTATAGCAGCACCATAAGTGCCAATTTGTGTTCCTGTGCCTGTAGAGGCATTATAACCATAAGCGCCTACTGAATTCGGGCCACTTCCATAAATTGCGCCCACTATTCCAAGGCCGGCATTGCTTGAATTTACGCTGCCGTATATGGCAGCGGGGGTAACTGTGTTAACAAGGGTTCCAAGACTTCCCATTACTCCCACAGAAGATATTGTAGTGCTTGAATTGCTACCGTAAATTGCTGCAGAACCAGCGGTTGTATTGGCGGTTGTTCCATAAACACCCGCGCCTTGGCCTGTAGTGCTTGTATTATTTCCATATACGCCTTCCGTATTGGCCGTTGCAGTGTATCCATATACCCCGGTAGGTGTTGCAGTATTTCCTAATGCACCTAAATAACCTATTACGCCAACGGCCTGCCCGGCGGTGGCTTGGCTTTGCCCAACTATAGCCGCTGTACCGCCAGCGGTACTGTTATTTTTACCATAAATAGCCGTTCCCGATGCAGCTGTATTAGTGCCATAAACACCATAACCTGTGGCTTGCGCCGTTGTACCCAAAATGGCTGTTACATCGGTAGCATTTGCGGTAGCTGTAAATATATTACCGACGGGAAAAGCAGAAACTCCGGTTTGAACAGAAACTCTTGCGCCATTGTCTTGGGCAATGCCGATGCCTAAAGTTGTGCCATTCGGGGTCCAGCGGGCTAGGTAATCTAGCGTTCCTGTACCTGTTGGAACAACTCCGTTTTGCCAGGAAAGCACACCTGTTGCGCTTGAAACCAGTGTAGATGCAGCGCTTGGAGCAGGAATGGACCATAAATCTCCATTCGCATTATTTGCATATACAAGGTTTCCAACATTAGTAGCGGATGGTTGGTTGTATATTGTTCCGGTAGAACCTAATCCGTCAATTCTTGCTGTATTGGCAGTACCCCCAATTTCCAATGCCCTTGCCGGGGTATTGGTTTGAATACCTGTTTGAGCGGAAGCATTACCAAGGATAAGTGCGTTGCTTTGTCCGGCAATAGCTCCATTTCCAATTGCGGTTGCATTAGTAAATCCGGCAGCCGAAACATCTGCCTGATAACCAATGGCTGTGTTATAGGTCCCCCCCGAATTGGTTTGCAATGCATTATAACCAACGGCTGTATTGTAGCTTGCATTTGTTAAATTCAATGCCTGATAACCAACAGCTGTATTATTGCTACCCCCTATGTTAGTTTGCATTGCCTGTGTACCAATGGCCGTATTACTACCTCCTGTTGTATTATGAAAACCTGCACTCAAACCAACGCCCGTATTCTGGCTGCCTCCGTTGGTACTGTAAAGAGCTTGGGCACCAAGCCCGGTATTCCCGAAATCATTAGTATTATTAAGTGCATTAAAACCAATGGCAGTATTCAATTGATTCGAAGTAACCTTTTGCAGGGCCCCGGAACCAAAACCGGCATTTTCGTTTCCGGTGGTGGCTGAAGTAATTAAGTTGCCGCTTAATACTCCAATAAATGTATTATTCTTGATGGCATCAATTCTCCCTGCTTTGCTGCCATTTATCTGGAAATTAATGGGTACGTTGTTTGTGGTCCCAAAAAAGTTGGTTCCATCCACAATATTGGCATTGCCTAATATTTGCCAGGCGGAAGAAACACTCCCTTGAGAAAAGAATATCCAATCTGTACCATTCCAGAAATAATACCCCGTACCACTACCATTCGTCATGGCTGCATTGGTGTTGTATACAATCAATCCGGTTGCCGGAGCGGGAATAGTGGCTACGTCAGTAATCGATAGTAATGCGGCTTGAGGAGCCAGAAAACCCACATTTCCTGCATTTCCTGAATTCAGGTCAAGAATTGCAGATGCATTGGCAGCAGAGCCGGAAGTATTAATTGCTACATTTTGTGCAGTAGTGGCAGAGAGGGCAAATAATAATGGGAAAAATAAAAGTTTCCATCTGGAAATTCTTTTCATGACGAGTATTAATTTTCTTTTTAGTGTCGCAATTTAGCAACTTTTCAGGAAAAGGGCATGATTTATCTCTCTAACATACATAGAGATAGATAATATATATTGATTATGAGAGCATAAAAGCGTGGATTAGGTCGCTTTAATTCTCAGAATCGGTTTATTTTAATACTCTTATTTATAGAGTATTAAATCCTTCATCGATAGGGATATTTATTTCACCGCAGACTTTAAAACGCTTTGCTTATAAATTTGTTATTTATTCCCCCACATCAAATTTTATCCCCTGCGCCAGCGGCAAAACAGAGCCGTAGTTGATGGTGTTGGTTTGGCGGCGCATATATACCCGCCAGGCATCTGAACCGCTTTCACGGCCTCCGCCTGTTTCTTTTTCACCGCCAAAAGCTCCGCCTATTTCCGCACCCGAGGTACCAATGTTTACATTAGCTATTCCGCAATCGGAACCGGCATTGGATAGGAACTGTTCAGTTTCTAAAATATTATTTGAGAAGATGGATGATGATAATCCTTGCGGCACATCATTGTGGATGGCAATGGCTTCATCAATCGTTTTGTATTTTATTAAATAGAGAATAGGGGCAAAGGTTTCATGTTGAACAATAGGGTATTCATTTTTAACTTCGGCGATGGTTGGCAACACATAGCAACCGGAAGAATATTCACCGCCACTCAATACTTTTGCGCCGTATACTATTTTGCCGCCTTGCTTTTTAATTTGAACAATGGCATCGCTGTAATTTTGCACTGCAAGTTTATCAATTAACGGGCCCATAAGCACTCCTTCTTTCAACGGATTGCCTATTTTAACCTGGTGATAAGCCTTCACCAAAGAGGCTTTCAGCTTATCATAAATGCTTTCATGTATAATAAGGCGGCGGGTAGTGGTGCAGCGCTGTCCGGCAGTTCCAACAGAACCAAAAAGGATGGCAGTAATGGCCATTTTCAAATTGGCATCAGGTGTTAAAATGATTGCATTATTACCGCCTAATTCAAGCAGAGAGCGGCCCAAGCGTTGGGCAACTGCAACGGCCACTTTTTTCCCCATGCGGGTGGAACCGGTAGCAGAAACAAGCGGAATTCGTGTATCGTTTGATAACATTTCGCCGATAGTATAATCGCCAATTAACAAGCAACAAACTCCTTCGGGAACGTTATTTCTTTTTAAAACAGGGGCAATAATATGTTGGCAGGCAACTGCTGTTAATGGTGTTTTTTCAGATGGCTTCCAAATGCACACATCGCCGCAAACCAATGCCAGCATGGCATTCCAAGACCAAACGGCAACCGGGAAATTAAAAGCGGAAATAATTCCTACCGGGCCGATTGGGTGATATTGTTCATACATACGGTGCAGCGGCCTTTCCGATTGCATAGTGAAGCCATAAAGCTGTCGGGATAACCCGACCGCAAAATCGCAGATATCAATCATCTCCTGCACTTCGCCCAATCCTTCCTGGTAAATTTTTCCCATTTCATACGATACGAGCATACCGAGGCTTTCCTTGTTTTCACGCAAAGCTTCGCCAATCTGGCGAACTACTTCGCCTCTTTTAGGGGCCGGTATTTTCCGCCATTCAATAAAAGCTTTGGCAGCGGTGCTGACTACTTTTTCGTACTCCTTAGCAGCAGCCTGTTTAATGGAACCGATTAATTTTCCATCTATCGGGGAGCTTGATTCCAATATGCTGCCTGTGCTTTTAAGCCATTCTGCGCCGGTAGATGCACCGTTTTGAATTCCGGTCAATTTCAAATTCTTCAATACGGATGCAATATCTGATTTATCGTTTGTTTTCATAATAACTAATTCTTCGGGCTAAGTGGTTTTATATGATTTGTTGAATGTTTTTTGTTTTTATCCTGTTCCAGTTTCAATAGCCCTTTGTTCAATTCTTTCAGCATATCCTGGGCAATAAGGGTGAAATATTTTTCGCCGATTGTTTTTGGAGTATTCACAGTATTAGGGAAATAGGTTATTAAAATTCCTTTGGCTACATATTGTTTTTGCGTATTTACAATGGAGTATTGAACCGTTACCTGCCGCCGGTAATTGCTTGCTGTAAGGTCCTCTGTTGCATTGTTTGCAACATTTTTAATATCCAGTTCATTGATGAAAACAATAATATCCGTCCCGTATTTTTTATTGAGATATGGCAGCAATTTCGGGTTGATGATATCCACATTCATAAAGCGTTTACTGTAATCCATGGGTACCTGTAATTGCCCGTTTTTAATGTAGTGTGTTTTTTGCTGGTTTTTATCGAATTCGGCATGGCTCTCGCCGGAAGAATCGCCGGGAACCAAATCATATGTGGTGCCGGTAGATGCATAGGTATAAGCAAGTGCAGTATCTCCTTTTTTGGAAGTTTGAATGAGGGATTTGGTTTCATAACTTAGCTTGAAGGTGTTATATAAAGCCAAATCCATCTCGGAACGGAGAGCTTCCGTAATTTTATTGTAACTAAGCCCGGTCGATTTATTTACCGCTTCGCCAATTTCGCTCATCAGCATGGTAGGCTTAAAAGGGACAAGTAAAATTTTATGCTTTACAGTATCCTTCAGTTCCTGCGAAAAAAGGGGAGCAGAGACGATTAACAGTCCCAGAAAAGCAAGGAATTTAAGATGCGGGATATGAAATTTAAGATTTTTAGAAATCATATTTCCTAAATCATATTTCTTAATTTTTTATTTATGGAGCCATCTGCCAACATCCAGCCCGTTGGCATAAATCATAAGGGTAAGCAGCAATAACATTCCGGCCCATTGTGCATATTCCATTACTTTTTCATTGGGTTTGCGGCCTGTAATCATTTCATATAGCAGAAAGATTACATGGCCACCATCCAAGGCAGGAATAGGCAGTATATTTATAAATGCAAGCATCACCGAAATAAAGGCTGTGAAGAGCCAGAAACTCGACCAATTCCAAACTTTGCTATAACTTTTGCCAATGGAATAAAAGCCACCGATTTGCTTGTGGGCACCTTTTACGGTGAACATAATATTCAATTGCTTTGCTACATTCCCTACGGTTGCGAATGTCCGGTTTAAGCCGATAGGAATACTTTGGAAGAACGAATAACTGGTATGAACCACTGATAGTGAATCGCGCGTTATAACAACACCAATTTGCCCGGAATCGTTTACGTGGGCGGTTACAATATGCGTTTGTCCATTGGAAAGGACAGAAAGTTGTACATCTTTATTTTTGTACTTCTGCATAGTTGCAGACATAGTTTGGAAATATGTATTGGTAGAATCAACCTTTAAAATGAGGTCGCCTTTTTTAATTCCGGCTGTAGCTGCGCCAAATCCGGGCCGCACTGAATCTACAAGAGGGGCATAAAGTGGCTCGATAAAGCCTTTTGCATCGCCTAAAATAGCTGAAAGAATATCTTCTGAAATGGGGATGCTCTGCTCTTTGCCGCCTCTGATAACTTGGATGGATTTAGCTTTATCGAAGATAATATCCATAGTAATGGAATCGAAACGGGTAACCGTTTTTCCATTAACGCCCACAATGGTATCGGTGCTTCTCAGGCCTGCTTTCGTGGCAAGCGAATCGCAATAAATACCATATTTTAAACTTTTAGTGGGAAGGTAGGAAGTGCCATTCTTTACGGTGAAAATGGTGAATATGATGAAACCCAATATGAAATTTACGGTTACACCGGCTACCATTACAATAAGCCTTTGCCATCCCGGTTTGGCACGGAATTCCCAAGGTTGAGGAGGTTGTTTCATCTGCTCCTTGTCCATGGATTCGTCTATCATCCCGGCAATCTTCACATATCCGCCCAGCGGAACCCAGCCAATGCCATATTCGGTATCGCCTCTTTTAAATTTGAAAAGGGAGAACCAAGGGTCGAAGAAGAGATAGAACTTCTCTACTTTTATTTTGAACATGCGGGCTGTTAGAAAGTGCCCGGCCTCATGCAACAAAACAATAATAGAGAGACTAAGTATAAACTGCGATATTTGAACAAGTACACCCATAGTTGAATTATAAAACTTGTCCCGGCCTTAAGCGTCGGGAGGTTGCAAATTTACCCCAATTTTCCTTATGCCGCTGTTTGGGTTGATTTTTTTCTTTTCCGGCACTTTTTCCAGTTGTCGTGGTGGAAGACAAGCCGGGAGGTAAAATACCCTATGGCGCTGCCCATCAGCACATCGGAACCCCAGTGGTAATTGCCATTTATGCGTCCGTAAGCAGTTACCGTTGCAAGGCTATAAGCCAAAATAGGGACAATAAGCGGATGGGGATATTCCAGTGAAATAATGCTGGCGGTAGCAAAGGCTATGGTGGCATGGCTGGAAGGGTAGGAATCAAAAGAAAACATGCCTTTAGGGCCCAACCAGTCTTTTGGATTCATGGTTTGATAGGGTGCGTAGCGTTCGGCAACAGTTTTGAAAACATACGTGGTCGCTTCGCTAATCAAAATGGATTTGGCAGCAAGCATGGCCGTATGTTTTGGATGGTCCTTATGAAAAATACAACCGATTAAATAACACGAACCAATAAGAATGCCCGGAAAAAGCCCGTCGCCAAAGGGGTCGCCAATATTGTTTTCAATAAAATTGGTAGTTTTATTGCGGTTGCGTTGTGCGAATTGCCTCACGTTTTTATCGCCATTGGCGAAGATAAGCGCCGATTCTGCAGATGCTAGGACACCAACTGTTACCCATTGCATTCCGTTCCAATGAAATGGAGCGATTACCTGGTCGCGGGCATCTAATATGCCGGAATAAATATAATATTTATCGAAGCGGGTGGGGTGGGTAAGGGAATCTTTTTGAACTTGCCCCAAACTCCTAAAGGGGCTTTGAAAAAGGCAGATAAAAATAAGAGTATAACACGAGTATTTAGGAAAAATCCTCATGCACTGATTTTGCTTTTGCAAAACTCGGATGCCAATGCACGGGTTTCCTTGTCGCTTTCCATGTAGTCGGAAAGGGTAGGTTTAGCTGTGAAAGTTCCTTTATCCATGCACTTTTCAACTATAGCGGGAATATCGGTAAATCCAATTTCATCTTTCAGAAAGGCATGAACGGCCACTTCATTAGCGGCATTTAGAATGCAAGGCAAATTGCCCCCTTTTTTCATGGCATCGAATGCTAATTGTATGGCAGGGAATACTGTAAAATCAGGTTTTTCGAAAGTAAGTGATGGGTAGGATGCGAAATCAAATCGCTTGAAACTTGAATGAACCCTGTTGGGATAAAAGAGCGCATATTGAATAGGCAGCTTCATATCGGGCAAACCCAATTGGGCTTTAATTGAGCCATCTTCAAACTGCACCAATGAATGAATGATGGATTGCGGATGAATAACCACCTCAATCTGTTCCGCTTTTAGCGCAAAGAGCCACGCCGCCTCGATAATCTCCAGCCCTTTGTTCATAAGGGTTGCAGAATCGATGGTAATTTTAGCGCCCATGCTCCAATTAGGATGTTTAAGGGCGGTTTCCTTCTTAACGGTTTTCAAAAACGCCGCATCTTTTCCCCGGAATGGCCCACCAGATGCGGTAAGTATTATTTTTTCAATTTTGTTATGAAACTCCCCCGCCAAGCATTGAAATATGGCAGAATGCTCCGAATCTACCGGATAAATATTAACGCCTTTTGCTTTGGCTGCTTCGGTTACTAATGCCCCTGCAACCACCAGGGTTTCTTTATTTGCAAGTGCAATTTGTTTGCCTGCTTCAATAGCTGCTAATGTTGAGCGCAATCCGGCAAAGCCGACAATAGCAGCCAGCACCATGTGTATACTGTCCATTTGCACCACCTGGCAAAGTGCATCAGCACCGGTATAAACTTTTATATCGTGCGTTAGAAGGGCTTCTTTTACATACAGGTATTTTTCTTCATTGCCTATAACAACCGCATTGGGCGAGAACTCTATAGCTTGCTGAATGAGCAGGTCCGCATTGTTTTCGGCGCTCAAAACCTCCACCTGCAGCTTGTCGGGGTTAGCTTTTACAATGTCCAGTGCTTGTTTGCCTATGGAGCCCGTGGAGCCGAGGATTGCAATATTTTTCTTTGTGGGTTGTGTCATGGTTGCGGTGCGAAACTAATGCTAATATTCCTGCAATAATATTTCTGCGGGAACATGTAAGTTTTGGATGATGCTTTGTATCATCTTTAAAGTGAGTTTGCGTTTCTTGTTTAAAATTTCACTCACTCTTCCTTTTGAGCCAATAATACCTTCCAAATCTTTGTTCTCCAGCCCTAATTGTTCCATTCTGAATTTAATTGCTTCAATTGGGTCAGGGGCTTCTATCGGGAAATGCTCGTCCTCATATTTTTCAATAAGAATAGAGAGGAGTTCCAGTTCATCCCCTTCTTTTGTCCCGGGGTTTGAATCAAAAATATCTTCTAAGCGAGCTATTGCTTCTTTATAATCCTTTTCTGTATGGATGGGTTTAATTTTCATATTCTATATTGTTGTGGCGTTTATTTTATCGTATTCAGAATGGGTCCCTATAAATCGTATCCAGACTATTTGGTATTTATAATTTATCTTCACAATTAAGCGATAGTTGTTTCCTTTAATATTAAATACTACACGGTTGTCCATAAGAAAACTAGCGCTCGGGTATTCTCTTTTAATATCGTTAGTTGTTTTCCATTGCACACGTTTACATTCCGCATACCATGATTTCAGGGCCTGTTCACAATCACCGTGCTTTAACCAAAAATCTTTTAACCGCTTTTTTGTTATTATCCTCACCTTAAATTTATGAATGCAAAGATACGAAAAGTTCCCAAAATGGGAATATGATTTATTGGCAGTGAAAGAAATTGTAAATTTGACGGATGCAAAAAGCATTCATTTTTATAAAAAATTGGATTTCAAACAATAAGGAAACTTGTTTTTGGATATTTGCCTTTAGGACAGTAGTAGGCTTGAAACCGCTGCTTTTTCCTGAACCGGGATATAGAGCTGCGGAGCTAATGGATTATGTTGTGTATTTTTGGGATTGTATTTGGAGCGGCGTTGTTCTAATCTTATTTTATGCATTAATGAGATATTTATGGCGTAGAAGCAAGAGTTTATTTTCAAAATAGTTTTCATCATGCCCACCCCCATCAACATCCTCTTTATTGATTCTGTTCATCCTTTATTGCAAAAGGAATTGGAAGAACGCGGATTTATTTGCCATTTGCAATATGAGTGGAGCCGAGAGAAAATAGGGGAGGAGTTGCATAAATTTGATGGGGTGGTTATCCGCAGCCGTGTTAAGCTGGACAAAGAATTAATAGATAAAGGCAGTAACCTGAAATTCATTGCCCGTGCCGGTGCAGGAATGGAAAATATTGATGTGGCTTATGCCGAAAGCAAGGGTATAAAATGTTTGCCAAGCGCAGAAGGTAATCGTGATGCCGTTGGCGAACATGCCTTGGGAATGCTGCTCTGTTTGTTCAATAATATAATTCGTGCAGACCGCGAAGTGCGTGAAGGATTATGGGTTAGGGAAGGTAATAGAGGAGTGGAGTTGCATGGAAAGACAGTCGGAATTATAGGTTATGGAAATATGGGTAGCGCATTCGCACAACGATTAAAAGGATTTGAATGTAATGTAATCGCCTATGACAAATATAAAAAAGATTACTCCAATGAATATGTTCGTGAAGCCACAATGGAAGAGCTTTTTGAAAAGACAGATGTATTGAGTATCCACTTGCCTTTAACCGAAGAAACCAACTATATAATCAATCGTTCGTTTTTAGAAAAATTCAAAAAAAATATTTTTTTTATAAATACTTCCCGGGGCAAACAGGTGAAGACCGATGACCTTGTGGAATGCATGAAAAACGGGAAGATACTAGGCGCCTGCATTGATGTAATGGAATATGAAAGCCTCTCATTTGAAGGATTGGATAAAAATAATCTTCCACCTTCATTCCAGTATTTAACACAAAGCGACCATGTGGTATTAACCCCTCACATTGCAGGCTGGACACATGAATCGAATGAAAAAATTTCGGCTACACTGGCAAGGAAAATATTGGAACTGTTCTAAAACGCAGTAAAATCTACAGGAGTGTTTGTGATGCAAGTCCCTGCATTATTTAAAAACATTGCATATTTTTGACGACTTGAAATTTTATTCTCGCATTCCAAAACAAAATAGTACCATTGAAAAAATATTTAATCGCTCTTACACTCCTTTGTGTATTTGGCTTTGCATCTTTTGCACAACATTCCGACTCCACCAAGCATTGCAAACTAAAAATTGTTAAGAATGGCAGCCTTTATGGCTCCTGGGGTTATAACGAGGAGCAATACACCAGCAGCAATCTCTATGTTAGCCAGCCCGGCATGAACAATAATTTTGTTTATAATAATATTCTGGCTTCCGACCATATTGGTTGGGACCACTTGTTTTCGCTGCAACCTACTATTCCGCAATACAATTACCGCCTGGGTTATTTTTTTAATGAGAAGCAGGACCTCGCTATCGAGTTAAATTTCGACCATACCAAATATATAGTTCAGCAGGGGTATAATGTAATAGTAGCCGGAACACTACATGGCAGAAATGTAGATACAACAGTGTATCTTAATAATTCCACTTTGCGGTATTTTCTAAATAACGGAGCTAATTTCTTCCTGTTCAACCTTGTAAAAAAGATTAAAATTGTTTCGACCGCCGATAAAAAATTTGTGGTTGACGGATTGGTGAAGGCCGGTGTGGGCCCATTGATTCCGCATGTGGATAATGCCATTTTTGGAACCGATAACAGAAAGCAATTTCAGTTAGGCGGCTGGAACACAGGTGTGGAAGCCACTATTAAAGTTACGCTGTACAAACACATTTATGTGGAATATTGCAACAAGGTCGATTATGCACGTTATTCACACCTGGAAGTATATAATGGCAGGGCGCACCAGAACTTTGGAACGTATGAGAATATCCTGAACATTGGATACACTCTTCACCTTCACCATAAAAAATACCCTTTTCAGGAAGGTAAATAAAAAAGATTCCGGGCTTACCGTAATCAGGGAATAACCACTATCCTTTTCCCATCAGGTACTTCCATATCCCAAAGCCTTTCTATGTCTTTCAAATTGACTTTAATGGTTTCCACTTTCAATTTTCCATCTGCTGCAAGCTGAAACATTTCGGGCAATATATCTGTAAAGAGCTTATGCACTTGATGTTTCGACCAACTTCCTAATCCGGACCCGGATAACTGCAAATCAACACTCCGTAAATTAGCGGCAGACAATTGGATGAGGTCTCCCGACATAGCACCAACGGAGACATATCTTGTTTTATGTGTAAAAGAACCTTTGCCTTTTAATGTGGCTAATAGCATTTCTGCTGTAGGCCCCCATAAATAATCAAGAATTATATCGATGGGGGAGTTGGTATGAACCTCTTTTAATTGAGAAAGGATTTTTTCATTGTCTTGTTTCAGCGAAATAACTTCGTCCGCACCTAAGGCTAATAAATCTTGTAAGGATTTTTGATTTCTTCCGGTTGCAATTACTTTTTTTGCGCCGTAATATTTTGCAATTTGAACAGCCATCTTGCCGGTAAAACCTGTTGCACCATTTACCAAAACCACATCTCCCGGCTGAACATCTGCCTTGAAACGCAACCCCATTGCCGACCCAATTACTGCATTTGCCATAGCTGCCGCAGTTGCATCATCTAAATTGTGCGGCAATTTCACCATTCTGTCCTTTTCAATAATTGCTTTCTCTGCAAGCATTCCTCCGCTACCCATAGAATATACTCTGGTGCCGTCTGCAAGCACTCCAACACCATCGCCGCCCGGTATCTTTGCGGTCTTTTTATCGTCAGCAGAATAATGCGTACCTCTTGCTATGCCTCTGTCAAGGTGTTTAATTGCAGCGGCCTTTACAGTAATGAGTAATTCATTTTCATTCTGAACTACGGGTTCATCCACATCTGTATATTCGGGCATGGCACCTGCTTTGTATATAACGGCTGCTTTCATATTTATTTTCCCATTTTATCATGGCACTGTTTCATCATGTCTTCAGTCACCTTTTTACCCCAATGCGGTTTACGAATATCCTTGCTGTCATTGGCAAATAAGGCCTCCGCCTTTTCGTAAAGCGGCAATGCTTTATCCGGCCCGCCGCCAAAAAGCTTAGGTGTATAAAAGAAGGAATTGCCCTGTAGAAAATATAACCGCGGATTATTCGGGTTGAGTTTTTTAGCGGTTGCGAAATAGGCATTAGCTATGGCGCCATATTTTCCGTGACGGCTTGCGGGTGCCACCGAAAGCCTTGCCTGGGCCAATGCGCCGCCCAGCACAGCCACTTCATCATTGGTGGAATCCATCGATTCTATTTTCTTAAAAAAAGCATCGGCTTCATCCAGCATAGGGTCTTTGTTATCTTTTTTAGGCTCCTGGTAAGAGAGCACAGAAATGCTCCATGCGGCATAATAATTGGCCAGCCAGTTATCCGGGTTTTGCTTTGCAATAAGTTTAAACTGGTTGCTTGCGAAAAGATATTGAGGGTAAGTTTTTGCCGAATCAAAAGCGGCGAAAGTCTGCATAAGCATGGTATCAACCGATTGCGATTTTCCATTTAAAGAAAAAAGAAAATTACATGCTATAGCAGAAATAAAAAATAGTTTTTTCATGGATAAATTAATTGAGTTCGTCTTTTTTATAAGGTGTTAAAGATATTAATACTCCGGTAAAGAAACTGCGGTATAGTGCCGGAACCATAGGAATCTTTACTTGTCCGTTATCGGAATAATAGTAACCCAGCACATTCGGGTTATTCGTTAAGTTATCAATTCCAATATAGAATACCCCGAACACTTTTTTAAGCCTGAATAAGTAACTTAAACTGGCCGATAAATCTTGGTATGCCGGTGTAATATCACCCAAAAATGTAGGATTATCGGGGTTATAGTAGGGTTTTCCGGAGGCATAGGCGTAGGTAAGAGAGATATTAATGCCCGGCTTGTCGAAGAAGTATTTGGTTACAATATTCAGGTTATTTTTAGACACGAAATCGGGAGTGGCTTCAGTAATGTAATTAGCATAAAACCTTTTGGTATCAATATAACTGTAAGATATCCAATAGTCGAAATTCTTTATACTTTTTTTATCGCGCCAGAAAACATCCAGCCCTTTGGCATAGCCGTATCCGTTATTGTTTACGGGCCAGTAAAAAGGACGGAAGGGGTTGGGGTCGTAAGGCCCTTCGGTTTGTTCAAGTATCAAATCGGTATATGATTTATAGTATCCCTCTACCCGGAAAGTCCTGTCATCCTTGGTATATTGGTAATCGAGGATGTAATGGGTAGCTTCCTGAAAATTGGTTTTGGTATCGCCGAATAATAAATATTTCTCGTTTGGGTCCTGGTAAAACATGCCATATGCTGCCGAAATCTGCCCATATTTATTCAGTCGTATAGCTGCCGAAATACGCGGTGCAAGGTCAGTCTTCATTAATAACTGGCTATACTCATATCGCACACCTGCTTTCAATCCGAACCAGCTTATCGGTTTCCATTCCCCTTCCGCATAAGCGGCGCTTAGCATTTCGGTAAATGCCAGATTTATGGAATCATATTGTTGTTTTTCCGAATAGCGCGATATTTCTGTTCCCACACAGCCGGATAATTTTTTTGAGAAATATTCATCCAACTCAATTCTGCATTCTTCCCGTTCATCCTGCTTATCGAAATTTTGGCCTCCCCATTTCACACTATCTCCATTTTGGGAATAGGATGATGAAATGATTATAGCTGTTTTTTCGCTGAAGAAATGGCGGTAATAAAGGCTTCCGGCAGCATAGAAATTCCGCAAGTTGAACGACAAAGTTGTATCGGGTTGGTTGGGGTCAATAACCTGTGTTCCGCTTTTATACTGAGTATAATTTCCCGAAATTTTCAGCAAATCGCCTTTTGCATTGGTCCATATATAGCGGGCATTGCCTCCAACTCCAACCGGGGGCTGATAAAAATCAATATTGGTTTTCATAAGGCCATAAAAGGGTTGTGTATTCGTATAATTAAGGCCGCCTTCCAATGTAGAATGCGCCCATAGTTTAGTGCCCGAAACGTCGACCCCTGCCATATTTACTCCGGCATTAATGGTTGATTTTTCCGGTAAATCGTTGGTAGATAAATCCAATATTCCCGACAAGGCCTGCCCATATTTTGCACTGTAGCCTCCGCTGCTGAAGGAGATACCGCTGAACTCATAAGGCCCGAAACGGGTACGCTGCGCAACGCCCGGCACAGGGCTGAAGAAGGGGTCCTGAACGACCAACCCATCTACAATTACAGCTGACTCGGATGCATCTCCGCCGCGGACAAATAACCCATTCTGGGTTGGGTTTTTTTGCGTTCCGGGCAAGGTTTGTATGGCTCCAACCACATCCCCATTTGCACCCGCGGTAGTGTATACATCAAGGGTAGTCAGTACAGCCACTTTCCTGTCATTACTGGCTGAAATGGCTCCGGGCGCCACAACCACTTCATCCAGTTTACTGGAATTTGATTTTAGCAACAGGTTAACCACATAGTTTTTACCACTGTCTGGTACCAGATTAAAGGTAGTTGTATCATACCCCAAAGCAGTGGCAACAACGGTAAGGTTTTCTTTTTTGTAGGAGTGTAATTTATAATATCCCCCGGAATCGGTAAGGGCGCCGTCAATGGTGTTTTTAATGTATACGGTAGCATAAGGGACGGCTTTATTCTTGCCTTCGGTAACTCGGCCTTTAATAATTATTTGTGCGGAAACAGCCCACGATTGCGATAAGAGTATTCCGGCTAAAAGTGTTTGCAGATATTGTTTTTTCATCTGTTTTAATTTTGATGATGCAAAACTATAGAGGCAATAAGCGGAGCGTTAATACAATTAGGTACAAGCATAGGGGAAGTAGGTAAATTGAGGGGTTTTGTCGGTGAGCGGAGTAAATAATTTTTCAATCGGATTATTCTAAAATAGCGCCTTTAAAATTATTCTTTTGCAGAATTTCAAAAACTAGTCCGGCATCCACTTTGCCGCTTGCATTCTCAATGCGTAACACTTTGTCACAATCTTCCAAATCGAAATTGCATTTGTAATCCGGTTGATGCACACCAATTTCCTCAAGTATTACTTTGGCGGCCCGCTTGCTGTGTACATTAGTTTTAAATACTTCTACCATTCCCATTTAACGATAAATTTTATAGTCCGAGTATAGATTTAAGTTTAGGATATCCCGTTTTGCTGATGGGTATTTTTTCACCCGATTTTAATATGGCAATGTGCCCGTCTTTTTCATAAGGCTCTATTCTGGTTACCTGTTGCACCTGCACGATATAGGAGCGGTGCACCCTTACAAATTGAGATTGGTCCATCACGTTTTCAAAGTAGCTGATGGTTTTCTTTTTCAGGAATGAGCCATCTTTTGTAAAGATTTTTACGTAGTCGTCATCCGATTGAATATAGAGTATTTCATGCATGGGAATAATGCGGATGTTGTTACCCGTTTTCACCACCACGCGATTATGTTGTTCTGGTAAAAGTGTAAATGTTTCTTCATTCAATTCCCGCAGGCCCGGGTTGGGAAGGGTGGTGCTGTGGTGCTTATGCCATTTTTGCACAGCCTTGTCAAATCGCTCTCTGCTAAAGGGTTTCAACAGGTAATCAATGGCATGAGATTCGAATGCTTTTATTGCATATTCATCGAATGCTGTGGTAAAAATTACGGCGGGAGGAGTGGTCAATAATTCCAGCATTTCAAAGCCGTTTATTTTGGGCATCTGCACATCCAGAAAAATTAAATCGGGCTGAAACTGGGTTATGGCTTTCACGCCTTCAAAACCATCGCCGCATTCTGCCACCACGGTTAAAAAGGCGTAGGCGTGCAGGTATTCTTTTATCAAATCCCTTGCCAGGGGCTCATCATCAATAATAATTACTTTAATCATACGCTGAAAATGGGTATTGTTTTTTCGGCAAGTTCTTTCAGTTTTTGGTTCATTTGATTGAAGCCGTCAACGGTATTGGTATCAAGCATCTTTTTAAATAATGGAATAAGCACACCATTAAATTTTTCACTTTGTTTTAAAGTGGTTGTTCCGTTTCCGTTATCGGTAATTTGAAATGAATGCTCTCCGTCAAACAGTCCCTTAAAAAGCAAATGGCCCAACCACCGGAACTCTTTGTTTTTATCGAATGCAAGAACGGTTGGTACAAAGGCCATTGTCTTTGAACCGGGAGGTTCCAGCTTTACATTTATTTTTTTCCCCACGGCTACATTTCCCGAAAGAGATTTTATAAAAGGATTCCAGTTTGGATAGTTTTCAAAGTCTGTAAGAATGTTCCAAACTTTCTCCGGCGTGGCGTTTATATTAATTTCTGTTATTATTTCTTTAGCCATATTATTGGGGTATTTTCACGGTGGTTATGAATAAGTTTCCATCTGCTTTGGTTTCCAATAAATCATTGCGTCCATATAAAAGATACAGTCTCCGGGAGATTGAACTCAACCCGAAGCCTGTACCTTTTTGAGAGGAAGACGTACTTGGGTCAAAAGGATTTTGAACCGAAATAAAAAGCAGGTGGTTTTCCTTTTTGGCGGTTATTTTTATCAATACCTTTTCGGTGGTGTCATACAGCCCGAATTTAATAGCATTTTCTACTATGGGCTGCAGAAGTAATTGCGGAATTTTAGCAGATAAGCAGGCTGCATCTTTATCAATCAGGGTATCGAGCCGATGGCCGAAACGCACTTTTTCAATATCTAAATAGAGTTGCAGCAATCGCAATTCCTCTTCTAAAGTAACTTGCAATTCTTCTTCATTTTTTAATGTGCCTCTTAAAAAATCGGCAAGCTGCTGAACCATCAGGCGGGCTTCTTCCGGTCTGGAAATTGTAAGTGAGCTTATGGAATTCAAACTGTTAAATAAAAAGTGGGGATGCAATTGTTTTCGCAGTTTGAAAAGCTCCGCTTCGCGAGTAAGTTTTTCGGCTTCCGTTTTCCGTTTTTCGTTTTGTTGCTGTTCTTCGTTGCTGTATATTACCCAGCTTATCATACTGAACCATCCGGTAATCAGAAAGGCTACAAAATAGCGGACTGGCAACGATTTTGAAAGTAATGCCAGATATGCGGCATCAGTTACCAGTGAAGACAGTATCCAGTTTATAGCTATGAGCCAAACCCCGGAAATAGCTAAATCCCAAATAAAAATGTACAAATACCTGTTTTTCCCGGGGCGATAATAACGCAGAACATTTCCGGCACTGTAACTTATAGCTGCTAAAAGAATATTGCTGACAACACTGTCAATAACAGCAGTTTTAGAAGTAATGCCAAACCAAATCAACAAGAAAGCCTGAACAATGATAAACATCGCCGAAAGGGCGATGTTTATCAGAATCAGGTTACGGTTTGTTGTTTTTGGGCTGGTCATTTGTTTCCTTTTTTCACATAATTAATAACACTGAATGCTTATACCTCCAAAAATAGAAGTGCCTTCAATAAGTAAGGTTTTATCCGGATTTTCTTTAATGAGTGACGCCGGCCTTTTGTCCTCTACACCTCCAAAAATGGAAGTAGTTTTAACCACCACTTTCCAATCTGTAGGCACAATAATTTTGGCTCCGCCGAAAATCTGTGTTATGTCGAGTGTTACCGTTCCGGTAAAGTCGGCTTGGGTAAGATTTATATCGCATCCTCCAAAAATATTTACAACATCTCCTCCTTTGAAATTCTTTGACACCACCACCTTATGAACACCGCCGAATACAGATGTTTCATCCAAATAATCATCTCCGGAAGTGGCGCCTGTTGCTTGTGCCCCTGCGGTTGCATTATATTGCTGCGACCAGTTGTCATATTTCTTCCACTTGGCCTGAAAACGCGTACTGTTGCGGAAATCACGCTTCGGGCGGAGAATCATATACATTCCAATTACTATGAAAACCATTGGCCAGGTATATGCTGAAATAGATAATCCGGTATAAAACCAATAAATGTGGGGAATAAGAAATACAATGCCTGCAAGGACAAATATAAACCACCCTCCGCCTGAAAATCCTTTTCTTGCTCCTAAAAACAATCCTAAAGCAATAAAGAACATAGGTGTGGTAAATAGCCATGACGGCAATAAAAGAAAACTCATCCTGTGCAGGAGCCACATTACTCCTATACCTAAAAGTATTAAACCTCCAAGTGCTCTTCCGCCACGGTTGGGCCTGTTTCCAAAACTATACTGTTGTTGAACATTTTCCGTTTCCATAATTTTTTAAATTTTTATGATGCAAAACTATATCGCTTTGCAAGGGGTCCGTTAACGAAATTAGGTACAAGATAATGGAAAGTCGGTAAATCAAGGAAACACGTCGGTGAAATAAGATTTGGGAAATGAAGGTTTTACCCTAGGTAAACGTCTAATTGCCTGTATAGAAAAGAGCAGGTATAAGAATTTGTAATAGATAATCGGTAGATTAGGTGCGGTTTATGGTCATAATCAAAGATTTTTATTGACAAACGCCCATTGAGGCATTATATTTGCAGCCTTTTATTTAAAAGTAACATATAATTAACACATGAAATTATCAGAATTTAACTTCGCATTTCCTAAGGAATTAATAGCAGAACACCCGAGCCCAACCCGCGATGAATCGAAATTAATGGTAGTTCACCGCAAAACGGGAAAGATTGAACATAAAGTATTTAAAGACGTATTAAGCTATTTTGGCCCGCACGATGTATTCATTCTGAATGATACCAAGGTATTTCCGGCCCGTTTGTTTGGCAAAAAAGAAAAAACAGGCGCTAAAATCGAAGTATTCCTGTTAAGGGAATTGAACCGCGAAAGTTTCCTGTGGGATGTGTTGGTTGACCCGGCCCGTAAAATCCGTATTGGCAACAAGCTCTATTTCGGCGATAATGAAGAATTGGTTGCTGAGGTTATCGATAATACAACATCACGCGGCAGAACCCTTCGTTTCCTGTTCGATGGAACCTATGAAGAGTTTAAAAATATTGTTTACACATTAGGCGAAACACCGCTGCCAAAATATATCAAGAGGGAAGTGAAGGATTCCGATAAGGACCGTTACCAAACTGTTTACGCGGTGAATGAAGGTGCAGTTGCCGCTCCTACCGCCGGGCTCCACTTCAGCAAAGAGCTTATGAAGCGTATGGAACTGAAAGGAATAGAATTTGCCAATGTTACTTTGCACGTAGGACTTGGAACTTTCCGCCCGATAGAAGTGGAAGATTTGAGTAAGCATAAAATGGATTCGGAGCAGATGATAATTACCCAAAAGGCTGCCGATATTGTTAATAAGGCCAAACTTGATAAAAGGAAAGTGTGTGCTGTGGGAACTACCAGTATGCGTTCTATTGAAACGTCCGTTTCAACAGATGGTTTATTAAAACCATTCGACGGTTGGACAAATAAATTTATCTATCCTCCTTACGATTTCCGTATTGCCAACAGTATGATTACCAACTTCCATATTCCGGGCTCGAGCCTGCTGATTATGGTGTGCGCTTTTGGCGGATATGATTTGATAATGAAGGCATACAAAGAAGCCATTAAGAATAAATATAAGTTCTTCTCGTATGGCGATGCCATGCTTATCCTGTAAAGAAACAGATGCCCGACAACGGTAAAAAGAGATATGCCTTAATTATGGCGGGAGGCAGCGGAATCAGGATGAACAGCCCTGTGCCGAAGCAATTCCTGAAGTTGGACGGGAAGCCTATTTTACTGCACAGCATCAACAAATTTCTGGATACCGACCCGAACATCGAAATCATTTTGGTATTACCGAAAGAGTACATGAAATATTGGGATGCTTTATGTGCAGAATATTTGTTTCACAAGCCGATAAGAATTGCGGATAGTGGAGAGAGCCGTTTCCATTCCGTTAAAAGCGGATTGGAGTTAGTTGCCGAAGAAGGCATTGTAGCAATTCACGATGCGGTTCGTCCGCTGGTGAGCAGTAAAACTATACTTGCAACTTACAAAGCAGCTGAAATGTATGGAAATGCAGTCCCTGCAGTTCCAATTAATGATTCCATACGGCAAATAGAATCAACCCGCACCATTGCGGTGGACAGGTCCCGTTATTGCGCCACACAAACGCCTCAGTGTTTCCGTTCCGATATTATTAAGAAAGCCTACCAGCAGGAGTATCATTATACTTTTACAGATGATGCCATGGTGGTGGAAGCCATGGGTGAGCATATCCACCTGGTGGATGGTAATGCTGAAAACATTAAAATAACAAGTCCCAAGGACCTTGCTGTGGCGGAGGTTTTATTAAAAGGAGAGGGACAGTTTCTTACCTCAGGCAAGTAAGTCGGAGCCCGACTGGCAATTATTCAACTAATAATAGCGTACCTTTGTTCCTATGGAAAAATCGGAAACAACACCGAAAAATATTCGTCACCTTGAATTGGCAGAGATAACCGCTTGGTTTAAGGCAAAAGGTGAGCCCTCTTTTCGTGCTAAACAGGTATATGAATGGCTTTGGCAGAAGTCGGCACATTCATTTGATGATATGACAAACCTGCCTAAGAGCACCCGCGAGGCATTGAAAAAAGATTTTGTAATTAATGCTTTTGCCAGTGTAATATCGCAAATAAGCACCGACGGAACCATAAAAAATGCTTTCCATTTGTATGACAACAAACGGGTGGAAGGTGTGTTGATTCCTGCCGAAAAGCGAATGACTGCCTGTATTTCTTCACAAGTAGGGTGCAGTTTAGAATGTAAATTTTGCGCTACGGGACGTTTGAAACGCGAACGTAATCTCGGTGCCGATGAAATTTATGATGAAGTAGTTTATATACAAAAACAAACACTCGAAAAGTATAATACTCCGCTTACCAATATAGTATTTATGGGTATGGGCGAGCCCTTGCTGAATTACAACAATGTAATGGAGGCCATAAATAAAATCACTTCACCGGAGGGGTTGAATTTTGCAGCGCAACGTATCACCGTCTCTACAGCCGGAGTTGCCAAAATGATAAAAAAGCTGGGTGATGATAATGTGCGGTTCAATTTGGCACTATCGCTGCATGCCGCGACAGATGAGAAACGCAGCAAGATTATGCCCATCAATGATACCAATAAACTGGAGGAAGTGGCGGAAGCGTTGAAATATTTTTATAGCAAAACGAACACTCCGGTTACTTACGAATACATTGTATTTAAAGACTTCAACGACACGATGGGCGATGCCTATAAGCTGGCGGCGTTTTGCAAAATAGTACCCTGCAAAGTAAATCTGATAGAATATAACCCGATTGATAAAGGCGAGTTCCAGCAAACCAGCCCGGAACGCATGAGTTCTTTTGTTAAGCTGTTACGCAGCAAGGGCATCATTGTAAACACACGCCGCAGCCGCGGTAAAGATATTGATGCCGCTTGCGGGCAATTGGCGAATAAATTGCAGGAAGCGGGGGTGAATTAAATCATTTTACCTTTTTAGTAGGCTTACTCTTCGAATAACTATTTTCTTTAGGTTCTTTTACAAGTGCAATAGCGGAGTTAGAAGAAATATAGTTAAGATTTCTATCATTTTTCACTTCAAATTCTTTTATGTGTTCAGGCAAAAAATCCATTTCTTCATTTCCTTTTCCCCATGATAAATGCCCAAACTCTTTATCTATCCTTACCTTTTTAAAAAGTTCCGGTTTCCTGTATTTATAATAAACAGGCTGGCACATTTCAAAAAGCCATTTCCGGAAGTCATAATACTTTGTAACTCCATTAGTGTATGTAATCTCAATTACATAACCGGAAATATATTTTGCTTTTAAGAACCTCATAGTTTTTTGGTAATTACTATTGTATTATGTAATTCTTTTCTATCAATAACGAAATCCTGAAAATCTTTTACCATAGTATATTGCATGGCGGAAACCAATTTTTCCAAATTTTTTCTCATGGCAGGTGTTAAAGATTTCATCCCCTCTATCCTTTCATAATGTACGCCGATAATTTCCTTATTTCGTATATCAAAAACAACTTTAACTCCATATCCACCTTTAACTAAAGCATGAACATGTACTGGGTTGTGGTCATTGGGATATAACCGTATTGTTATACTGAAATATTTAATAATTGCCGGCGACATATTGCAAAGGTATGTACTTTTTTTGAGTCTATTCTTTTAAGCTAATGTCAAAAGAGGTTGGCATTTTTATCCCTAAATCTATTGTTCAACCTCTACCGTTATATCTTTGATTAATTATCTTTTTGTAATGTAAATCCATTTTTGATAAAAAATAACATCTGCCTCCATCATCAATATATAAAAAAGTTGATTTCCATTGGTCAGCATTATTTTCAGCAATTCCATAGCATAAGCCAACAATGAAAACATATTTTTTACCTGTATCATCAACCACAAACATTAACTGAATTAGGTAATTCTTGATATTTAAATTGTCTTTTAAAAGGTATTTATTCAAAGTCGAATCTGCGGTATATAACTCCTTATATGTTGGCATGAAAATGCTAAATTCTGTTATAGAGTCCCCTTCTCTAATAAGAACTTCTTTTAATTGATTGTATTCAGTCAAAACATATGTCTTAGATGAATCAATGTTTTGAGAATATCCAGTAATGACGCTAAAAGAAAACAGAAAAATAAATAGTATTTTCATAAATAAATATTTTACCCCTCCCTTTCCACAAACTTTACCCCCAACCCTTCCAATTCATTTAATAAAGGTTCGTATATTTCTTTCACCGTAGGAGTTTGAACTCCTTTGAGTTTTATGTGGCCTTCCAGTATAAGTTTGGTAATTATTCCAACCGGCAAGCCAACTGTTTTAGCCATTGCAGTGTGTATGGCATCATCTCCTTTTACAACTAAAGAGGAATTTAGTTTATGTTTTTTGCCCTTTATTTCATATTCAAACTGGTGCTGCATAACAATCATATCAATATCGCCTTCATTCAGTTTCCATTTATCTTCTAAAAGGGTTTGCAGCATTAGTGCAGGAGAAGCATTCGGAATGCCCAGTACGGTATCATTAAATAAGCCGAGCCACTCTATTTTATAAAGGATTTCATTATTAATCTCATGTCCGAGGTAATCTAACAGCCGGGTTTCAATATCTTCTTTTTCTGCGGGTAAAAACAGGCTCAAGAATTCCTTATTTGTCAGTTTTTCCGAATCAGGGATGATATAGCTATCATCTGTCATTCCCAATTGTACGAACGCATTCCATGCTTCACAATAGCCCTCTTTGCGGAGAGTTCCTCGTAAAATAGTCTTCACATCTTCAATTCCATAAACGGAGCGGTAGCTCAACGAATCGCGGTTGGCATAGCCTTCAAAATCACCATAGCCATCAATGCTTATGGGTTCTGTCCGTGTAAATAACTTGTGGTAAGGGATGAACGCATACTTGCCATCCTCCAGATAACGGGCCGTCCCTTGTCCCGCTAAAATCACATTTCGCGGTGCCCAGGTAAACTTATATCCCCATGGGTTGTTATCCGATTCGGGAGCGATTAATCCACCGGTATAAGACTTAAAAACGGTCAGTTTTCCGCCTTGTACTTTTATTTCGTCAATAATTTTCATCGCCGAAGCATGGTCAATGCCGGGGTCTAAACCAGATTCATTCATTAAAATAATTCCCGCCCTTTTGGCTTCTTCATCCAATTCCTTCATTTCGGGTGAAACATAAGAAGCTGTGACCATGTGCTTTTTCAATTTCACACATTCCTTTGCTATGGCAGGGTGCAGGAATGCCGGTAACATGGAAATTACCAAATCGGCCCGTTGGATTTCTTCATGGGTTTTGGTTTCGTCATGTATATCCAGCGCAATGGTGCGTGATTGCGGATGGTTCCTGGTTTTTTGTTGAGCCAATTCCAACGAAGTATCGGCAACGGTTACTTCGTAATTATTTACTGCCGCCGTTTTTAAAAGATAATCGATTAAAGAGGATGCTGAACGCCCCGCGCCAAGGATAAGGATTTTTTTCATTTAACAAAAGTATAAAACAGATTCCTCACTTCGTTCGGAATGACAATATTCATTTAACAAATGGGTGATTTTATGGCGCGGGCTTTGCCCGCGCCATAAAATCACTTGTTCCACACAGATGTGGTTGTCATTCCGAACGAAGTGAGGAATCTATAGTTTATCATCGCACATTACATTCCAAAAGTTTCTCAATTCCGATATAGGCTTCCAGTTTGTCGCCGATTGATACAGGCCCAACGCCTACAGGTGTTCCGGTGAAAATCAAATCCCCTTGTTTCAGGGTTATGAATTTCGAAATATATTCAATGATAGTATCGAACTGATAAAGCAAATCGCGGGTGTTACCTTCTTGCACAGTTGTACCGTTAATATCCAAATGGAAGGGAATGGTGTACATATTTACAAAATCGGTTTTAGGTACAAAGGTGCCTATAGGAGCAGAGCCGTCGAACGATTTGGCCATTTCCCATGGGAGGCCTTTCTTCTTGCATTCGGCTTGCAAATCGCGGGCGGTAAAGTCGATTCCGACTGTTATTTCATCAAAATATTTATTGGCAAACTTCTTCTCTATGTTTTTTCCGTTGCGGTTTACTTTCAACACAATTTCCACTTCATGATGAATCTCTTTTGAGAAATCGGGATAGAAAAACGGGTCGCCGTTTCGAACAATGGCATTCTCTGCTTTCATAAAAAAAACAGGGCTTCCTGTGGCTTCTGCTTTCATTTCCTTAATATGTTCAGAGTAGTTTCTTCCGATGCAGATTATTTTCATGTTAATTATTGGTTAGTGTTTTTTTAATTTTTTGTAAGCTATTTCCGCTTCTTTAAATTGCGGATTGATGCGATATGCGCGGGCATAATCAGCTATGGCATTATCCGTTTGCTTCAGCATCTCGTAGCAATTTCCACGGCCAAAATAGGCCATGAAATAAGCGGTATCGCACTGTATTGCTTTATTAAAATATTCAAGCGATTTGGCATAATCGTTTTTATTAAGATTATAAATAACCCCTAAATTATAATAGGCATGTTTGTAGGTTGAATCCACTTCCAGCAGCTCTGTGTATACTTTTATGGCATTATCATAGTCTCCGCCAAATTGATAGAACATACCCTTATCATAGTATGGTTCAGGGTTTTGGGGTTGCAGATGGGTAGCATCATCATAATAGGTAAGCGCTATGCCGTTGCCTTTTGCCGCAAATAACAAACCCAATTGTATATAGGCATCGAAATAGTTGGGTTCCAGCTCTACCGCCGTCTGCATACTTGAAATGGCTTTTCCGGTGTCATGCTTTTCGGAGTAAATCATACCCTTTAAAAAATATTCGCGGGCAATATTCGGGTTAGCCTGAATGGCTTGATTGATAAGAGTAATGGCATCCTCATATTTCTTTACATAAAAATAAAGTTCTGCCAGCTTCAGTTCTGCATCTGTGTTTTTAGGGTTCAGCCGGATGGAGACAAGAAAGGCATCGCGGGCTTCATGGGTATTCCCGATAATAAATTCTGCATCTGCAAGGCTACAGAAGTAATCGGAATTGGTACTGTCTAGTTGCACGGCTCGGGTTAAATCACCCATCGCTCCGCGCAGGTCTTTGGTAAGTAATTCCAGTTTGCCCCGGTTCCAGTAGGCATCGGCATCTTTAGGGTTTGAACTGATGCGCCCTGTGTATAAATTTATTTTAGGCGTAATCGTATCTCCATGCATAGCGGCAGAATCGGCCCCCTTCACTTGCTGATTAGATTTGGTGCCGGTATGGCAGGAAGACACAAGAAAACAAATTGTGAATGCTAAATTGTAAATTGTAAGTCCTTTCAGAAATCTTCTGGAATTGCGAATGAATGTCATTTAGCATTTACAATTTAGCATTCAAAATTACTTAAACTGGTTTCACTAACAACGCTTCTTTTATTTTACCTTCTATTTCTTCAGCCAGTTCAGGGTTATCATTAAACAGTTGTTTCACGGCATCACGGCCCTGGCCTAATTTCACATCGCCATAGCTGAACCATGAACCACTCTTTTTAATGATGTTCTTTTCAACGCCGATGTCCACAATTTCGCCCACTTTGGAAATGCCTTCGCCATACATAATGTCGAATTCCGCTACGCCAAATGGAGGAGCCATTTTGTTTTTAACCACCTTAACACGGGTACGGTTACCAACCACTGCTTCGGTTTCTTTTAATTGTCCTATGCGGCGGATATCCAAACGAATGGAAGAATAAAATTTCAATGCATTTCCACCGGTGGTAGTTTCAGGGTTACCGAACATCACACCGATTTTTTCCCTTAACTGGTTGATGAAAATACAGCAGCATTTGGTTTTGCTGATAGTTCCGGTAAGCTTGCGCAATGCCTGCGACATTAAACGGGCTTGCAATCCCATCACAGAATCGCCCATTTCTCCCTCTATTTCGCTGCGCGGAGTAAGTGCAGCCACAGAGTCAATTACAATAATATCGATTGCACCGGAACGAATCAGGTTATCTACAATTTCCAACCCTTGTTCACCATTATCAGGTTGAGATATTAAAAGGCTGGTAGTATCTACACCTAATTTCTTGGCATAATTCATATCGAAAGCGTGTTCAGCATCCACAATGGCTGCAATGCCGCCCGCTTTTTGCGCATTCGCGATAGCATGGATAGCCAGCGTGGTTTTTCCCGAAGATTCCGGGCCATAAATTTCTATTACACGGCCTTTTGGTAATCCTCCGATTCCGAGGGCTATATCTAAGGTAAGCGAGCCGGTAGGAATTACTTCCTGCACCTCTATAGGAGCATCGCCCATTTTCATTACGGTGCCTTTTCCGTAGGTCTTTTCTATCTTATCCAGCGTTAGCTGAAGTGCTTTTAGCTTTTCTTTGTTTAACTCTTTTAATTCGTCTTTTTTCTTTTCTGCGACCTTTTCCATGATATAATTTTATTAGTGTTTATTTAGGAAGCGTAAATATATGGAAATAAGAAACGAGTGGTCAAAAAAACTACAAATTGTGGGCAGATGAAATGAATTTTATGCTGCCCCAAACCCCAAAAGGGGCTTTAAATAGCACTATTCAATGTCCCTTTTGGGGTTTGGGGCAAATGGCTAAAAGATATGCACTACCAAAAAACCTTCAAATAGACCTGATTATTCTATAATACTTACCTTTGCCATCTTTACAGATAGATTGTGGCATTAAAAAAAGAAGTTAAAACAGGTATTATAGTTGCAGCAGCCTTGGCTATGCTCATTTTTGGGTTGAACTTTTTGAAAGGAGTTAACCTGTTTTCCCATAACAAAAAGATATATGCCGTATATATGGATGTGCAGGGTGTTGTTCCTTCCAATCCGGTGGTGGTAAATGGCTTTCATGTTGGGCATATTAAAACAATAGCAATCGAGCCGAACACATCGGGCAAAATAGTGGTGACTATGATGATAACTAATAGTGACGTAAAAATTCCAAAGAATTCGATTGCCAAAATATTCAGTCAGGATTTTCTAGGCTCTAAAGCTATTGAATTAAATTTGGGAAATGGCTCCGACTTAATTCAGGATGGCGACACACTGAAATCTACGGTGGAAGAAACCATTAAGGAAACAGTGGATAAACAGGTATTGCCGCTTAAAATGAAAGTGGAGAGCCTTATTTCATCTATTGATACTACCATTGGAATTATAGACGGAATATTCAGCAAGGATACCCGCGATAACCTTACGCAAAGTATCCTAAGCATCCGCGTATCCTTAAAACATATTGAAAATACATCGGTAAGCGTGGACCAATTGATGGGTACCGAAAAAACACATATTGCATCTATCCTCGGAAAGATTGATGAAATTTCGACTACCCTTGCGAAAAACAGCAAAAACCTGAATAAAATCATCACCAACTTTGCAAATATAAGCGACACGCTCGCCAAATCGAAAATTCAACAGGCCGTTAATAATGCTGACAGTGCACTTTATTATACGTCGCAGATTATGGGCCGCATAAACCGTGGCGAAGGCAACATGGGTATGCTGGCTAAAGATACCGCACTTTATAATCGTTTGTCCGGTGCATCGGAACAACTCCGTCAACTGCTCGAAGATTTCCGCTTGCATCCGAAACGGTATGTGCATTTCTCGGTATTTGGTAAAAAAGACTAATCCTTTTCACTATGATATCGCAAATAATATTCATAGTAGTTCTTATAATTGCCATTGTTTCCTTTTGGCGGGCAGTTAGCAGAATCAGCAAAAACATCCATCTCGGCAGGCCATTGGACCGAACCGACAATCCGGGTGAAAGATGGAAAACCATGTGTATGGTTGCCATAGGGCAAAGCAAAATGGTGAAACGCCCCTTTGCAGGGATACTGCACATATTTGTGTATGCCGGTTTTATCATCATCAATATTGAGGTGTTGGAAATACTTATTGATGGCGTGATGGGAACCCATCGAGTATTTTCATTCCTCGGTTCTTTCTACACATTTTTAATTACTGCTTTTGAGTTTTTAGGCGTGGCAGTATGGATATCCTGCTTTATATTTTTACTGCGCCGGAATGTCGCCAAACTTAAACGCTTTTGGTCACGCGAAATGACAACATGGCCACGTTCCGATGCCAATATTATTCTTATTACTGAAATATTATTGATGACCGCTTTCCTGTTATTAGATACTTCCGATACACTCATACAAAGAAGCGCGAATGCACAATATTCCGGTTTTGCAGTTAGCAATATGCTTACACCATTGCTAGCCAATTCTTCTGTTTCTACCTTGGAAATCATAGAGCATTCCTGCTGGTGGTTCCATATCATCGGCATATTGGCGTTCTTAAATTATGTACCCTATTCCAAGCATTTTCACATCATATTGGCATTTCCGAATGTGTGGTATTCTAATCTCAACCCTAAAGGGGAGTTTACCAACCTGGCATCTGTTACCAAAGAAATTCATTTAATGCTGAACCCGGAAGCGGCTCCGGCAGATGCGGGGAATGCTGCACCTCCCGAGCGTTTCGGAGCGAAAGATGTTTTTGATTTGAGTTGGAAACAACTCATGGATTCCTATTCCTGCACCGAGTGCGGACGATGCACTTCGAGTTGCCCGGCAAACCAAACCGGAAAACTTTTGTCGCCACGCAAAATAATGATGGACACAAGGGACAGGTTGGAAGAAGTTGGGAAGAATATAGCCAAAAACGCCCGCCCGGATGAACCGTTCGGACGGGGAAAATTTGTTGATGACGGAAAATCGCTGCTGAACGATTATATAGTTCCCGAAGAAGTATGGGCCTGCACCTCTTGCAACGCCTGTGTTCAGGAATGCCCTGTAGATATTGACCCGCTTTCTATTATTGTAGATATACGCCGCTTCCTGGTTATGGAACAAAGTGCGGCCCCACAAGAGCTCGCAATGATGCTCAACAACATTGAAAACAATGGCGCTCCCTGGCAATTCCCGGCAAGTGACAGGTTGAATTGGGTGAGTGGGGTGAACTAAAAGTTTGATAATATGGAAACATTTCAAGCAATTGGGAATTTGTATACCTCTGACGGCAAAGAAAGCAACGAGCCAATAGAAGAAAGGCTTGATAAAATACTTGAATTTGCAAAATCGTTTAATGACAGGAATTTTAATAGACTTCAACTAAATCAAGAATTTCGAGACAAGTATTTTTACTCACTTGATCTACTATTAAACTATCTAATAGAGGAAGGTTTTATTACAGAACCGAGACCATTAGTAACAAATGACGGGGAAAGGATAGTTGAGACCTTACATTACACGTTAAAACTAAAAGGTGAGATGTTTAAGGGTTACGCCCAAACCCGAGAAGAGAGGTTATCTGAAACGAAAAGGATTAAAAAGCAAGACGACCAAATAAGACTCCTAACCCTTTTACTTGCTATCGGTTCCATAGGTGTATTGATAATAGAGGCAATGAAATTTATTTTGGATTATTCGTATTAAATCCTGTGGGGATTAAATGTGAGTAGCCACCGGAGCATCCGATGGTAATAAATGTAATTATAATTACAACCCTGAAGGGGTTGAACGATGTAACACTATTCAACCCCTTCAGGGTTGCAAAATCAATCTATATCTTTTTCCACCGATTTCATCGGTGGCTACCCAAATTGAAGCCCTTCGGGCTTCCTTTGAAAATAGGGAACCTATTTTAGTTTTAGGTTGGAACGCTATTTTCCTTTCCGCGTTTTGTAAGTGCTCTTAGGCTCTCTTGCAATGCTATGTGCCGTTCTTACCTGATACGGAATAGCAATATTTTTTCCTTTATCTCTTTCTTTAATGCGTAAACTGTCAATGTCATATTTTATTTGCAGGCGCATCCAAGTGATGGCATCAATATCCAATGCCTTTTCCAGTTTAAGGGCAAGCGCGGCGGTAAGGTTTCTTTTCCCATGAATTATTTCACTTAATACGGTAGGGGCAATGTTAATACTATCCGCTAATTCCTTTTGTGAAATACCTCTGTATTCAATTTCATCAAATAAAAGAACCCCCGGGTGTGTGGCTTTCGCAGGAATAGTATCAGGTTCTATTTTATATGTTTTCTGCTTATTCATAATGTTTTGATATTTTTAAAATCAGAATGGTATTTGGTTTTATAAAATCAAACTCAATGCGGTATTGCTTGTTAATCCTGGCGCTCCAATGGTTCCCAATCTTTTCTATATTCAAACTTCTCATTCGGGAGAGTTCACCAATATGCCCCGCAACAATAATAAAATCAACCTTATCCTTAAACCGCTCTATAATATCTTGCGGGAGTTTCTGTTTACCGGAATAATTTCCCGTATAATAGTTCCAAAGTTCAACTGAGATAAATTTCACCTCCATAATTGCAGTTACAAAGATAAGGAAAGTTCACTAAAACAGTAAAGTATTTTTCGGAATTAGGAAGATGCTACTACCCATTCACCAAATTATTCTTCGGTATTCTGTTCAACAGAATAAACCCAAAGACAAACAGCATTAATAAAAAGCCGATGGAGTTGCGCATGTCATGGGTGAAATCATATACCCAGCCATAGAGGAACAACCCCAGCACGCTGCCTACATTTTCACATACATCATAAAAGCTGAAAAAGGAAGCATGGTCTTCGGTCGGTGGCAGCATTTTAGAATAGGTGGAACGTGACAAAGCTTGTATTCCACCCATAACCAAACCGACAAAAAAAGCAAGGGTATAAAATTCATAAGCGGTGTAGGTAAAGTAAGCACCAACGCAAACGCCCACCCAAATAAATACCGCCCATTTAAGCATGTAGATATCGCTTTTTATTTTTGCAATATGTGAGAAGATATAGGCGCCGCCAACGGCTACAAACTGTATAATTAATATGGTCGGTATCAGCTGCCCTTCCTTTAAATGCAAAGTGTCGGAACCAAAAAGATTCGCGACTAACATAATGGTTCGTACACCGGTATTGTAAATAAAAAATGCGATTAAAAAACGGCGCAAACGTTTTGTGGTTTTGAGCATTCTCCAAACTTTCAGCAGTTCTTCATACCCTTTGAAGATATGCCTTTCCACATTTTTTTTCACTTCTCCCAATGGGTTGGTAGGTAAGCGGCGGAATGTAATTTGTGCAAAAGCTACCCACCAAATTCCTACGGTTAAAAATGAACAACGGGTTGCCATAGTGGTTGCGGCATCGCCTGTAAGGCCTGTCCAGCCGGGCATTTCCACCATAATCAAATTTATAATAAGCAGTATGGAACTGCCAATATATCCGTAAGAAAATCCTTTTGCACTTACACGGTCCTGGTCTTTGTGCTCTACAATTTCGGGCAGGTAGGCATTGTAAAACACTATGCTTCCCGCATAGCCGATGCAGGCAAATATCACCATGGTTATGCCAATCCACAGGTTGGAAGTATTGGTAAAAAAGAACAACAGGCTACATGCACTTGCGCCCATGTAGCAGAAAAATTTCATAAATATTTTCTTGTTTCCGCTATAATCGGCAATGCCTGACAGGAGGGGCGATACAGCGGCAATCACTAAAAATGCAAAGGAAAGCGCATAGGTATAAAGCGCATCAGGCAGGAAGCTCATTCCTAAAAAACTTACTTTTTCCGCGCCACCTGCATGCGTAACGGCACTGTAATAAATAGGGAATAGGGTAGAGGTGATTACAAGGTGATATACCGAATTGGCCCAATCATAAATGGCCCAGGCATTCACTACTTTTTTATCTCCTTTTACAAATTCATGTTTCATCCGGACAAATGTAGGTAATAAAACTTCTGGCAGGAAAATATCAATTATCTACCGGATGCTTTGGAAAGAATTTTTCCATAAACTGTAAATAAAAAAGCCCATCATAATTACAATGATAGGCTTTTCAAATAAACAATTGTTTTACCAGACAATAATCACCTGTCCTGCACCACCGCTAGAGCCGTTCCATCCGCCTGCCCAGTCATTGTCTCCGCTTCCGCCACCACCGGGCGCACTTCCGTTAGTACCTGTAGAACTGGTAGTTGTACCACAATTAGTATTAAACTGTCCTGCACCTCCTGGGTAAACCCCTGCACCTCCCGCAGCGGTACCGCTGCAAATTCCGTTGGCCACTGCTGCTCCGTTTCCGGCCGAACCGCCGCCGCCGCCGCCTGTTCCGGTGTAACCATTAGCAGCATTGGTTCCGTTATAGCCTTTACTTCCGCCGCCGCCCGAATAAATGGTTATTCCCGGGCCTGTTCCAGTGCTTCCGCCTGCTCCTCCGGCAATATTTATGCCTGTGTTAGTATTTGTTTGCGTTAATCCGCCTGCTCCTCCGGCTGCCGTCCATGTGGTTGCACCTATTACTAATGTAGTAGTTCCACCCAAGCCTCCATTAGTAGGTGAAGTAGTTCCGGCCGCTCCTCCCGCCCCGGTTGTAATGGTTACTGCTGCACCTGAAGCTACCGCAGGTGTTGCTTTTACACATGCACCACCACCTCCTCCTCCTCCATTAACAAAATCTGGTCCTGTACCCACACCTGCGCCGCCGCCGCCGCCGCCGCCCCATAAATAAATGGTGGCTGTGGTTGCACCACAGGGCACTGTAGTGGTTTGGTTACCGGCAACGTAAGTAAATATTTCAACCGCGGGAACAACAGTAATCATAACCGATGTGGAAGCAACACTGGAGCCGCAAGAATTTGTGGCAGATACAGAAAGATTGAACGTGCTTAAAGAGGCAACATTAGCACAACTGATAGTAACAGTTGGGGTAGGTGTTGATGCCTGAACAATAGCTACAGCATTATTACTGCTATACCATTGATAAGAGGTTGCACCTGCTACGGCAGGAACTGAATATTGCACCGTATTGGTATTTGCCAGCAATGTATTATTTCCGGCACAGGTAAGATTGGAAGGAGTAGCAGGCGCAGGAGGAATGCCGTTACACGTACAAACTATATTTTGCCAGGATGTTCCATTATAAAACATGAAACAATTAGTAGTCGTATTAAAATACATTAAACTTGTGGCAGTTCCGGCAGGATTAGCTGCAAGGCGGGGAATTAATAATCCTTGGGTAGTAGAAGTAACGTCCAAAGCTGCCGCTGCATTGGGAGCATTGGTTCCGATACCTACTTGCCCCGAAATAATTGCGCCATTGGCAGGAGCCGCATTATTTCCTGCGTAGGTGCCTATAGATACATTTCCATTAACATCTAAGGTACTTACTGGTGTTATCGCGGAAGGTGAAATTCCCATACCAATTCCGTTATCCTGTGCAACTCCGGTACCTAAAGTGGTTCCGTTTGGGGTCCAGCGAGCTAAGTAATTTAAAGTACCTGAACCGCTTAAGGGGCCACCTGCTCCCCCTGCCATAGATACCCAGGTGCTTCCGGTGTTATTCCAATAATATAAGCCGGCAGGTGCAGTTCCGGCACCTGTAGCATATATAATAATACCATTAGATTGGGCTGCAGTTCCGGATAATTGAAAACTGGTAAGAGGAAGATTAAGGTTGACATACGGGGGAAGAAGACCGACAGTTCCGGCTGTGTTATGATTGCTTAAATCAAGAATAGCGCTTACATATGCGCTATTGCCGGATGTGTTTATGGCTACATTTTGTGAGTATAGTATGGAAGAAACTCCAATACATAACAAAATCAACAATGATTTCAGGGTAGTTTTTCTCATTTGGTTAATAATAATGTTAATAACTTTTTTATGATGCCTTTACTGCAATTTAATAGTTTTTTAATGGACAATCATGATGGTTTAATCATATTTTTAATATGAAAATTCCAAATGCTTGGCGTTCAGGCAATAAATTTTATGATATTTTGTAACCTTTACATGAAATTTCACGTAAAAAATCAGTTAAAGCGATTAAATCCAGTAATTAAAGGATTTAATCAATGCGCCTCCAGCCAATTTTTCCCCACTCCCATATTTACTTCTATCGGCACTTCCAGTTTCAGGGCGTGTTTCATTTTATTTTCGACTAATGGTTTCAAGGTATCCAGTTCATCGGGATAGGCATCAAAAACCAATTCATCATGCACCTGCAACACCATTTTCGAGCGTAACTTTTCGTGCTTCATGGCATCATGAATGTGAATCATAGCCACCTTAATCATATCTGCTGCAGAGCCTTGTATGGGTGCATTAATGGCATTGCGTTCGGCAAAGCCGCGCACCGCATAATTGCGGGAATTGATGTCGGGCAAATACCGCCTGCGGCCCATCATAGTTTCTACATAGCCTTTGCTTCTGGCTGACTCGATACTGTTATCCATATATTTTTTAATGCCCGGATATTGTGTAAAATATTGTGTGATGATTTCGGTGGCTTCCTTGCGGGCAATACCTAATCGTTGGGATAACCCGAATGCCGAAATGCCATAAATAATTCCAAAGTTTACGGTCTTCGCGTTGCGGCGCATTTCTGAAGTAACCGCATCAAGGGCCACGCCATATATCCTCGCCGCAGTAGCAGCATGGATATCTAAATTATGCCGGAAGGCTTCTATCATGGCTGCATCTCCGCTTAGCGAAGCGATAATGCGTAATTCAATTTGTGAATAATCTGCCGAAAGCAATACCATATTTTCATGCGCCGGAACAAATGCTTTACGAATTTCACGGCCTCTTTCGGTGCGGATAGGTATGTTTTGCAAATTCGGATTATCGGAACTCAACCTTCCGGTTACGGCCACCACCATATTAAAGGTAGTGTGTATCCTTCCCGTTTTATTATCCACCATCAGTGGAAGGGCATCCACATACGTATTTTTCAGTTTTTGCAGTTCGCGGTAATCCAATATTTTATCTACAATTGGATGTACTCCGGTAAGCTCGGTCAATACTTCTTCTCCTGTGGAATATTGGCCTGTTTTGGTCTTTTTTACCTTATCGGTGATTTTTAATTTGTCGAATAATATCTCCCCAACCTGCCTCGGCGAATCAATATTGAATTCTGTTTCTGCCAGTTTCCAAATGTCGGTTTTCAGTGTTTCAATATCTCCGGTTAATTCATTTGAAATTTCTTTCAATGCGCCTTTATCCACCTTTATTCCTTCCACTTCCATTTCGCTCAGAACTTTTTCCAACGGAATTTCTACATCTTCAAACAGTTTACGTACCGAAATCTCATCCAGTTTGGGCGACATGGCATCATACAAACGGAAAATCATATCGGCACGTTCGCAACAAACCTGCATAATCTGTTCGTTGGAAACCATATCCATGGTTAATTGCTCCTTCAGTGTTTTCCTGCTTTCGGCACCAAATTCAGGTATGTGGATACCCAATGTGTTTTGTGCAATATCGGGTAAATAGTGCGGAGATTCGGGCCTGATAAGGAATTGCGCAATCATCACATCAAACAATTCGCCTTCAATGGTAATTTTATGCTGAGAAAGGAAATTTAAATTTTGCTTTATATCATATCCTGTTTTCTTGATGCTTTTCTTTTCCAACACATCTTTCAATGCCTCCCATTTCTTTTCGCTGTGCTCGGAAAGGCTTATGTAATGGGCTTCCCCCGCTTTTGTGCTGAACCCGATTCCATTACATGTATGGCCATTCATAGCCATATAATATCCTATTCGTTCTGCATGATGTAATTTGGAAACAATCGTTTCAACATCTGTAATCTCATCGTAATGTGTGGCAATTTTTTCAGCCACAATTTTCGGTTCAGAAAATAAATCTTCATTTGTGGAACTTTCAACTTTCAGCTTTTCACTTTCTACTGATGATTGGCTTTCTCCCGGAAAATAATCTTTCATCACCCTGGTGGCAACCGTTTTAAATTCCAATTCATTCAGCACTTCCAGCAATGCCTGTTTATCGGGCGATTTGCGTTGCATATCATCCAGACTAAAGGGTAAATCCACATCGCAAATAATAGTCGCCAGTTTTTTAGACTGAACCGCCATTTCCCCATTCAACTCAACTTTTTCTTTGAGTTTGCCTTTTAATTTATCCGTGTTGGCAAGCATATTCTCTATACTGCCAAAATCTTTAATCAATTGAATGGCGGTCTTTTCACCTACGCCTGGTATGCCGGGAATATTATCCACCGCATCACCCATCAGGCCTAATATATCTATTAGCTGCCTTACATTTTCAATCTGCCATTTGGCGCAAATTTCCTTGCATCCCAATATTTCCGGGGGGTTGCCTTTGTTTGATGGTTTGTAAATAAAAACATGGTCGGTTACCAATTGCCCGTAATCTTTGTCCGAGGTCATCATGTAGACTTCAAATCCATCTTTTTCGGCATGTTTGGCTAATGTGCCTATAATATCATCGGCTTCGTAACCGTCTTTCATCAGCACCGGAATTCCAAATGCTTCCGCAATGCGGATAATATAGGGCACTGCTATGATAATATCTTCCGGTGTTTCGGCACGCTGGGCTTTGTAGTTGGCATCCATCTCGTGGCGCACAGTTGGCGCATGGGTATCAAAAACAATGGCTATATGTGTAGGTTTTTCCTTTTGAAATACTTCCAGCAACGTATTGGTGAAGCCAAACATGGCATTTGTATTCAATCCTTTGGAGGTGACCCGCGGGTTGCTGCTGAATGCAAAATAGGCTCTGTAAACCAAAGCCATGGCGTCTAATAAAAACAGTTTGCGGTGATGGTCGGGCGTCATTCAGTATAAAGTTAAAAGTTTGTAAAGTTCATAAAGTTATGGATTTCACTTTCCAATCGTTTACCATGCAAAAGAAAGAAAAAAATCCGGTTAAAAGACCGACGGTTTATAATTAAATAGTTCCCAACTAAAAGCAGGGAAATATATCTTTGCCCTTCAGATGAATGAAGAAAAAAATAGAGCGGGTAAGAAAAAAGGGAAGCCTGTGTTTCGTGCAATTATAGAGGCGGGGTCTATTATTTTCCTGTTCTATTCCAACCTTTTAATGGGTGAATATTCCCATTCCGGGCAGGGTAATACCAAAGGGTTTTTGTGGGCCTTGCAGGATATTTTTACCCTGCCGAATTTCGGTATAGCCGTTGTTTCCTCCCTTATAGGCTATTTGGGAATTGAGTTCCTGCGGAAGAAATTGTAAAATTTCCCGATGTGAATAATTGGTTGATAATTGGTTTGGTTGAAACAAATTACCAAAACCCTACGTATGTAGATTTGTAAAAACATATTGTATGGCGAAAATTTTACTTGAACGTGTTAAGGGTGATTTTGGATTTGAAGCGAAAGACGCTTTTGGGAATACCGTAAAAATGGACACCAGCGAGGAAACCGGAGGAAATAATTTCGGCGTGCGCCCCATGCAAATGCTGCTGATGGGCATAGGCGGATGCAGCGCGATTGATATTGTTACCATCCTGAAAAAACAGCGCCAACATATTGATGATTTCAAAATAGAGATAGAAGGGGAGCGCGAACCGGGAAAAGAGCCATCACTTTGGCAAAACGTGCGTATCAAATATTTCCTGAAAGGAAAAATAGAACCTGAAAAAGCCAAGCGCGCCTGTGAACTTTCTATGGGAAAATATTGCTCGGTGGCGGCAACCTTGTTGAAGGCTGGCAGTAAAATTACCTGGAGCGTTAAGCTGAATGGAGAATAATTTTTTCTACGTATTTAATTAAGGCGCCAGGAGGTCAATAAGTAATTGTAGTTCCTTATCCGAAATGGTTTCCTTTTCACTCTTATCGTAAATATCTATCAGGTAAACTGTTTTGGCAGTAATCCGGATATATGTAATAAGCCTGGCTCCGCCTGATTTTCCTTTTCCTTTGGATGCTATTGCGATGCGTATTTTATAACAGTCTTTCCCTAAAGGGTTTCCCTGAAAAGGGTTTTGAATCAATAATGTTATTAAGGGAGCTAAATCTGTCTTGAGTGACTTATACTTTTTTGAAAGACGCTTGATTTTTCTTTCAAAAGGTCCGGTAGCTATTACCTCATAGCTCATTCAGGAGAGCTTTAGCGGTTTTAAGTTTTTTCTTCCCTTTAAGATGAAGTTTCACATCGCTAAATGCTTCATCCAGATTATGAATAGCTTCTTCTTTGCCGGGATTATCTATTGTACTAAGTATATGTACATACTTTAAACTCTTCAACAATTCCATCACGAAAGAAGCGCGTTTATCTTCAATATCCAGTATTAGTTTCATAATAGCTATTTGTTGCAAATATAAGGAAAAATGCTTTATCCCCGCCCATTGCGGCTTGAATACCTTGAACGCATCCTCTTTAAGTTTTAATAATTTAAGAAGGAAGGAAGCCCCGTCATACCAAGTTTTAATATAGATGTTACATTTGTCCTTTCTTTGGCGGCGAATATGCTGCACGAGTTAACTATTTGCACACATGAAGTTATTGGTTGTAATACCCGCCCTAAACGAAGAACAAAGCATTGAAAGCATTGTTCAGCGGACCTATGAGGCGAAGGAGCACATCATAAAAAACGGACAGATAACTTCGGTGGATATTGTTGTGGTGAGCGATGGCTCAACAGACAACACCGTGAAAATTGCATCCTCGCTAAGCGATAAAACGAACCTGATAATATTTGAAAAAAACCGCGGATATGGTGCAGCCATAAAGGCCGGTTGGGACAGCATGCCCGACGCTGACCTCTTGGGTTTTATTGATGCCGATGGCACCTGTGAACCCAAATTTTTTGGCGATTTGTGCAATATGATAGTTACCGATAAGGCCGATGTGGTGTTAGGTTCGCGCCTGAATAAAAACAGCGAAATGCCATTAATACGCCGATTGGGAAATACAATCTTTTCCATTCTGCTTTCGCTGGTGGCCGACCAAAAAGTGGGCGACACCGCCAGCGGAATGCGTGTAATCCGCAGGACGGCTTTAAATGAAATAATGCCGCTTCCCGACGGGTTAAATTTTACTCCCGCCATGAGCGCCCGTGTTATTTTGGGTGGCAGCCTGAAAATAATGGAAAAGGATATGCCTTATTCCGAAAGGGAAGGCGAATCGAAATTGAGTGTGTGGAAAGACGGCAAACGGTTTCTGGCGGTAATACTGGAAAATATTTTCCTTTACGTCCCATTCCGAATTTATAATTATGCAGCTGCTTTTTTCCTGCTGTTTGCGTTTGCCTTAATGCTTAATCCTATCTTGTTTTACATACCCAATCATTATTTGTTGGAAGAAATGATTTACCGTTTCCTGGTTTCTGATGTTTTTGGAATCATTGGCGTTTTATTGTTGAGCATGTCCAGCCTTTCGCGCAATGTGGTGTATTCCACATTGCAATCTAAAAAGGTACGGAAAAAAACGTTGGTGTATTATATGTTTGAGCACCCTACAGCAATAGTTTTAAGCATTATTTGTTTTATAATTGGCAGTGCATTAATTTTCAACAGCATTTACCAGCGCCTTACCACGGCGCATACCAATGAGCATTGGTCACGTTACATAACTATGATTTTCTTTTACCTGACTGGAACAATAATTCTACTTACCTACTTCGCCAATCGAGTGATGGGCTTGGTAAGAGAGCGGATGAATTATCTGAATTCGAAAAGATAAATCTTTTTAATTTGTAACCCGAGATATTTGTTCCGGCTTCATTTTCTTATAGACTATCATAATAGTATATGCCGCACAGGCAATAAGAAAAGGCCAAACCGGCAACAAATAGCGGTTATCGGCGAGGCGCAAAACAAGCGGATGGATTATCATATCAAATCCGGGAATTATGCAAAGCAGCAGGAGCAATATATTGCTGCGAAGCCCATTCCATAAGAGCAAGAACATTCCGATTATTCCGAAAAATAAAATGAATAAATAGAATGAATGGTAAAAACGCGTCATAAGATTTCCCAGTCCGGGAATTTGCCCCCGTTTAAAATACTGGCTGTTATTATCGAACAAAAATTTCCTGAAAAGAATGATTTTCGATTTTATATTATAGATATAAAATTTTTCTTTTTTAATAGAAGCTTTGTAGCGGTCAAATCGTTCATCAATATCATTTTGTAATGCCGCTGCCTTTGCAGAAGCAGGCTTTAAAGGGTATTCCAAAACTACAAACGCTTTGAACCAATCTTGATTTACGCTGTTATAAAAACTATCTACCGAAGGTTTTTGCATCGCCATAAATGAATGCACTTTATCGCGCAATAGATACAGACTGTCTTTATTAAACTGCGATGTATAAATATCATCAGGCAGGGAATCATAATGCGCTATGTCCGGTTCCCCGGGAAATAAAATTCCGCCGAACCAGGTTAAGTTCGAATTCGGGTCAGGCAGGTCCACCGCGCCACCCCAGCTTTGCACAAACTCCTGCATATGGCTCATATATGAACTGCCGATGTATGGATAATAAAAACCGTTCGCCAGTGGAATAAATTTTTCATGCACTTTATAATTTCGTGCTATCCATGCGCCATCTGCAAGTATGAAAACAATACTGAAAGCAAACAATGGTTTGATAAATGCCTTTTTATTTTTGAACGCATAGTAGAGATAAATTAAGGCGTATGCAGGTAGAATCATTACAAATACGGGCCGCAGGAATACGGCCCAGGTGAGAAATAATCCGGAATAAAAAAGGTGTTTCAACTTTAAACTCTGGAAATAGTTGGCAAAGTACCAGGTGCCGAAAATTAAAAAAGCCGTGCAAAGCGGTTCGGTCATCAGGCAGATATCGTAGTAATTTGAATAGGAACTAATCAGGAAAAAATAAAATGAGAGGTAAAATATCCTGTCCGATTTGGTAACGAGACGTGCCAAAAGAGCGAGGTAATAAACGCCCAGCGAACTGATTATTAATTGCGCAATAATAATAGTGTTGTAGGTAGTGTTATAGGAAAAAATAAGGCGCAATAGATAATAGATGATTCCAAATCCTGGCATGCGGCGGTCAGGCTCATATACGCCATGTTTAAGCAGGTTTTCAATGGGGTCAGTATAAGAAGGAGTGTCGCCTATAAACCCAAAACTAAGCAGGTGCGGGTCGGCACGATGGCCGTGAAGAAGTTGCAGGAAAGGTATCAGCGCTTTAATTAGAAATGCCAGTAAAATCCAAAAAAACGATTTGGAGGGATTCCGGAGAAAAAAACGGGTAATGGTATTGTTCAATCAGTTATATTTTCAAAGGATTCAGGACAAAGATAGAAAAGCTTAATTGCACCGTCAAATAAAAAAGTGATGCGGGCGCAATTTCTAAAATTGATTTTTTAATTAAAAAGAAAGGAAAGATGCCGAAACAAGTTCGGCATGACCTTGTTTCTCACTTTAGGGGATGAGTAAGGGGGCGGCTTCGCCGCCCCCTTACTCATTCTTGAATACACATTCGGTCATCCCGAATTTGTTTCGGCATCTCAAAATTTAGAGCCGTCATTTAAATCCAACTAACCCACTACTCAAAAAAAGTGATATTTTAGACATCTCTAAAATACTATGCCCCTTACATTTTCACATCCAGCTGTTATATTGCCTGCAAAATTTTTGCCCGAACGCTGGGTATCTATGACAGGACTGATTATAGGTTCCATTACCCCGGATTTTGAATATTTTATGCGGATGAAAGTCGAAAGCATTTACAGCCACACCTGGTTCGGAATGCTTTGGTTTGATTTGCCGCTTGCGATATTGCTCACCTTCGTTTACCATTATATTATCCGCAATCCTTTTATAAGTAATAGCCCTGTTTTTCTTAAAAGAAGGCTCTCGCGATACATGGATTTTAAATGGGCTCCCTATTTCAAAAATCATTTTTTTACCGTAATAATTTGTCTGCTTGCCGGCATAGCCTCGCACCTTTTTTGGGACGCATTTACCCATCCCCACGGCGATTTTGTTAAGATGATACCTTTCCTGCGGGAAAGCGCAACCCTTTTTGGTTACCATATTCCAAACGACAGAATATTGCAATACATCAGTACCGTAGTGGGCGGCGTAATTGTTTTTTATGCCGTAATGAAAATACCCCGCGCCGCAGATTATGCTCCATCGCACCACCCGGTTTATTATTGGTTTTTTGTTATTGGTACAGGCATAGTGGCAGCCAACATCCGCATTTTATTGGGCCTGCATTATTGGGAGTATGTTACGGTTGCAACATCAGCTGCTTCCGGGTTTATTGCCGGAGCTATTATTGTTCCTTTATTTCTGGGAAGAACGGTTGCTGAAGATTGACTCCTGATTTGCAAGGGGGAAAAGAGAGGGTGCAGGCAAAGCCTGCACCCTCTCTTTTTTTAATCAACCTAACGACTCTGTCATTCCGAACGAAGTGAGGAATCTATCCTATTTTTAAAATGCATTAGCAAAGAAATTATATCTTTGACGGCATATACTAAACCCCATGAATTATTGGCTTGCAAAATCAGAACCTTCCGCTTATTCCTGGGAAGAATTACTGAAAGATAAAAAAACAGCTTGGACGGGAGTCCGCAATTATGCCGCTCGCTTGCACCTTAATGCTATGAAAAAGGGCGACCATGTCTTTTTTTATCACAGCAACGAAGGCTTGTGCATTGTAGGCATTGCCAAGGTAGTGAAGGAAGCCTACCCCGACCCTACCGATAAAGAATGGACAGCAGTGGATATAGCCCCTGTGGAAACACTTAAAAAGCCCGTTGCGCTTGCCCAAATGAAAGCCGAAAAGAAACTGGCAGGCATGGCGCTTATCCGTATCGGGCGTTTATCGGTTAGCCCGGTTTCAAAGGCAGAATATGATATCATTATCAAGATGTCGCGCTGAAATTTGCGAATGACGCCCTAATTACTACCTTTGCCAACCCTTTTATATAAACAGGCATCCTTGTATTTATGAAGTTAAACAAGATTTCTTTTTTCGCACTCCTCTGTTTTTTAATAACCGCCACTTGCGGGTTTGCTCAAAACGCTACCGTTAGGGGTTTTGTATATATCGATAAAACATTAGAACCAGCACTCTACACAACAGTCTATTTGCAGGGAACAAATTATGCATCGAGCACCGATGTAAATGGATATTTTTCTATCAGCCATGTGCCTGCGGGTAATTATATGCTGATGGTTACCTATCTCGGCTACGATACCGTGCGGGAAGCCATAACCCTTACCAAGGACCAGATATTTACCAAGAAACTTTATATAAAAGAATCGTCGCAATCATTAGGGACGGTAGATATTTCAGCGGCTGCAAAATCGCATGAAACAGAAACCCAGGTTTCCACAACAGTAATAACCCTGAAGGATATGCAGTCTATCCCTACGGTTGGCGGACAACCCGATTTTGCCCAGTATTTACAGGTGCTTCCGGGTGTTGTTTCCACGGGCGATGAAGGCGGGCAGTTATATATCGAGGGCGGACAACCTATTCAAAATAAAGTGCTGCTCGATGGCATGACCATCTTCAATCCCTTCCACTCCATCGGATTATTTTCCGTGTTCGATGCCGATATTATCAGCGATGCTACTGTATATGCCGGAGGATTTAATTCGGAATATGGCGACCGTATTTCTTCCATTATGGATATCCGCACACGCGACGGAAATAAAAAGCAAGTTACCGGAAAGGTAGATGTAAGCCCTTTCGGAGCACATGCTTTAGTGGAAGGCCCATTGGTTAAAAATAAGGATGACGACCCTAAAAAAGCCAGCGCATCATTTATTCTTTCTTTCAAAAATTCCTACCTCGCGCAAACTTCCAAAGAAATATATCCATATATAAATGATGGAGGCGGTATACCTTTCAATTTTGCCGACTATTATGGTAAAGTATCGTTAAATACCTCTAACGGCAGCAAGCTGAACCTGTTCGGATTCGATTTTACCGATAATGTAAACTACCCCAATATTGCCACTATCAACTGGCACGAAGCAGGCGCAGGCCTTAATTTTATTCTGGTTCCTGCCAACTCATCCAGTTTAATGGAATGTAATATCGACTATTCGAATTATACCATCAGCATGTCTCAGGCGGGGTTGCCTACCGATACCAGCAGCATTTCCACTTTCAGCGCCCAATTAAAATGGACACAGTTTTTGGGGAACTCCACTATATCGTATGGCTTTGAAATGTCCGGTACCGGCACCAGTTTAGATTTAACCAATTATGCAAATGCGCAGGTAACCGAAAATGAAACTTCCGATGAATTATGCGGATTTGTAAAATGGAAATATTTATCGCCCAATAAAAAATTCATCATCGAACCGGGCTTCCGTTTGCAATATTATTCGTCGGCTGCATTCAGCGCCGCTTCTCCCGAACCGCGCATTGATGCCAAATACAACGTATCTAAAAAATTCCGTTTGAAATTTGCAGCGGGGCTTTATTCCCAAACCCTTGTAAGCACTATTGACGAAACTCAGGTGGTCGACCTTTTCTACGGTATCATCACCAGCCCGCCCACTTCTGATATTCCCGCAAACTTTACCCAGCAGGGAAGCACAACATCGCAGCCTGTTACCAATGCCCTGCAAAGAGCCTATCACCTTACCGCCGGTTTTGAATACGACCCTATAAAAACCATGCACATAAATGTAGAGGCTTACGAAAAAGATTTTTTGCAAACCTCAACACTTAATTACAACCAGATTTATCCGAATGCTTCACCGTATGTCGGCGTTAAAAATGATACGCTTACCAAACCCTTTTTAGTGCAATCGGGTAAAGCCTACGGTGCCGATATTACCATCAAATGGGACGTTAAGCACTTCTCCATTTACACGGTATATTCGTTGGGATATGTTACCTATTGGGATGGAACCTATGCTTTTCCGCCACCATTCGACAGGAGAAACAGCGTGAACCTTGTAGTATCATATAAATTCGGAAAAGACTTAAGCTGGCAAGCTAATGTGCGCTGGAACTATGGCTCCGGTTTCCCATTTACGCCTACACAGGGTTTTTATGGTCAAACCTCTCTTAGCACCATTAATACCAATGTGCAATCGAATAACCCTAACCTCGGCATTTTATATGGTTCGTTTGACAGCGAGCGTTTGCCCGATTACCACCGCCTTGATGTGAGCCTCTCTAAAAACTTCCAGTTTTCACAACGTATGGCGTTGCGCTGCAATGCCAGTGTAATTAACTTATACGACCGCGAAAATATTTTTTACTTCAACCGTATCACTAACCAACGGGTAAATCAATTACCTATTCTGCCTACGTTAAGTGTTGGGTTGGATTTCTAGTCCGAGCCCGGTCGGAGCCCGACTGGCAATTATTCAAAGCTATAATAACCGGAAGCAGGGATTATATGCTCACTTGCCGTCTGCTTTAGCTGACGGCAATGGAGAAATTCTAAAAACTTCCAGTTTTCACAACGTATGGCGTTGCGCTGCAATGCCAGTGTAATTAACTTGTACGACCGCGAAAACATATTTTACTTCAACCGTATTACCAACCAACGGGTAAATCAATTACCCATTCTTCCTACCTTAAGCGTTGGGTTGGATTTCTAGTCCGAGCCCGGTCGGAGCCCGACTGGCAATTATTCAAAGCTATAATAACCGGAAGCAGGGATTATATGCTCACTTGCCGTCTGCTTTAG
>CAIWVW010000133.1 GCA_903916255.1 uncultured Bacteroidota bacterium
AATCTGCCGGAGATAATTCTTCATCGGCGCTTAATGCATCCTGCATGTAATTTGCCTTATAGTATTGGGAATCCATTAAAGCCTGCCTATTCCTTACTAGTACCATTCCAAGTCCGTAGGGTAAGAATAATCCTTTGTGCGGGTCCAATACAACGGAGTCTGATAATTCGATTCCCTTAAGGGCTTGCTTTCCATATTCAGTCAATATGAAGAAACCTCCGTAAGCCCCGTCAATATGATACCATAGGTTATGTTCTTTAGCAATCTTACCAATGCTTTCCAGCGGGTCAATAGCGCCTACATCAGTAGTTCCGGCAGATGCAATTACCAAAAATGGAATGAGGTTATCTTTTAAATCCTCTGCAATAATTGTTTCAAGTGCATCGGGCTTGATACGGTAGTTTTCATCTAATGGAAGATACCGTATGATAGCCTCTGAAAGCCCCGCTATTCGTATAGACTTGAATATGCAATGATGCGCTTGTGAAGAGAGATATATCACTGCTTTCTTCACTTTTTCAGAAGTGATTTTTTGTGCATCCCTCGCACAAACAATGGCTGAAAGGTTAGCAATACTCCCACCACTGGCAAGGTTTCCGGCACAATCTGTTGGATAGCCAACTAATTCTCCTGCCCAACGAATTAAACTGTTTTCCATCCGCACCGCACCCGGACCGGCGTAATATATTCCGGCGTAACGGTTGGTAATATCAGCCCAATAATCTCCCAGCGAAGAATAATAAATGCCTCCTCCCGGGATGTAGCCCAAATGCCCGCCCGATGCAGGATTCAAACCTGATACATCCAAACCTGTTTTAAGGGTTTCAAGAATTTCCTTTAAAGGTTTCGGGTTTTCACTTACAGATAAATGTTCAAGTATATTGCTCGATTCACGCTCCGTTACAAATGCAGGTATTGTTTCTATATTGTCAATAAAATTCTCCGTGTATTCAACAACACTATCTCTCGCTTCTTTCCGCAATTCAGGCGATGGCTCTAACTCCCGGGCTATTTTTTCAAGCTCAAGAATTTTATCAGTCTCCAATTTCATTGAACAAACTTAGCTGTTTTTCACAAGCTCCAGCATCATCTCTTCTACTTCAACAGAATTCCATTTTTCAGAAATATTGGAAGTAGTTAAAACCTTTTTCATAATCAAATCCTGCTTTCTGCCACGCTCCAAAGCATAGCTATATGGCAGGTCGCTGAAGGTAACCATGGAATATAATGGCAGCCATTTATCAGGATGTTTGGTACTGAAATGTGCCTCAATCTTTTTCTGCAAAATAAAATCAGGATGAGTTACAAGGTCACGCATCTCCACAAAGTTAGCCACAGCAAGGTCTGCAATGGCATCGGAGTTTGGTTTGCGTGATTTCTGCGTTTCCTCAAAAACCTTTTTCCATTGACCCGCATCATTTGGATTCGTGAGGTATTTATCCATAATTTCATTCAGTACTGTGCAATCCTCGAAACCGCAAATCATGCCTTGTCCGTAGAATGGAACAATAGCATGTGCAGCATCGCCGAGCAATAGCATCTTATCTTCAAAACTCCATGGATAGGACCGAACAGTAACTAAAGACGCTGATGGATTATGGAAGAAATCTTCCAGTAAAGTAGGCATATGCGGAACTGCATCGGGGAATGTTTTATCGAAAAATTTGGTCACAGATTCTTTTGTCGTCAAGGAGGAAAATGATTCTTCGCCTTCAAACGGGAAAAATAAAGTGCAGGTAAAACTGCCGTCAATATTGGGCAATGCAATCATCATGAATTTACCACGGGGCCATATATGCAGGCAATTTTTATCCATTGCAAAGCCTCCATTTTTAGTTGGAGGAATATGCAATTCCTTATATCCATAATCGAGGTAATGCTGCGAATATTCAAACCTGTCGGTGGATAATTGCATTTGTAAGCGGGCTGCCGAGAAAGCGCCATCAGTGCCGAATATGCGGGATGCATAGAAATGATTCTCTTGTTTGGTGACAGGGTCTTCCACAATTAGTGAAGCATCCTTCAGGGAAATACTTTTACAACGTTTGTTAAAATGTATTTTACTTCCCTTTTGTTCCGCGAGGCTCATCAGCAAGCAATTTAATCCGGCACGCGATACGGAATATATCGCCTGCCCTTCTTTACCGTAAGGAAGAAAATTCGTTTTGCCTTCCATATCATGCGTCATGCGGCCTTTCATAGGTATCGCAATTTTCATAATCTCATCTGCAATGCCCACGCCTTTTAAGGCATTCCAACCGCGGTCAGATAGTGCAAGATTAATAGATTTTCCACCCAACATATTTCCGGCACGCATATCATCCCGCCGTTCAAATAGCTCAACTTTATATCCGCGTTGCGATAAATAGATTCCCAGCAATGAGCCCACTAATCCGGCACCTACAATGGCTATTGGTTTTTCATTCATATTATTTTTTAGATTTTTTCTCCCGTGCTTTTTTATAAATCATTACGGCTCCCCACATCAGGAAAGCGAATAAAAGGAACCCAATGATACCCCAAATAGGGCTTACAGCATCATTTCCGTAGTTATGGTGTCCGTCTCCTATGATTACAATAAATACAATTGTTACTAAAAAGATTGTTGCTAATTCATTCCACAAACGCAATTGGGTGGAGGTCCAAGTAATTTTATTTTTTGCAAGCCTGCGATAAATTGCGTGGTTTTGGAAATGGTAAAGTGTAAGGCCAAAAACAAAAGTCAGTTTAACCAACAGCCATGGCGGAATGTTCCATCCGTATAGGTTGTAGAGCAAAGTAATTCCAAATACATACGTAAGAATCATGGATGGCCAGGTGATAACATACCACAATTTACGCTCCATTATTTTATACTGGTCCTGCAAAATGGTCCGTTCCGGTTCTTCCTTTTTTTCTGCTTCAGTGTGGTAGATAAATAAACGGACAATGTAAAAGAGGCCGGCAAACCAGGTTACTACAAAGATTATGTGCAGTGGGAGTATATAAATCATGATTTATTTAATATGGGGTAAAATGCATTTTGGATATGGCTCACTTTATAATTTTCTCCGTTTTTCATCACCGATAAAATATCAAAACGGCTCTCGAGCATCAGGTTTTTCTTTTCTAAATAGGCGTTTGCGGCTTTGATAAGATTCCGCTGCTTTTGCCTGTTCACAAATGCTTCAGGCTCACCAAATGCAATGCTGGAACGGGTTTTCACTTCCGCAACCACTAAATAGAATTTGTCTTTTGCAATGATGTCAATTTCTTGGTTGCTGTGTCGCCAATTCCTTTCCAATATTTCATACCCGATAGAACGCAGAAACTTCACTGCTTCCGCTTCACCTTCTCCGCCTGTTTTTTGCGTCTCGTTCATCCGTGTAAAGATACATTAATCTTGCTTTCGCAGAATGTGATTTGCCTTACGCTCCTAATGCCACTTCATTCCAAGGTTGTAGAACACAAAGCTCCACATATCGCCAAATTCATCAATCTGCTTTGACATTGGTTTTCCGCCACCATGGCCCGCATTATGGTCTATACGGATAAGGACAGGCTCATCGCCTTTTTGGTGCGCTTGCAATGTTGCCGCAAATTTAAATGAATGCGCAGGCACTACACGGTCATCATGGTCGGCAGTGGTGATAAGGGTTGCAGGGTATGCTGTGTCATGCACATTATGCACAGGTGAGAATTTAATGAGATTATGAAACTGTATTGAATCATCACTTGTACCGTAGTCATTCGCCCATGACCAACCAATGGTGAATTTATGGTAGCGTAGCATATCCTGAACACCTACTCCGGGTAGGGCTACTTTAGCCATATCCGGGTGCTGGTTTATGGAAGCGCCAATCAATAAGCCACCATTAGAGCGCCCGTGGATAGCCAGTTTGCTGCGCGATGTATATTTATTATCTACCAGATAAGTTGAAGCAGCATAAAAATCATCAAATACATTTTGCTTGTTGAGTTTTGTTCCGGCTTCGTGCCATTTTTCACCAAACTCGCCACCACCGCGGATATTAGGCACTGCATAAATTCCGCCATGTTCCAGGAAAAGTGCAGCACCCGGGCTGAATGCCGGCAATATGCTAATGTTGAACCCTCCGTAAGCATATAAGAAACACGGATTGCTTCCATCCATTTTAATTCCATTTTTGTGAACTATATACATTGGTATTTTGGTTCCGTCTTTGCTGGGGTAAAATACCTGTTCGGTAGTATAGTCTTCACTCTTGAAACCATTGTCAGGTTTAGCGAAGAGGGTTGATTTATCAGTGGTTAAATCATAACTGAAAATAGTTGGAAGCGTGATATAATTTGTGAAAGAATAAAACACAGTCGGACTCTTTTTGCTTGCCGAAAAATCGCTGTTGCCAAGTCCGGGGAGCTTGATTTCATTAAGCATTTTGCCGTTCATGTCATATACATAGAGCTTTGTTTTTACGGTATCCTGGTAGGATGCAATAATTTTATCGCCGGACAAACCCACGCCCTGCAACAGGTTCCCGCCTTCGGGCAGTACATTTGTCCAGTTGGCTGAATCAGGTTTAGTGATGTCAATCCATACAAGGCGATACTTGGATGCGCCTTTATTCGTATAGACTAACAGCTGGTTCCCGTTGTCATCAACCACTGTGTTATCACTGGTGAAATTGGTTACTATCGGTACAAACGCAGCATTCGGCTTGGTAAGGTCTTTCACCGAGAACGCATTATTGTCGGACGCTTCTTCAAAGTGGACCACCAAGTATTTTTCATCATCTGTGGTATATGCGCCCAGCGTGCGTTTCGGGTGTTGCTTGTCTTCGTAAATAAGTTTGTCGGCGCTTTGCGGGGTTCCCACTTTATGGAAATAAATCATCGGGCTTTCGTTAGACTTCACCAGCGCTTGTCCCTTTGCAGGAGCGGCATAGCGGGTGTAGTAGAAGCCATCGCCTTGCCAGCCTATTTCCGAAAACTTGCTCCAATTCAGGGTATCATTCAGTTGTTTTCCGCTGGCAATATCTATTACATAAAACTCGTTCCAGTCAGAACCGGCGCGGCTTATAGCGTATGCCAAATATTTCTGGTCGTTGGAAACGCCTATTTCATTTACCGAAACTGTTCCGTCTTTTGCCAGTGTGTTAGGGTCGAGCAATACCTTGGGAGTGCCCGCTAATCCTTGTTGAACATAGAGTACGCTTTGGTTTTGCGAGCCATTGTTTTTATAGAAAAACACATAGTTGCCCTTCATAAACGGAACGCTGTACTTCTCATAGTGGTAAAGCTCTGTAAGCCGCTTCTTGAGCGAGTCGCGGAAGGTTATTTTGGAGAGGTAGTCCTGGGTAACCTTATTTTCCGCAGCAACCCACTGGCCCACTTCGGCGGCGGTGTCGTTCTCGAGCCAGCGGTAAGGGTCTGCTACCTTAACCCCAAAGTAATTGGTTACGGTGTCGCATTTGCGGGTTTGCGGATAAGTCAGTTTACCTGTTGATACTGTGGTTGCGGGTTGGTTGCAGGCTGCAAACACCAGCAGGCCTATAGATATTGGATATAGCTTCATAGGATTTTATTAAATGAAGCACGAAAATAGGAAAATAATGGCTGATAGTTAATGGCTGATGGCTTTTAGCTTAAAACCATCATTTCTTTGCAATTTTTGTTGGCCGGAAATGTCCGGGTTTTTCGTGTATTTGGAAATTGAAAATTCCCCTCAACCCTATACTGGATAAGGCTTACAGGGGATGTCCGGATTTTGGGTAAATCTGGACATTTTTAGTAATGGGCAAATGTATCGCAAATGCATGCCACAGGTCGGAGCCCGACTGGCAAATATTGACATACACTAATTAGAGGTGCCGTATTAGTGTCTTAGCACGTGAGGCTATAATTTTACACCAACGCTTCCTCTTCTTTCCACTTTTTAATTAGCTCTAATTGCTTTTTCAGCCAGTCGTCGAGGTTTTTATACCAATCTATATGCGGGCTCCATTGTTTGCATTCGAGGCACTGGGTGTCATTCCATTGTTTTTTGCAGTGAGGGCAGCGCCCACCGGTATCAAAGGTATTCCATACATGATTGCAGGTGCAACGCCACATGGAGGTCTCTAAAGGCTCCCAAGAACATTTCGGGCATCGGATGATTACTTGCATGGGGCAAAAATAGGGATTTTGGGATACATTTTCCAACACAGAGTTAAATTGATAAAATCCAACACAGAGGTTCACAGAGCAAAGCCCGAAGGGCTTGAATATGAGTAGACGCCGGAGCACCCGGCGGTTGTAAATACCCAAATAAAACAGCCCCGTAGGGGCTGAATACAGTGTTCAACCCCTACAGGGTTGCAAATGGCTGGGTTTGTTTATACCCCCGATTTCATCGGGAGCTACTAAGATTTAAGTCCGATGGACTTGAGGAACTTTATTCTTTTTTGTGTTTGTCCATAAATTCATCAAATTCATCCACCTGTTTTTTGAATTCTTCTTCCGAAATATCTGGGTAAGAATTCACCCAATCTCTTAATGACTTTGCACCTTCATCATTATCACTGATTTCTTGTAAGGCTTTCAATTCATCCGGGTCAAGTACTTCTTTTATATGCTCGGATTGGAAAACCTCCAAAAAACCTCCAAATGGGCCATTTATGCCAAATTTTTCTTGAATGGGTGTATTTTGTATTGCAACGGGATATTTAAGAATATAAACAGATAATAAAAGTTGAATTACTTGTTCTAAAAGGTTACCCCATGTTCTAATTGTTCTTTCGTTAAATTTTGTAAAATTGGCATGATTCAAATTTTGTCCGGAAAACGAATATCCTTTAGTATGAGTGAAATCAGAAAGGTTATCATACACGTTGTCTATTTTTATAAATAAGTCAAATCTTTTACAGAACTGATTGATGTTCTCAATGGTCTTCAATCCTTTGGTTATTTGTTTTTTGAAAGGAGTATCTTCTTTTGACTTATACCAATCTTGGATAAGAATTTCTGCATTATTATCTTTGTCCCAATAGATAGATAAAAGACCTAATTCCAAAGCATTTCTTAATGCAATAAAGCCATATTTATAAAAGCAAAGTTTTATAAGCTGATAAGAGCATTCTATTTCAGAATTGCTTTCAGAATAAGCAAAATTATGGCCGGAAAACAACTTCCCATTCCATTGCGGTATAACATGTCCAATTTCATGATATGCCCATATTAATCTATCAAGTCTTTTATGAAAATCGGGATTTTCTGATAAGTATTTTTCAGTTTGGGCGATATTATCAATATGGTTAAATTTTGAACCGGCAAAATCGATTATCGTTTCCATTTTCAAAGTATTATTTATTTCACCACCACCTGCACCGTATACCTGCTTCTCTGTTCAAGTAAGATGTTTCTGTCTTTTGTAATGCGGTCAATGGTGGGCTGGTCGTAATAGCGTATGGTAAAAAGTTCGACGTTTTCGTTATATAATACACGATAATTATTTCGCAATTCATCCAATAATGCGGACAATTTACGCGGGTCGCTATCAATACACACCGAAAAATTAATTGCCGAATGCTGCATCATATTCACCTTTACATGGTGCTTGGCAAAGCAATCGAAAATAAGGCTGAGGTTTTCCTCGGCAATAAATGAAAAATCTTTTGGTGAGAGGGAAAGCAGTACCTGGTCTGTCTTACTGATAAAGCAAGGGACGGGAAGGGGAGAAGTATTGGTATGTATGCAGGTGCCGCTGGCATTCTGGTCGCCAAAGGGTTTTACAAAAAGAGGAATATTTTTATTTTGTAAAGGCTTAATGGTCTTTGGGTGAATAACGGTGGCACCATAATATGCTAACTCAATAGCATCTTGGTAACTGAGGTAGTCCAGTTTAACAGTATCCGCAAATTTTTTGGGGTCGGCATTCAGTACACCGGGTACATCTTTCCATATCGTCACCGATTCGGCATCGGCGCAATAAGCAATAATAGCAGCTGTATAATCGGACCCTTCACGTCCAAGAGTAACCGGGTGCTCCTTATCTGACTTACCAATGAAACCCTGTGTAACCGCTATTCTGTTTTGTTTAACGGACTTCAGTAATTGAGTCTTTATTTGCTTTTGTGTTTTATCAAAATCTACTTTGGCATCGCGGTGGGTATCGTCGGTCATAATTACGTTGCGGGCGTCTATCCATTCGTTTTTAATGCCTTCTCCGGCGAGGTAGCCGCTAACAATATGCGTTGACATCACCTCGCCCATAGATACTATGTAATCGTAACGCTCGTCATAATTATCACTCTTGAACTCCTGCACCATTACGCGCAACTCGCGGAAATCGCGCTCCAGATTAGTATGTACGCTTTCCCAAAAAGGAATTTTAACGGAACGTGCCATGGCCAAATGATATTCTTCTATTTCACCCAATAATTTTTCGGTAGTAACCGCATCTAAAATCGGGACGAGCTTTTCAAGCGCATTGGTAGTCTTTCCCATAGCGGAAATGACGGCAATAACGTCACCTTCCGTCGCCGATAAAATATCAGCCACTCTTTTTAACCCTTCCGCATCTTTTACCGATGCTCCTCCAAATTTAAAAACCTTCATATTTGTTTATACTCACCCCCTGGCCCCCTCTCTACCAAGCAGAGAGGGGGGAAGTGGCTATAAGTTTTCTTTTATTTTTAACAATACTTTATTCATATCCTCCAATTCTTCGTTTTTGAATCTTATTACGGTTAGCCCACGTTCCGATAAAACATAATCCCGGTTGCCATCATATTCCTTAGTATAATCATGTATTTTGCCATCCAGCTCAATAACTAATTTCTTTTCGGCGCAATAAAAATCTGCAATAAAGAGATATGTTCGTTTGTAAAGTGTAAAATAAAATAGCGGATGTTGCCGTAAAAACTTATGGCCACTTAACTTACGATTCCTTAATTCCCTCCATAAAACCTTCTCCGGTTCGGTCAGGTTTTGCCTTAAACCTCTGGCTATTTCAGTAATACTTTTTCCTCTAATATTGTCCATGCTTTTTGGTTGTACCCCTCTCTATAGATAGAGAGGGGCGAAGGGGTGAGTATTAAATGTCTTTTATTTGTTCCTTATACAACGTGCAGTTCACCCACTCATTACTGAATTGGGTATTGTATTTTTTATAAAACTGTATGGCTGGTTCATTCCAGTCCAATACTTGCCAGTCTATTTTCCGGACACCCATTTCTTTACCCACTTTAACCACTTCTTCAAACAGTTTGCCGCCAATGCCATAACGCCTGAATTTTTCGCTTACCACAATATCATCCAAATAGATGGCTTTCCCCTTCCAGGTGGAATATTTGGTGTAATAAAGGGCCATCCCAACCACAATTCCGTCCATAATGGCGACAAACGCGCTATAAATAGCATTCGGGCCAAAACCATCGGCTTCCACCTCTTCCAATGTAACTTCCACAGCCTCGGGTGCTTTTTCGTAGCTGGCCAGTTCCTTTACCAGCCTTAAAATATCGGCTGCATCGGCCTTAACTGCTTTGCGTATAGTGTAGTTCATAGATGGGTAATATACAAGAACCCCAAAAATACCTATATTTGCCATCCAAAAATTTTCAATCAGCCATTATCATGGAAAAAGTTAAAACATTAGGAGAGTTCATCGTCGAGAAGCAAGACGATTTTTTATATTCCAAAGGAGAGTTAACCAGGCTCTTAAGCGATATAGCTATTGCCGGTAAAATAGTTCACCGCGAGGTAAACAAAGCAGGCTTGGCAGGTATCCTTGGCGAAACTGGCGAAAAGAACATACAAGGCGAAAAAGTAAAGAAACTGGATATATATGCTAACGAACAATTCATTGCTGCACTAAGCGTAGGTGGTGAGGTTTGCGCCATTGCATCGGAAGAAAACGAAGATATTATAACTGTTGATAATGCGGTATCGAAGGGCGCTAAATATGTAGTAGCCATGGACCCATTGGATGGCTCATCAAATATTGATGTGAATGTATCTGTTGGAACTATATTCTCTATTTACCGCCGTGTAAGCCTTTCAGGCCCGGGTACTATGGAAGATTTTTTGCAACCGGGTACCGAACAAGTTGCTGCCGGATATATTATTTATGGTTCTTCTACCATGATGGTTTATACAACAGGAAAGGGCGTAAATGGTTTTACATTGGACCCGAGTATTGGAGAGTTCTGTCTTTCGCACCCGAATATGCAAATGGCCAAGAAAGGGAAAACCTATTCCATTAACGAAGGAAACTATGTGCATTTCCCCGAAGGCGTAAAGAAATTTATCAAGTATTGCCAGGAAGAAGACGCTAACAGCGGTCGTCCATTCTCTTCGCGTTATATTGGTTCTGCTGTTGCCGATGTTCACCGTAACCTGATTACCGGCGGCGTATTCTTATATCCAACCACCTCAGCTTCTCCAAAAGGTAAATTGAGGTTGGTATATGAATGTAATCCATTAGCATTTATAGTAGAACAAGCCGGAGGAAAAGCAACCAGCGGCACCAAACGCATAATGGAACTTAAACCGGGTGCACTTCATCAACGTACACCGTTATTCATCGGTTCAAAAGATATGGTGGAAAAGATTGAAGAGTTGTTGGCCAAGTATTCGGTAAGTACTCCCGCTTAAAAAGTAAAGAGCTATAGTCACTGCGAGGCTCGGCGAAGCAGTCTTACTAATTCGATTAACTAATTTTGGGCAAGACTGCTTCGCGGAGCCTCGCAGTGACGGGCATTCCATTACATGTGCAAAATGTTAAGCCTACGGATTTTTCCCCAGTAAACTTGGCATCAAATTCGGGGCAATCATTTGTAAGTGATTGTATGTCCAGGTGTGATTAAACTTAATAAAAGTGAAATCGGCTTTGTCGCCGAACATGGCTAAAAGCGAAATAACTACGCTTACCATAAAGGCCCATTTAGCCAATCCGAATAATCCTCCCGCCAGGTGATTGATTAAAGAAATATGCAGTGCCTCTGTCATTTTTTCTATTTTTATGGAGATGGCATAAACTATTACAAATAAAAACAGGAAAAGAATAGTGAAAGCAGCGATGGAAATATATGCAGGGGATAGCTTACTATGGATATGAGAAGCGAGGAAAGAGCCAAATGGGGCGTAGTATTTTATGGAAACATAAAACACGATAACCATTGCCACCAGCGAAGTTATTTCGGAAATAAGGCCCCGATAGAAGCCCCTGTATGTACCCCATACCAAAGGAACTATCAATAGGATGTCGGTATTTCTCATAATTTCGCAAATATACAATTACCTCAGAACGGAATCTAAGTAATTTTACAAACCTATCTACGATAATATGGACGAAGAGTTGCAAAATAATTGGAAAGAGTTGGTAAAAAGAATAGAATTGACTTTTGGTGAGGGTATTGAAATAGAATCTATCATCCTTTTAATAGGCATTCAGGAACTGGGTAAAGGATATTTTAAACCATCGAAGGATGAAAAAATGGATTTGATGCATATTGCCACCTGCAAATTACTGGAACCCTTGGGGTATTTTAAATATACCGGCAAAGATGCCGATGGTTGGCCGCAATGGGACATAGTCGGGAATTTACCGATGCTTAAACCCGGCGAACAAAAAGAAATTATGAAACGGGCAATTATTGCCTATTTTAAAGAAAATGAACTAGCCGAAACTCATTAATCGCGTATGAAAAATATTTCGACAGAAGAACTTTATAAAATATTTTTGGAGCACCCTGTAGTATCGACTGATACCCGCAATACTCCTGACAAGAGTTTATTTTTTGCATTAAAGGGTGCCAACTTCAATGCAAATGAATTTGCAGCAGAAGCAATAAAAAAAGGTTGCGCCTATGCAATTATTGATGATGAAAAATTCTATTCGGACAAGTGCATTTTAGTGCCCGATGTGCTGAAAGCATTGCAAAACCTGGCAAATTATCACCGCAAGCAATTCACAATTCCGGTAATTGGCATTACAGGAAGCAACGGAAAGACCACCACCAAAGAACTCACGGCTGCCGTATTATCTAAAAAATACAGTACGCTTTTCACGCAAGGTAATTTAAACAACCACATTGGTGTTCCGCTCACATTGCTGAAACTAACTAAGGAACATGGAATGGCCGTTATTGAAATGGGTGCCAACCATGTGGGCGAAATAGATATGCTTTGCCGGATTGCCGAGCCTGATTATGGAATCATCACCAATATTGGTAAAGCGCATTTAGAAGGATTCGGTGGCTATGAAGGCGTAATAAAAGCCAAGAGCGAACTTTATAAATGTATTAAAGAAAAAAACGGCGAACTTTTTGTAAATGCCGATGACGAGCTATTAATAAAGCTTTCAGATGGAGTCTATTTCACATACGGAGTGTCCCGAGATGCAGATATAAGAGGTTTCCTTGATAAAGATAGCTTTCTTGCCAAGGGAACCATAGAGATGATAGATGGGGAAGATATTCAGGTAAGCAGTCAACTGGCAGGCTCCTACAACTTTTATAACATATTGGCTGCTGCTTGTATTGGCTACTATTTTGAGGTTACCCCCGAGGAAATTAAGCAGGCAATAGAGGACTATATTCCATCTAATAACCGTTCGCAAATTGAAAAAAAAGGCAGTAATACCATATGGGTTGATGCATATAATGCAAACCCAAGCAGCATGAAAACGGCCATTGAGAATTTTGCTGCACAGAATACACCTAATAAAGTATTGATACTGGGAGATATGTTTGAACTGGGCGAAGAAAGCCAAAAGGAGCATCAGGCTATTGCCGATTTAATTGAAAAAAACAATTGGGGAGCAGTTTATCTTATTGGGAAGGAGTTTTCAAAGGCAAAATCATCCGGTAAATCATTCATTGCGTTGGATGACTTTATAAAATGGCTTGCGGAACACCCATTAAAAGATACCACAATTCTGCTGAAAGGTTCTCGGGGTATGCAAATGGAACGGGTTTTAGAAACATTATAACATATGCAATCATTTTATCGTTTCCGGAATTAAGTTCATCCGATATTTTGGTCAACTAAACGAAAAAAATGGCAGAAGGCCTAAAAATCATATAACTTGCAGCTTGAAAGAGGGGAAATGAAGTTTCCGGGCCGGTTTAAAAGGTTAGTTTGAGCAATTCTTCATATTTTCTTCATTTGATAGTTCTTATTTCGCAAACTGAAAGATGGAAAGGACTTAATACAGAATTAATAGTATTTATTAAACCTTCTTATCTTTGTAGAATCAAAAAGCAAAACCATAAAAATTAAAACTGTCATGAAAACTAAAAATTTTGTATTAAGCGGCATCCTTGGAATAGCCCTTTCGGGGTTAGTTCTTACAGGCTGCCACAAAAGTTCATCTACACCTGACACAGATATTACTGCTGCTCAGGATGAAACAAGTGGCTCCTATGCCTCTAATGACTCCAAGAACGTATCTGACAATGCTGTTGGAGCAAACGCAAACAAATATGGCCCGGAAAAACACTCTATTCAGGCTGTTTACAGTTCACATTGTGTGGTTACATGGTCCGATACCGCTGCTGCCGAAACAACTGTAACTGTAACTGTTAATTTCGGTTCTTCTCCTGTTCTTTGTAATGATGGCAAATGGAGACAAGGTGAAATTATGATTTCATGGCCCGTTTCAGCGGGACAATTCTTCTGGGAAGCATATTTCAACAAGAATACAACTATAACCCAAACTTTTAATGGTTATAAAGTGGGTGAAACCTCTGGCACCATGAATAGTGTTGCAGGTACTAGAACCTGGACCAACGCCGGACTGGACACCCTTGGTTATGAAAGCTGGAGTTTCTCTGCCAATTTGAATATTACCCGTTACAACGGCAAAACCTTTACATGGGTATCAAACCGCACCAATGCTTTGGTGAACCAAGGTGGCGCATGGTACTATGAAGTTACCGGAAATGCAACCGGAACCACCGAAACTGGTGCAACGTATACCATTACTATTGCAAACCCATTATATGCCACAGCATTACCTTGGTGGTTGGGCGGATGTGCTTACATCGAATCTGGTGTAGTTAACATTACCCGCAGCAACAGTACCAATACGCTCTCCATTAATTTTGGAACCTTGGGAGAATGTACAGGCACCGCTACTGCTACCCTCGATGGAAATACCTACACTATTTCCAAATGGTGGTAAGCTAAGCAGAATAAAATTCTTTAAAGAAAGGGATGCCAATTGGTGTCCCTTTCTTATTTTTACCCATAGGAATCTTAATGTTAAATGGAAAAGATTCCTCACTTCGTTCGGAATGACATTTGGATTTGATTATTGGAAGGAGCTGTGGCGCGGGCA
>CAIWVW010000134.1 GCA_903916255.1 uncultured Bacteroidota bacterium
ATTTCCGCACCTTTTCCATCAATCATTTTTATATAAGTTATTTTCCTCCCTTCATTTTTTATATGTTCAAGAATACCATCAATGCCATATTTCTTAGCAACTAATTCAAATAATTCTTTAATATTCATTATTCCTTTAGTATTACTGATTACCTATCTCTCCTACGCCAGCACCACATTGCCCCACATCTTTTCCCTTTGGGCTTTTATGTTTTCATCTACGATGTATTCATCGTAAGGCATACGCTTATCTATAGCGCCTGTTGGGGTAAGTTCAATGATGCGGTTGGCAACGGTTTGGGTAAACTCATGGTCATGCGAGGTAAACAAAGCTACATGCTTCCAATCTTTCAAGGCATTATTGAATGCGGTGATAGTTTCCAAATCCAAGTGGTTGGTAGGTTCGTCAAGAATCAGGCAATTGGCATTGGTAAGCATCATGCGCGAAATCATGCAACGCACTTTCTCCCCACCGGATAATACATTCACCTTCTTTAACGCTTCTTCACCCGAAAACAGCATCCTGCCAAGGAAGCCACGGATATAGGTTTCCAGCTTGTCGGTAGAATATTCTCGCAACCAATCTACCATGTTATCATCGCGCTTAAAAAAGGAAGCGTTTTCATTTGGTAAATACGACTTGGTTATGGTGCTTCCCCATAAATACTCACCTGAATCAGGTTGTTGTGCGCCTGTAATAATTTCAAAAAATGCGGTGATAGCCAAATGCTCTTTGGAGAGAATTGCCACTTTGTCGCCTTTATCCAATGTAAAAGTAACATCGGTAAACCAAGGTATCCCTTCGGGGGAAGACTTTGCCAGTTTAGTAACACTTAATATCTGGTCGCCGCAATCGCGGTCGGCTTTGAATATGATGCCCGGATATTTACGGGTAGAGGCTTGTATATCGTCAACGACCAGCTTTTCTAAGAGCTTTTTCCGGCTCGTCGCCTGCCGGGATTTGGAAGCATTCGCACTAAACCGCTCAATGAACGATTGCAGCTCCTTGCGCTTGTCTTCTATCTTTTTATTCTGGTCGGCACGCTGGCGAAGGGCCAACTGGCTCGATTCGTACCAGAAAGTATAGTTACCAGTGTATAGCTTAATCTTACAAAAATCTATATCGGCCACATGGGTACAAACAGCATCTAAAAAGTGACGGTCGTGGCTCACCACTATTACAATATTCGGAAAATCGGCAAGGAAGTTCTCTAACCATGTAATAGTTTCAACATCCAAATCGTTGGTGGGCTCATCGAGCAGCAATATGTCGGGGTTGCCATACAAGGCCTGTGCCAACAGTACACGTACCTTTTCTTTCGGGTTCAAATCGCCCATTAACGTGCTATGCAGGTCTTCCTTCACCCCCAATCCACTCAAGAGGTTGGCGGCATCGCTTTCGGCATTCCAGCCTTCCATTTCGGCAAAATGAGTTTCCAACTCACCTGCCCTGTGCCCGTCAGCATCGCTGAAATCAGCTTTGGCATATAGGGCATCCTTCTCCTGAATTATATCCCACAGCTTTTTATTACCCATTACCACGGTTTGCAACACAGGAAAAGCATCGTATGCAAAGTGGTTCTGGCTAAGTACACTCATGCGCTCACCGGGTGTAATGCTTACCGTGCCTGTGTTGGCATCAATCTCGCCGGAAAGTATTTTCAAAAACGTGGATTTACCCGCGCCATTCGCGCCAATAACACCATAGCAATTACCATGCATGAACTTTAAATTCACTTCATCGAACAGTAATCTTTTGCCATATCTCAAAGACAGGTTGCTAACGGTAATCATAGTGCTATTCTTTTTTTGGAGGTGCGAAGATAGCCTATTCAGTATAAAGTTGAAAGTTCATAAAGTCCGGCAGTAAAAAAATCACAAAAAATAACAGAGCACTATTTCGCTATACGTTGCACTTTTACGTGTTTTTGAAAATGATAAATACTCCGATTATTAATAAATTTCGAAGTACCTGCTTTAACATCCCCTGCTATCTCCGAAACAGAAATAGCAGGATGTAATCCAATTAAGATATGCGTATGGTCGGGGTTGCAATAAATAGCAAGAGGCTTGGATTTATTATTCAAAATAATACCACACATATATTTTTCAATTTCATTACGGTGTTTTTCTGCAATCAGGTTTTCCCTGCCTTTAACGGCAAAAACAATTTGCACATACATTTGGGTATACGTATTGGGCATACTAATTTGTTTTATGTCGCAGCTACGCTGCTGAAAAGTTTTCTTTGCTGATATTCTACAAAGATTCAGCCCCTATGGGGCATAAAGTCATTTTTATTGCCTCACACAAATATACAAATTCCCTGATTATATATAAATTCAAATTCCGGAACACCCTTGCCCCCAAAAAAGAATTTACATATATCACAGGTTTGTAAATTAGCATAGCGTACTTTTGTACCTTGTAAATTCTAAAAAAACAACAAGTATTTATGTATAACCTGAAAATAATTACGTCTACCGTAAGGGCAGGAAGAAAAGGCCCTATTGTAGCCGATTGGATAGTGAACCATGCGAAAAAACAAGGCGATTTTAATGTGGAACTGCTGGACCTTGCGGTTATTAATTTACCTATGATGGATGAACCTAACCATCCGATGATGAAAAACTATAAGCATGAGCATACTAAAAATTGGAGCGCAAAAATTGATGAAGCGGATGCCTTCATATTTGTAACGGCGGAATATGACTATAACTATCCGGCTCCCTTAAGAAATGCGATAGAATATCTTTTACAGGAATGGCAATACAAACCGGCGGGAATAGTAAGTTATGGCGGAATTTCATCGGGCACAAGGGCTGCCAACAGCCTGAAGGCTGACTTGGCGACAATGAAAATAGTACCCATGTCAGAGGCGGTTCATATACCCTTCTTCGCACAGTTTATTATTGATGGTGTTTTTGTACCCAATGATATAACGGTGAAAGCAGCCGACACCATGCTGAAGGAACTATTGCGCTGGACCAAAGGATTGAAACTGATAAAGGAAAACAAATTTTAAAAATTATGGATACCACAAACTATAAAAAGACATTCACGCTGGGCGGAGATTTAACCATAAACAGGCTTGGATATGGCGCCATGCGCATTACCGGCAAAGGTGTTTGGGGAGCCCCCGAAAATAAACCGGAAGCATTACAGGTTTTGAAACGTGCGGTTGAAATGGGTGTTAATTTTATTGATACTGCCGATTCTTATGGGCCTTATGTTTCAGAAGAATTGATTGCGGAAGCGCTCCACCCCTACCCTAAAGGATTGGTAATTGCAACAAAGGGCGGCTTTCAGCGAAGCGGCCCCAATCAGTGGAATATAAATTCAAGCCCGGAACATTTAAAAGAAGCGTTGGAAGGCAGCCTTAAAAGACTGAAACTGGATTGTATTGACTTGTACCAATTACACCGCATTGACCCGAAAGTTCCGGCAGAAAAAACATTTGCATTTTTAAAGCAAGCGCAACAGGAAGGGAAAATTAAACATATAGGGTTATCGGAAGTCAGCGTGGATGATATTAAAAAAGCGGAGCTGTTTTTCAAGGTGGTTTCAGTGCAGAACATGTACAGTATTGATAACCGGAAATGGGAATCTGTGTTGGAATATTGCAATGCGAACAATATGGCATTTATACCATGGTATCCGATGGGGGGCGGCAATACGGATAAACTGGAAAAGCTGGGCCAGATGGCGGTGCGGCATAACACAGGCATCCATGAAATAGCCTTAAGCTGGCTGCTCTACCATTCCAATAATATCTTGTTAATACCGGGCACTTCCAAAGTATCGCACTTAGAGGAAAACATGAAATCGGCTTCGATTGAACTTAGTGAAAACGACATGAAAGAAATTGGATAAGTTGGGGAAAGCGTAAGGCGGATTATTTTATTCCTTTTTGAATTATTTTAAAGATACCTACCTTTGCATTCATACATCTCGCATATAAATGAAACGAATTAAATTTTCCAGTGTCATTCTGTCTGTTCTTTTCAGCCTTCATCTGATGACGCAAACAGCAAATGCCCAAAAAGCTGACAGCCTTACCTGGTACACGGATTTGAAGCAAGCCAATGAGGTTTCTAAAGCTACGGGCAAACCGATATTTGCACTTTTTACAGGCAGCGATTGGTGCATTTGGTGTAAAAGACTGGAACAAAATGTGTTTGCAAAACCTGAATTTATAGCATGGGCAAAGAAAAACGTAGTATTGCTCGAACTGGATTTCCCGAGGAATAAGCAGCAGCCTGCCGAATTAAAAGCACAAAATCAGGGATTAGCACAGCAATTTAAAATTCAGGGATACCCTACCGTGTGGATGTTCTTTTTAACGATGGACGAAAAAGCCAGGCAAATAACTATTAACCCGTTAGGCTCGTGCGGATATCCGCAAAACCCGCCTCCAGGGCAGGAACAGGTAAAATTTTTGGAGGAAGCCAATGCAATTTTAAATAATAAAAACAAAAAGTAGCTATCCATTTGATACCTGATAAGGATAAAGGAAACAGGCATACTATTCGTCTTTATCGTTCTAATGCGCTTAGGCGTTAAACAACCTTGTATGGATTCGAAAGAGAACAAAATGAAAGTGGAAATTTGGAGCGATGTTATGTGCCCGTTTTGCTATATAGGCAAGCGGAAATTTGAAAATGCGCTTTCCGTATTTCCCGAAAAAGATAAAATAGAAGTGGAATGGAAAAGCTTCCAGCTTGCGCCGGAAATGGAAACTACTCCCGGCAAAACAATACACGAATACCTTTCCGAACATAAAGGCTTCAGCCTTGCCGATGCTAAAAAAATGAATGACCATGTTACAGGGTTGGCTGCCAAAGTGGGGCTTACCTACAATTTCGATAAAGCGGTTGTGGCTAATTCATTTAACGCACACCGTTTCAGCCATTTTGCAAAGGAAAAAGGCAAGCAAAACGAAGCGGAAGAAAAACTGTTTCATGCCTACTTCACCGAAGGGAAAAATACGGATGACTACAACACCTTAATAAAACTGGGCGAAGAAATAGGGTTGGAACCTATGGAAGTAAGAACAGCCTTAGAAAAAGGAACTTTTGGGGATGAAGTAACTGCCGATATTGAAGAAGCGCATCAATTGGGCGTTAACGGCGTCCCTTTCTTTGTGTTCGACCGTAAATATGCGGTTTCAGGTGCACAGGAAAGCCAAATATTTAAACAGGTGCTTGCAAAGTCATTCGAAGAATGGAGCGAGAAAAACCATGTAGCCTTTACTGAAATGGGCAACGGAGAGGTATGCACTCCCGGCGTGAAATGCAAGTAAAATAAGCTACTCGGTTTTTAAGGCAAATAAAAAAGCACCCTGTATCTTGCGATAAAGGATGCTTTTGTTTTTTTAGTTTAAGAAAGAACTACCACCTTTTTTCGCGGTCGTTGTCTCTTCTGCCGCCGCCGTAGCCGCCACCGCCGGAATTGCGGTCTCTGCCGCCTCCGCCTTCAGTTCTTGGCTTAGCAACTGATACTGAAATACTCCTGCCGTCGTGCTCGGTTTCATTAAGCCCTTCGATAGCCTTATGGCCTTCTTCATCGTTGGCCATCTCTACAAAACCAAATCCACGGGATTTCCCGGTAAACTTATCTGTAATGATTTTACTCGAATTGACTGTACCATACTGCTGAAATAATTGATTCAAAGAATCTTCAGTGAACTTAAAACTTAAATTGGACACGAAAATGTTTACCATAAAAAATAATATAAATTGATTAAGATACAAAGATACGCATTTTTATTAACAAAAACCATATAAAGTAGTATTTCTAAGTATTTCTGTATAATTGCAGTATAATTCACCTGAATGGCAGAGTCAAACAATTCCCGGTTAGAAACCTTTTGCGACGGCGTGTTTGCTATTGCATTAACCCTGCTGATTATTGATATTAAGCTCCCTGCCTCGGCAAAAATAAATACCAGCACCGACCTTTGGATGGCTATTAAGGACCTTTCGCCCACTATTATTGCCTTCCTGCTGAGTTTTACCACTATACTTATTACCTGGGTGAGCCACCACAACATCATGAAATTGGTAAATAAATCGTCGCCGCAGTTTATTTACGCGAACGGGTTATTGTTGTTGTCTATTGTGTTTATTCCTTTCCCTACGGCTTTGCTGGGTACTTATATTTTAACCGACCATGCCGCTCCTGCGGTGGTTATTTATTCCTATGTAAATGTATGGATGGCCATAAGCTGGAATTTACTTACGCGCGCGGCACTCCGGCCAAAACATCCATTAGTAACGAACGAAAGAGCTATGCTGGCCATGCGCAAAATTCACCGAAACAGTTATTATTCTATAGCTATTAATACCTCCTTCGCAATATTGGCCTTTTGGTTTCCGCTGCTCGTTGCGCTTTTCATTTGTGTTATATGGGTCAGTTGGTTAATCATCGGTATGAATATTAAAGAAGGTTAACAGTTTATTTAATCTCTAATGGTTTTATACCCAGCAGTTTCATTTGGTAATCGAAAACATATACCGAATAAGAACCTTTTGCCATAGCGCCGATATCTAACTTATAGTGTTTGCCGGTGAATGAAACCTCATTCATTTTGGCCCCTTTGCTATCATATATTTGCAAATAATGCCTTCCCTCCACATTTACAGAAACCGTATGAGTTTTGCTGAAAAGGCAATGGTGAATTTTTACACAGGGAACAAAATGCTTACTTGTATCTGCCGATTCAGGTATAGTTCTAACAATTTCTGCCCGCCAATAAATTTCATTTTGGACTAAACCAACCGAACCTGCCTGGGCAATTAAAGGCATAAATAAAAACCTCATTCCTGTTAATAAAACGCTGTAAGTTTTCATAGGTAGTTTAGATTTAGTTGTTAGTATTTGACCCTTCTGTTTCAAAATTAAAAGAAGGAAAAGCAATCACTGTTTATTTTTCGGCTTACAGCTATTTTGTATCGGTAAACTTCCCGTTTATTCAGTTAAAGAATTAATAAACTACCTTTGAGGTGATTCTAATATTATTATCTATGAAAAACTTAATGGCAAGTGTTTCATTCTTTACACTAATTATTGCGGCAGCCTGCAATCAACCGGTAAAAACAGAAACCTCAGCAACACTTAAAAGTTGGGATTTTGTTATTACATCGAATACTACAAAGCAAAACTTAGACAGTGTATCGACAGCATGGGCAAAAGACAGCATCGATTTGAAATTTACCAGGGTAGTATTTGATTCCCTTGGAAAACTATCTAAAATAACAGGAACTGTTTATATGACTTCGATGGGGAAGCATGTTAGTGGTGAGTTTGCAGAAGACAGCCTTAGCAAAAAACCCCAAGAAATATTAATGGATAACAGGCCAAGCATAACGCTAAGGGGCAAAAAATAGGATTTGATATCCTGAATTTTGAATTCGATTACAAAAACAAAAGTAGCCATAATAGGCAGCGGGCCGTCAGCATTGATGCTGGCTTCGCACCTCGATGAAAAAAAGTTTGAGGTTACCATCTACGAAAAAAATAAAGCCCCTGCACGTAAGTTTTTGGTCGCCGGAGATGGGGGGTTTAACCTGACCCATTCCGAACCGTTGGAACAATTTGTTAAACGGTACACGCCTTCTGTTTTTATGGAGCAGCTTCTTCGCGCCTTTTCCAATACAGATTTGCAGGCGTGGCTCAACTCAATTGGCATCCCCACATTCACCGGAACAAGCAAACGCATTTTCCCGAAGAAAGGCATTAAACCTATAGAAGTACTGAATGCAATTTTAAAGGTATTGAAAGATAAAAACGTAAAACTTCAAACAGAACATGAATGGAAGGGCGAAGAAACGGATGCAGATATAACCGTGTTTGCATTGGGTGGCTCAAGTTGGAAAATAACCGGCTCCGATGGGAGCTGGACAACCTTTTTTAAAGAAAAGGGAATCAAGATTATCCCTTTTCAGCCCTCTAATTGTGCCTTTCAAATACAATGGCCGAAAAACCTCATTAGCCTGGCCGCCGGGTTACCGCTTAAAAACATTGCGTTGAAAACTCTGAATATTCGTAAGGAAGGTGAGGTGGTTTTAACCGAGTTTGGAATGGAAGGAAGCGCTATTTATGCGCTAAGCCCGCAAATAAGGCAGCAACTAAACGACCGGCAAAAAGCGATTATTTATATAGGTTTGAAGCCCTCCCTCAGCCAGAACAAAGTAATAGAAGTATTGAAAAAAAAGCCCGGAAATACCACCATGACTGCCTATTTAGATGGTACGCTGAATCTTTCAAAAGCGCAAATAGCGCTGCTGAAAAACATGACGGCGAAGGAGGATTTTATAAACCCGGAAATACTTGCCAATAAAATTAAAGAACTTCCATTGGAGATAATCGGCATGGGCCCTATCGATGAAGCTATATCTACCGTTGGTGGCATCGCACTGAATGAAATAGATACGCATTTCCAATTAAAAAATTGGCCCAACCATTATGCCATTGGCGAAATGCTTGATTGGGATGCTCCTACGGGAGGTTATCTATTGCAAGGCAGTTTCAGTATGGGATATAGCCTGGCGGCATATTTGAATAAATCCGTGTAAACGGCATAGTATAATCACATTTAAGTTTTTGCGCTACATTTGTTTACAAGCCAAAAGAAAACCGGAACTTACTCTCAAAAAAACATAAAGCAATGAGCAAAAAACTGATAGGGTTAGCTATTTTATTGTGTTCCGTTACGTATGCCTTTTCACAAAAAGAAGATACCTATCCTATTGATAAGCAATTGAAGGCCTGCTTAGATTCCGGCCAAAATGAAACCACGTCCAGAATGGTTGGGTGCACCGCTGATGCGGAACGCGCCTGGGATGCCGAAATGAATAAATATTACAAACTGCTTCAGGGAGTATTAAGCTCTGAAGAAAAAGCCAAACTAAAAGAAGCGCAGCTAAAATGGTTAGCATTCAGGGATGCGGAAACCGTTGCGGTTGAGAAAATTTATGATGATATGGGGGGAACCATGTGGCGCATTGCGGAAGTAAACGCGGAAATGGAATTGGTAAAACAAAGGGCATTAGAATTAAAGGCATATTATGGTGACCTGACGGCAGGTAAATAATCCATTAATCTCTTACATTTGCCTTATCTTTAAACTAACACTTAAAAATCTAACCATTTATGTTTCGCAAACTCACCATCATTTCTGCATTCAGCCTGCTGGCAATAGGCTTATTCGTTTTGCCATCCTTCACTATCTATCCCGGACAAGGCGTATTTATTGACCGCGTACAGGAACAAAAAGCATTTGTATTGTTAAATAAAGTACGCAAGGACCCTAATGCTTACAGTGAGCGCTATGGGACTTCATTACGTGGAATTTCTCCGCGTCCTGACCTTATCTGGAATGACTCGCTGGCAGCTGTTGCCGAACGCAAAGCCATGAGTATGGCCTACAACGGGTATTTCGGGCATGTGGACCCGAAAGGATATGGAATTAACTACTACGTAAATAAAGCTTATCCAGTCTCTGATGATTTGCTGAAGGATAAAAAACTAAGCACCCTTGAAGCCATTCAGGGTGGTGCCCCATCGGGTGAAGGAGCTATTAAATATATTATCACCAATTACAATAACGAAGACCCTACAGGCCGTCAACTGGTTCTTGGCGAAGGAGAGTTTAACGGCTCACTTAATGAAGTAGGCATTGGATATGTACATGCCACCACTTCTACAAAATACCAAAGCTATACGGTAATTATTTTGGCGAAGAAGAAATAAAAATCAAACCAACTAACTTCTCCCACATTTAAGTTCGCCTTCAAAAGCAAGGGTATTTACACAACTTTCTTTTTGCCTTTCCTCCAATAAGAAACAATTTTTATACCGATAACACCTGCCAGAATGATATATGGCAAAGTGTTCAACTCATCATAGAAAAAGCTTGTTGAAAAAAGAACGATATAAAGAATGAGCGGCAGAAACATGTCTGCTTTTATGGCATTATCCTCTGCCTGTGTCGGCAAATAGGTCAACTCTTTATGCTTTTTGAAAGCGAGCCAATAAAGAGCGCAAAGCGAGAGGAGCGTGAGTATATTATTAATCCAAAACAGTTTAATTCCTAAGCTGAATACGGAAGGGTTGTTACCGCTTTCAGCAAATAAAGAAGTAGTGAAAGGAAAAAAGATAATTGTCAGAAGAAAAATCATATTGGCTAACAGCAAACGGTTGTTATAATTTTGGATATGCTTGAATAATTTATGGTGCATCTGCCAATAGTATGCTATCACCAGAAAGCTTACTATCAATTCGATAAAGCCATATTTCAATTCCAAAAGCTGGGCTACAACTTGGTCATACGTATCTTCTTTCGCAATATGCGGAATTTTAATTTCCAAAACCAGCAGGGTGATGGCAATAGCAATAACAGCATCAGAAAAGAATGCAATTCGCTCCACCATAAAGTCTTGTTTAGGGTGCTTTTCAGCATCTTCTGAATGCGATTTATGATGTGTCATTTCGAATAAATTAAAATGAATACATTGTCAAAGATAAAAATGTTCCATTAAATCAAAACAACTTCTCCCACATTTTAAGTTCGCCTTCAAAAGCGGTTGCCTGAATAACATAGCCACGAGGGACCTCATCGGCATTGCTCCAATAGGTTACTAAACGAGTGCCTATGGGCATACCTGCCAGTTGTTCGCGCAGGTGTTGGGTATAACGGCTATAGTGGCGTGGGCTAACAGGCACAGCATCGTCCATTACTTCCGTTTTGGACATGTTCTCGATAAATGAATTGAAAAAGTAAAACGCCTGATATTCTTTAAAACTAATTTGGGTGATATTGGAATGAATAAACTCCACATTCGCTAACCCCAACTGTTTTGCGTATCGTTTAGATAAATCGACCAGGTTTTCCCTATACTCTGCTCCGGTAAAATGCCCTTGTGTACTTATAGCTCCAATACTGCAGAATTTACCAACACCGGAGCCAATGTCCAACACTTTAATGCCGGGGCGGTTTACAAGATATTCTGCGGCTGTTTTGGCAACTTCCAAAGGTGTCCAATGCTTGCCGCTGAGTTCGCGTATATCATCAGGGTACATGGCATTGAAAGCGGCATCATCCGAAATTAAATTTTGCCTTACTTCTTCCGGAATCATACTCAACTCCCTGCAAAAACCAAATTAAAAACCGATACAATTACCGGCCTTTCGACTTTTTGCTCGGCCTTGCCGATTTCCCTCTTTTAATAAGTTTCTCCTGGATAGCTTCAGCACTCTTCAGGTATTCGGCCCGGTAAGGGTTTCCAAAAGCAGGAGCACTTGGTTGAGTCATTGCAGCTGGAACGGGTGGTTTGCTCTTTTCGGCGGCTTCTGCGGCTAACTGTTCTTTGAGTGTCATGGTATGGCTTTATGGATTGGATACAAAGATACTCCAATTACATGGGTAAACCAAGCAATAAAACAAATGAATGTGCCCCAAAGAGGATTTTGTCCCTGTTAGTTGAAGATAAAAAAGAAGAACACTACAGCAGCCCAGGCTCTGGGAACGCCATTCGCACTGCCAATGCTGCTGCCTGAACTGTTTCGAACGGTGCCGTCGCTTTCAACCTTTCCGATGCTGCTACCCGATTCGTTACGAACGGTACCATCATCCTCCACCTTGCCAACGCTGCTACCCGAACCGTTGCGGATAGTGCCGTCATTGTCTATTTTGCCGATTGAGCTGCCTGAACTGTTACGGATGGTGCCATCGTTGTCTATTTTACCAACCGAGCTGCCAGATGAATTGCGGATTGTACCGTCTGATTCGATGCTGCCGGTGCTGCTGCCCGATGAATTACGGATTTCCTGTGCCGAAAGGTTAGACTGGCCAATAAATAACAGCAACGCTATGCTAAATGCGGAAAGTAACTTTTTCATGATGAATTTTATTTTAAATATTTTATTTCGATAATCGGTGCGAATGTACTTAATTAACCGGACGGAAAAAGTGACTGACTGTTAAGCCGATATTAAATTTAAGGAATTTTGGGTCTCCTTTTTTTGTCTATGTGAAAAATAAAATTACTTTTGTCCGATAAAACCAACACATAAAATCAGCATGAACACATCTGTTAAAACATTTTTCGGGGTAATGGCATTTACCCTTATCACCACAGTGGCTTCGGCCCAATACAAAATGGACGGGAACACCTTGGTTAGTTCCAGCAACAACAATGTTGGGAGAATAGAAAGCGATGGCAGGACCATTGACGACGAACATAACAGCACGATTGCCAAAGTAGAAAGCGACGGCAAAACAGTTGACGATGAGCATGGCAATACGGTACTTATTATCCATGGCGATGAAATTGACGATTCCCATAACAGCACAGTAGGACATATGAGCGATGTGACCGGCTCTATTGACGGAGCTAAAGAAGAAGCCGCTTATGTTGCCCTATGGTGGTTTATTGTGAAAGGAAATCACTAAGTAACCCTTATTTACAGAAGCCTTACCTGATAAGCATTGAGTATTTGCCTTGAAGGGGCTGTCTGCCGAATTTTGATTTTCTTTGTTGTTCCGATTTACAAATAATGAACAACGCAAGGAAAAGGCAATGGATTTTTGTTATCAGTTTCCTGATGCTGGTTGGCCATTCCTATGGGCAAAAGACAGAACGTAATCTCGATTCGTTAGATTGGAAGTTCCACCGTGTAGGTGATTCACATTGGTATAATGCAACCGTGCCCGGCACCGTTTACACAGATTTATTTGCCAGCAAACTTATTCCCGACCCGTTTTATGGGGATAATGAAAAGAAAATTCAATGGGTTGATACTTGCGATTGGGAGTATGAAACCACGTTCAACATTACAGAAAATGAGTTAAAACAAAATCATATTGAAATTGATTTTAAAGGGTTAGATACGTATGCCAAGGTGTTTGTTAATGATTCTTTAGTTATTACTGCGGACAACATGTTTTTGGAATGGAACAGGGATATTAAATCTCATATTCATTCAGGAAAGAATACATTAAGAGTTCGCTTCAATTCCACCCTTAAACATGATATTGCCGAAGAGAAAAAGTTGCCCTACAAATTGCCGGGCGAGGAAAGAGTGTTTAGCCGCAAAGCCCAGTATCAATATGGTTGGGACTTTGCACCAAGATTTATAGGGTGCGGGATTTGGAAGGGTGTAAAATTAAAGATTACTCACTTACCAAGTTTTGAAAAATCAGATTATGTAGTTTGGAAACTGAATGATTCCATTGCAAAGATTACGGTAACATGGAACACCGCTTGTTCTGAATCAAGTAACTATAAACTAATTACAAAATGTACTGGCGAACCTGATGAAAGTTTGGAAGTAAAACCTTTTGACGCACCTTCTCATTTACCTTTTAACGAAAGGCCAATTCATGAAGAAATTGAAATTACAATTCACAACCCGAAGAAGTGGTGGTGCAATGGTATAGGTAAGCCTTATTTGTATAACATAAGCTTGGAACTCTACGACAGTTATGATATTAAAATTGATGAAAAGCATTATTCTATTGGGTTACGAACAATTGAATTAGTGCAGGATTCCGATAAAATTGGAAAATTCTTCTATTTCAAATTAAACGGTGTACCGGTTTTTATGAAAGGAGCGAATTATGTACCTCAAGATATGTTTTTGCCGAGAGTAAGTAAAGAAAAAATTGATTCGATAGTTGACATGGCAGCAGCGGCAAATATGAATATGCTGCGTGTGTGGGGCGGTGGCGTATATGCCGATGATGAATTCTATAAAGAGTGCGACCGGAAAGGCATATTGGTATGGCAGGATTGCATGTTTGCTTGTGGGATGTATCCTTTCGATATTAACTCGTCAGAAAATTCGTATATGGATGTATATAGAAATACATTACGAATTATGGATAATACAAGCTTAGCGCTGTTATGCGGCAACAATGAAATACAGGAAGGCTGGTATAATTGGGACTGGCAGAAACAATATTCGTATTCATCTGTTGATTCAACAAAAATTTGGAATGGCTACAAGGAATTTTACGATACAGTAGTTAGAGTATTAATTAACGAAGCAAGATTCGAGGGTTTTAAAATAAACTACATCCCCACCTCCCCGCAAATTGGCTGGGGGCACAAAGAAGCCATGAGGTTTGGAGATTCGCACTACTGGGGCGTTTGGTGGGGCATGGAGCCTTTTGAAATATATAATAAGAAAGTGCCGCGTTTTATGAGCGAATATGGATTCCAAAGTTTGCCTGATATGGAAACATTGAATAAGATTACCGATACATTAAGCCTTACATCACTCAAACTAAAAAACCACCAAAAGCACCCGACAGGCTTCCAAACTATTGATGAATATATGAAGCGGGATTTTAAGGTTCCCACAGATTTCGCAGACTATGTTTACACATCACAACTATTGCAGGCTGAAGGTATGCAGATAGCCATAGAGGCCCACCGCAGGCACAAACCCGATTGCATGGGGACACTCTACTGGCAGTTTAACGACTGCTGGCCGGGTATCACCTGGAGCAGTATTGATTTTTACGGAAAACCTAAAGCCCTTTACTATAGGGCAAAGGAGCTATATGACAATATACTTATTTCAGTGATAAAGGAAAGCGGAAAATACAACATCTATATAGTTTCAGATAGCTTAAAAGAGTTGAAAGGAAAATTGCAAATGGAGCTGATGGACTTCAACGGAAAAGTGTTAGCGGATAAAACGACGGATGTAACTGTTCCTGCAAACAGTTCTGCCATCTATGCCACGCTGGATAATGACTTTCTGAATAGAATAGATACGGCAAATACGTTATTGGAATGCTCATTTATGGGCAGAAAAAAACTGTTTTATTTTACAAAACCCAAAAACCTGAACCTGCCGAAAGCGAAGGTTGAAGTGCAATTACAGGAGGATAACACTTTATTACTTAAAACTGATAAACTTGCAAAGAATGTTTATTTACAAATGCAGGGCGCTACCTTTAGCGGTAACTATTTTGATATGTTACCGGGTGAAATAAAGACTGTAAAGTGGGCCGGAAAGAAAGAAGGGGAATTAACGATTACAACGTTGGGAGATGTTACATTTAGAAATCAGTAGTTCCAGGCTATATCAGTACGGGCCTCTAATTGCGATTCGAAACTTTTCAAATCCTTTTTAAGCCGTTCCAAATATTTTCCATCCGCCGGATTTTTTGAGGCTGCTACATGTTTTTCAGCTTCCTTTATTAATTTCTTTTGCAACGAAATCTGCTTCTTGAGATGGTTTTTAATTAAGGTGTTTGTTTTCATTCCAATAGTATATTTGAAATGTACCCGGAGTCGGAATCGAACCGACATTCTCGTGAAAGAACTGGTTTTTGAGACCAGCGCGTCTACCTGTTCCGCCATCCGGGCAAATGGTAAAGGGCTGCGAAATTAGAAATTATTTTGGAATGAACACAAAACAATAAAATGTACCGGCACGAATGGTTTCTCTCAATCCTCAATTGCCTCAATACCAAGCTGCCTGCTTCGCTCCACCATTTCTTTCATGGCTTTAAGTTTTTCAGGAGGATGCCCCACCCAATCTTTTACTTCACCAATTACCCGAAGCGGGCTCATCGAGCGGTATGACTTTGTAGGGTTTCCCGGAAACTTTTTATCTGTCAAATTGGGGTCATCTTCAATTTGCCCTGTTGGTTCTACCATATAAATCCTGCCAGGTCCATCGCCCAAGGCAAGTTCCGCTCCCCAGGTAGCGGCATCTAACGTAGCGGTCAGATAAACATATTTAGCAATGTTTCCTTTCCCAAAGTTTGAATTAAAGCCCGGTTTAATCAGGTCGCCAATCTTCATGTCGGCTTTATTTCCGTGATAATAGGTTTGTGAACCTGGTTTGCTTTCCATGCACAGATAAAGTTTGGAGGTTTAAATGGGTGCAAAAATACAACAAGTTCGGGCTTTATAAGAAGTAACTTTGCGGTAAAACAATCTCAATAGGTAATTCGTCACAATCAAAATTGCAGTATTTGTATATTCGCTTTCTGCAACCGCAAAAACTAAAACTAAAATTTTATTAAGTGAAAACTACCAGCTGTAAAGTAACAATCCATATAGTTTCAAGCCTTGATGGTGTTATTGCAAAAAAGGACAACAGCGTTTCATGGTTTGAAACTACAGACAACTATGAAAAAGGTGTTTCAGGACAAAACCCGGAAGAATTCCTGAAAACAATTGACTGCTATGTAATGGGTTCTCGAACATACGAACATGCATTGGAACTTTCAAAATCATACGGTTGGGCTTATGGTGATACCCCAACAATTGTAATAACCAATAGAGACCTACCGGTTGAAAGAAAGAATATTGAATTTTATTCAGGCGACCTGAACAAACTTGTGCAGGAGCGACTAAATCCAACTTATAAAAATGTTTGGCTTGTGGGCGGAGCCCTGCTTTCCAGGGAGTTTATCCGTTTAAAATTGGCGAATGAAATAAGAGTTACACTTATCCCCATAATTCTGGGAGCGGGAACATATTTTTTTGAAGACCTAAGAAAGGAACAGGCATTACACTTGTTAAATGTTACGGCATACAAAAACGGGATGGTGGAATTACAATACGAGATAAAAAAATAAAACGGGAAGTATGATTATCTGTAAATATGACGCTGCTTTTTGTTCCACTTTTACAGCCACCTAACTAATTATAGGATTACTCTTCATCCCCGCCACCACAAACGCAATTCCGCTATAGGCAAGTGCTATAACCGCGCTGGTAATTTCTCCACCCAGGTAGATAGAAGGTGAAACTATTACACGTGGAATATGAAGAATAACAAACCACATAAATATCATTATACCTAAAAGGGTGGCAAATAATGCAGGTTTTATTTTGAATAGTATGGCAATACCTGAACCAATTAATGCTGCACCGCAAAAATATGCCCAGAACAGTTTTAACGGAACCCAAGCAGGGGTATAGTCTGCTACATCTTGCGGACTCATAAAATGAGCGATGCCAAAACAGATAACAGGTATTGCAAAAAACACGGGTCCTAACGGAATCAGCTTCGCTAAAAAAGTGCTAAACGGGCTTTCATTCTTTCCCGAAAAGCAGGCAGCAATAATAAAGGCCCCGCCGGATAATGCCAGTTCTTTCTCTGCATTCTCCCATTCTCCAAAGTGCATATAGGTATTCGACAGAAACATATACGGAATGAAATAAAAACAGAATACCAGCAGAAGAATAACGCCTAACAGCAGAGAGGCAACTTTAGCTTTTTTATTTAAAATAATACATATTCCTCCCAATACAAGCAGAATTCCCGAAACGCAGGCAAGCTGCAAGCGCAATGGTGTCGGGAAATGTGTTGGAGGTATAAGCATATAGGGAAACTTACCGAAATAAATAGCCTGAAGTCCCATTTCGGTTATGGCTATACCGTAGAAAACACGGCCAACTTTAGATACGCTAAACATGCTTTTGATGCTCTATATATTAGATTGATAAAGATAGTGAAAAGAGTGGAATGCGAAATCAAGACAGTTCAACATCTACTGATTCAAGGGCAACCAGTTATTGCAGCTCCTTTACTATGGCAGGATATATATCTGTAAGGAAAATAAAACGCCAAATTGCAGCATTATCGGTCGAGCCGCCTGCATGAATATATTTTACAATTCCTTTCGTATCTGTTATTAAATAGGTTGGATAACCCATACCGCCGTTCATTTGGTAACACCCTTCCTCATCTAAATGATATACATTAAAGAGTATTTTATACTTTTCTTTTATTCGTTTTATCGTTTCAGCATTATCTGCCGAAATAGAAATAAATTGAAAGTCGGGATAATTGCTTAAGGTGTCATACAACTTATTCAATGCACCCATTTCAGCCATACATGGTGCACAGCTGGCCTCCCACATATTTATGAAGGTTACTTTTCCATTAAGGCTTTCATTATTTACAACCCCATTATCGCCCGATGCGATGAAAGTCGGCAATGATTTATTCATTACTTGTTTTTGCCAGGCATTGGTTAAGGAATCTTCCTGCCGCTGATTAATGGATTGAGATTGTGTGAAGGGAGCAAAGAAAAACAGGAATATTATGACTATATTTCTTTTCATACAAGTATAAATATACTTCAACTGCCTTCAATCAGTCATGGGCTTATCATTACCAACAGACTACACAAAACTCTGCAAATCGTACAACCTTCTGTAAACGCCATTCAGGGCGAGCAATGCGGCGTGGTTGCCGCGTTCCACAATATTGCCTTTTTGCATAACTATAATTTCGTCGGCATTTTTAATAGTGGAAAGCCTGTGAGCAATAACAATAGAGGTGCGGTTGGTCATCAGTTTAGTTAATGCATCCTGCACCAACCGTTCCGATTCCGTATCCAGTGCAGAAGTGGCTTCATCCAAAATAAGAATAGGCGGGTTTTTAAGTATGGCGCGGGCAAGGCTCATACGCTGGCGCTCTCCGCCCGACATCTTCCCTCCCCTGTCTCCAATATTGGTTTCATATCCGTTTTCCATGCTGCTGATAAACTCATGCGCATGGGCCACCTTGGCAGCCTGTATCACTTGTTCATCGGTTACACCCGTCATGCCAAAGGCGATGTTATTTTTCACGGTATCGTTAAACAGAACGGTATCTTGCGTTACAATACCCATCAGGTTTCGCAGTTGCGGAATGCTTAACTCGTTCAGGGCAATGCCATCAATGGTAATAACGCCTTCGGTAGGGTCGTAAAAGCGGGGAAGCATATCTACCAGCGTACTTTTTCCGGAACCCGATTGCCCAACAATGGCAATGGTCTTACCCTTGGGTATTTTCAAATTAATATTTTGCAAAGCATAGCCTGTATCGCCACGCTGGTATGCAAAGCCCACATTGTGGAATTCTATTTCACTGTCAAAACTGTTTATGGTGCGTGGGTTGGCAACTTCCGTTACTGTTACTTCCGCATGGAGGATTTTATTTATCCTTTCCAACGAAGCCAATCCTTTCTCTACATTGAAATAGGCCGTTGAAAAGGCTTTGGCTGGTGGCATTAACTGCGAAAACAAAATTACATAGGCAATAAAAATAGGCCCGTCCAAATAATGATTGGGACTCCAGACAAGATTACCTCCAATATATAAAAGCACGGCTAATACAACTGATACAAGCACTTCGGTTAATGGAGAGGCAAGGTCTGTTCGGCGATACACGCGGTTCATAATAGTGGTGTATCGGTCATTTTCTTCGCGAAATTTGGTATGCACTATTTTCTCGGCTGTAAATGCACGTATAATGCGGATTCCCCCAATAGTTTCTTCTATCATGGAGAAAAGAACACCCATCATGCCTTTGGCTTTTGATGAGCTTTTGCGCAAAGTGCCGCCGACTTTGGCAATAAGGAAGCCTGTAAGCGGCAACAGCACCAGGGCCAATAGGGTTAATTGCGGGCTAAGGAAAATAAGGGTGCCAAGTGTAACCAAAATGGTAAGCGGGTTTACGGTTATCATTTCCAAGGATTGCATTACCGACCATTCAATCTCCGTAAGGTCGTTTGTCATGCGCGCCATAATATCGCCTTTGCGCTCCGCGGAATAATAGGAAAGCGGCAATACCAATATCTTATCATAAATCTCGTTGCGGAGGTCCTTAATAACCCCGTTCCGTATGGGAGCCATGTTGTAAGCCGCCATATACCGGAATGTGTTTTTAAGCAGCATTACCACTACAAAAAATAAGCACATCAATATCAAAACATATTGCACCCCATATTGAATGGTGAAGGTCTGCATATAATATTTGGACATGTCCGACAACCAGGCACCACTAAAGTGAAATGCCGGCTTTACAAGAACTACTGCTTGCTTTTCAACGCTGCCTTGTGAGGGGAAAAGAACATTCAGAAAAGGGATAAGAAGTGTGATTGAAAACACTCCGAAAATAATAGAGAGTGTATTTGCAAACACATTCACAAATGCATATTTCTTATACTCTTTTAAGTACCGAAGTATTTTGCCTATGCCTTTCAAATAATTAGAAATTAGAAATTAGAAATCAGGAATCCAGAACGCTAAAGTACCAAATATTTGGCAGTCAGCCTCCGCCCTATTTCATCATACCTAACAGTAGTTTGTCAAAACCGCGGTCGGAAAGGATGCGGCGCATGAATAATATCATTTTAGCGCCACCGCCAGTCGCATAGCGGGTTTTGGGTTTATCTGCCAATATGGAATCTACAATGGTCTGCGCCACTACAAGTGGGTTAGCTCCGCTTTTATCGGCCCGCTCATACATACGGGCGTGCTTTTCAACTAAGTTTTTATATGGGCCCTTGCCCGAAACTTTCAACATATTATTACGTGCAATGTCTGTCCATTCGGTTTTAATAGCACCCGGTTCAATAATTACCACATCTATTCCGAATTGTTTCAGTTCCATGCGTAGGCTATCGCTTAAGCCCTCCACAGCATATTTGGTGGCATGGTACCATGTTCCGTGCGGTTCGCCAATCTTTCCGCCTATCGAAGATATATTAATAATCCTTCCCGAATGTTGTTCGCGCATTTTAGGCAATACTAACTGCGTTAACCGCGCCAAGCCGAAAATATTCACTTCAAACTGGTAGCGGGCTTCCGAAAGCGGAACTTCTTCAAGCGCTCCATAAGAGCCATATCCGGCATTGTTCACCAATACATCAATACGGTTTTCAGCAGCCAATATTTTATTTACTCCATCCACCATGGAAGCCTCATCGGTAACATCCATTTTTAAAATGTGTACACCTGCCTTTTCCAGTTCCTGCATTCTTTCAACCCTGCGGGCGGCCGCGTAAACGGTATATCCTTTTGTTACGAGCAATTTGGCGGTTTCCATTCCTATTCCGGAACTGGCTCCTGTAATTAAGGCTACTTTATTCATGTGGCTATTGTTGAATTTAAAATGGTTAGACGACTGAACCGGTATATTATTGCAAAACTCCGGAGCAGTACTTTAAATTTATTTCCTCAAATTTAGTTAAGGCAAGCGGACCAATGCAATGGAGCCTTTGTTTCCGGCCAACCATAAGGCTTTGCCTGAAGCAGAAAACCGAAGCGTGTTAAATTTCAAAGCTGCACGTTCTTTATCTTTCAGTTCTGTAATTTTTCCCGACCGAATATCATATTTGAATGTTCCGCATTGGCCGGTAACATAAAATTCATCCGGGTTTCTGAATTGCACGCAGGAACCGAAAATTGGTTTATTGCTTTTGACAGGCATCCATGTTTTACCGCCATCATGGGTTATAGCCAAACAAATAATGGATGAGTCCATTTTCACATAATTGCCGCCTGCTATTACACCCGTGTTCTCATCTAAAAAGTCAATGGAAAATATGCCTGTCATTTGTTCGCCCTGCGGCAAAGGGGATTCATACGATTCAAAATGCCTGCCATTATCCGCCGAATGGAAAACCCGCGAATGAATTCCACCGGTAGCAAACCATACATTGTTTTTATAAATAGCAATATTGGAATTGCTGGCTGCAAAACATCCTTCCCCTTCTTTTGCGGGTGGAATATCTGCACATTCCACATTCTTCCACGATTCGCCTGCATTGTCAGTTTTAACAAGCCGGAAGCAACCGCCTGCGGGGTCGGCAATGGCAATGCCATTTTCAGCATCCGAAAATTTCAGACAATCGAAAAAAATATCTTTGCGGTCATCCTTAAAAATTAATTTCCAGCTTTTGCCTTTGCTGGTTGTTTTGAACAGATAGGCCGGAGCTGCAACACTTAAAAGCACTACTGCGGAATCGTTCAAAACCGCTATAGAACGGAACTGCGGATACATGGTATCTGCTTTTATGGAATCTAAATGCCAGGTTTTTCCGGCGTTTTCAGTATATCCCCATACACCATGATTGGCGGCAAACCAAACTATGTCTTCAGATACCACCTGCAAAGCGCGGATGCTTATATTGGGAGGGGATTTGAAGTATTGAACAGGAAAGGCAGCATCAGCCTGTGCGTTACTCTTTACAGAAAAAACAATTGAAATAAAAAGAAGGGAAATACATTTTTTCATGGTCAACTAATAGGGCTAATTTCCCGCCGGAGCTATAAATAAAACTTTAAACGCATTATACGCCGCCTGTTCCGATATGGTGGCATGGGTTTCATCTGGCAAATAATCGAAATATATTTTCAGGTTATTATTTTTCGAGGCTTTTAATTTTTCCGCCAGCGCTTTGGCATCATCCTGCATTACATGGGGTGTTTTACCGGGGCCAAGACCCTCCTTGCCTACTCCAATATAAATATCGGTTTTCTGCTTAAAGTCATCGTTATAAATATCAGAATTTAATTTCAGAAGTGAACCATCATCCCACCATAAACTGGGGCTAATAATTATATATTTATTAAAAAGTGTTGGTTTCTTCAATAAAATTTCGGTAGCCAATAATCCGCCCAATGACTCGCCAATTAAGGTTTTTGAGGCATTTGTTTTGTATTTGTGCTGTATATAAGGCAGCACTTCCTTTTCAATAAAGGCAATAAATGCATCAGAATGGCCTGATGCGGGGCAAAGCTTTTTATCTTCATCAATAGTTGATGGATATGTAAAATCACGCTTCCTGTTTGTATTGGCAATACCCACAACAATTGTCGGGGGCATGTGGTTAACCCAGGGGAAACTGCAAAACTGAACCAGTCCGACGGTATGTATAAAGTCTTCATCGGCTGAGCCATCCAATAAATAGATAACAGGATAATGAACAGTGTCATTTTGATTATAGCCATCGGGAAGATAGATATTCAAAGTACGCTTTTCTCCTAATATGGATGATTGCATTTGGTCTATCCGGCCCAACACAAAAGGTTTGCTGCTGTCTGATTGCCCGAAAGCATTCAAGGCAAATACCGTACATACTAAAAGGAATGTTTTAACTTTCATTTCGAATTGTGATAATCGTTGGCAATCGCTGCTTCAAAGGCGTCAAATTTACGATTCAGCTTTTCTTTCAATGCCGCTTTTTCGGCGGGCTTCATAAAAGAATATGTTATGCTATTAAAAACAAACGCCTTAATTTGCTGATAGGAATAATGGTAGCGGGAAGCAAGCAACACATATTGCGAGGTAAGGTTATTCCTTGAAACACCGGCATCATCAGTCGATATTACGATTGCCACGCCTGCATCATAGTATAGATTAACGGGATGGTCATTGCCTTTTACACCCAAAATAAATTCATTGCTGGTAAGGTTTATTTCAACGGCAATGGAATCGGCTTTCATTTTTTTCAATGTTGCCTGCGCCTCCGTTTCATAAGGAATATCCACGCCATGGCCTATTCTATCGGCATTGGCAGTAAAAACAGCATCATGGATGTGATAGGTGAGGTCTTGCGGCTTCACCATACCCAAGCATAATTCTCCGGCATGCATATCTGTTTTAACAGAAGGAAACATTTTTTTCAAATAGCGGAACATTTGCATGTGCAGCCAATAATCGCGCATAGCTATATAGTTGTTTTCGGGGGCAACAATATTAACGCCCACCAACAAAGCAGATTTATCGCGTACCACAGCATCAAAACAACCATAGAGTGTTGCAAATACGTTCTCAGGAGGCAGGGTTCTGACGGCATAAGCCTGAAAGCGCATGGTAAAAGCGGTATCATCAATACTTTCGTGGGCGGTGTATAGTTCTTTAATATAATCTGTTTCCGATTTATTATACCCGGGGTCTGCTTCAATGGCATTTACAAATGAACTAAATACTTTATAAAGGCGCACGGTATCTTTGCTATACTGCAAATTCTCCATCGAATCGTTTAATGCAGGATTTAGTTTTACACCCATATGCGGAAAATTCAGCATGGTTTCGATGTATTGCACATTTTCCTTTTCAGCTTCGTCTTTTATTTCTTCCAGCCCTGCATGGTAAAAATCTTTGCTGATATTTCCAAAATAGCCGAACGTGTTGAAGAAGTGCTGGTCGGGCGGCTCCTGCAGGTGGAAGTTATCGGAGAAATCCTCATCGGACCATACTTCCAATACTTTTCGGTACAATGCAGTATTCCTCTTTAATGAATCGATGGTAATATCCGACCGATTGGTATCTAACCTCCACGAATCCGTATTTATGCGCAGGCCTTTTTTGCCTGCCCAATCAAGGTATGTTTCGGCATATAGCGCACCTGAGTAATGGTGGTGCAGGTCGCCGCCTTTGGGCATTTGTGTAAAAAACATGGTTAACCCGGCGTTATCGCCTTCATGCTTTATTTTATCGAAATACCGTTCGGTTATTTCAAGGTTCCTGCCATGCTTATTGCACGAAACGATAAGTACAACAACGGGCAAAAGGAAAAGAATAGTTCTAAATTTCATATTTCAGGATATAGTAATAACCGTATTAAAAGTATTTCAAAAATACAGAAATTTCTTTGCACACTGAAATTAGTAAAACACGCACTGCCTTAAGACAGTTGCACGCTTCAGTATATCTAAACAAACATCTTTGCAATAATAAACACTTCAATAGCCAAAAAGACCGCAGCCGTTATGAATCCTTCGTTGATTTTTTTGAGCGATAGGTTTATCCCTATGGATTGTATTTCAACCAGCGCCCTGATGCCTGTAATCATTACTATTGCATGCGGGTCGCCAATGGCAGCCACTATCAGCAGGCCTATTCCTATAGCCAGGTTCCGTGATGCATATTCATATCCGGCATATCTCGCCCCCTTACCTTTCACATCCACTCCTTCGGTGCTGTTCTCGAATATTTGAGATGGTTTAAAGTACCCAACCACTCCATAGCCCACATTCGCCAGCGCAAACAAGCCTGCTAAAATCCTTACGTACATGGGTATCATATTTGTTTCTATCATGGGGTTTGTTTTTTACAGATTATCCTACAAATATAAAAAAACAGTAATTCTTATCAAAAAAACTGGAATTAGTTTGCATTTCAAGGCATAATGACTTTCAAAAAGGGTAATTTAGGGGTTAATTCGTCTATTATTAATCAGTCCATTAATTTGCCTGCGCAGCAAGTTATTTTATAGATGAACTATGGGAAATTTAAGCAGCTTTAAAGAATATATAGACAAACTGCCGAAACAAAGCAGGAAAATGCCGGTGTTGTTTACATCACATGGTAACCCGATGGAAATTACAGTTCCAAGGGAAGAAAATCCTTTTTGGACCAGGTTATTCGAGTTGGGGAAAGATTTACAGGAGAATTATGAAGTAAAAGCTGCGCTGATTGTTTCCGCCCATTGGTGCAACCGCGGAACGTATATAAATATTTCGCCGGAGCAAACACAAGTATATGATTACTACGGATTCCCGAAAGAGTATTACGAGGTTTATTACAAAGCTAAAGGCGCACCACAAATTGCAGCGGAAGTAAAAAAACTGGCACCTAATGTTTCCGAAACAACCGAATGGGGCCTCGACCACGGTTCGTGGCCTATGCTTATGCACCTTTTCCCGCATGCCAATATCCCGGTCTTTCAAATGAGCATCGACTATTTTGCCAAGCCCGAATATCATTTCGAGTTAGGCAAACAGCTTAAAACACTTCGCGATAAAGGCGTATTGATTATTGGCAGCGGCGCGCTTGTACATAATCTTACATTGGCAGGACAAAAAATGCGGACAAACGATATGACTCCCTATGGCTGGGAAGCGGAATATGACCAATGGATAAAGAAACAAATAACGGAACGGAATTTTGCAAAGGTTATTAATTACGAAACCAGCCATGCGCTTGCCAAACTGGCAGCACCAACACCCGACCATTATGTGCCTGTGCTGTATAGTTTAGGTTTGATGGAAAATACTGACGACCTGCGTTATTTCTATGAAGGACCTCCTACGCTGCCTGCTTTCAGCGAGACCAGTTTTGTTATGTACCCGAAAAATTAAGATAAGCAGGTGTATTATTAATTAAACGAAGCTCTGAATTCCAACGGTGAAAGTTTGGTTTTCGTCTTGAATAATTTGCTGAATGATTGCGGATGCCCAAAGCCTAACGCGTATGCAATTTCACTTACAGATAAATCGGTGGTGGATAGTTTTTCTTTTGCCTTTTCCAGCAACTTATCGTGAATGAATTGCTGTGTGCTTTGCCCTGTCAGGTTTTTCAGCAAGCCGCTTAAATAGCCCGGCGATACGTTTAATGCATCTGCAATATATTGAACCGACGGCAATCCTTTTTCCGCCAAATTCTCATTACTAAAATAGCCTGAAAGGATTTCCTCCAAACGATTCAGGATTTTGTGGTTCGTTATTTTCCTCGTTATAAACTGGCGGTTGTAAAACCGTTCAGAATAGGTGAGCAATAGTTCTATTTGGGCTATGATTACATCCTGGCTGAATTTATCAATGTTTGATTGGTATTCCTGCTGAATGTTTTTCATCAGGTTTATAATCATCGTCTCTTCTTTGTCCGACAGATGCAGGGCTTCATGCACCGAATAGCTGAAATATTCATATTTTTTTATGGTTTTCGCCAAAGGCGTGTTCCATAAAAAATCAGGATGGATAAATAGCATCCAGCCGGAAGGTTTCTTAATGCTTTTACTCCCTTCTACTCCAAAAACCTGATTGGGGGCAATAAAGAACATGATGCCTTCATCAAAATCATATTGCTGCTGGCCGTATTTTATTTTGGTGTTAAAATGCCGTTTAAGCGAGATGGAATAAAAATCGAGAACCAGGTTACCGGGTTCTTTAACGGGCATTTGCTTAAGCAATTCCATATTTATCACGCTTATTAAAGGATGCTCCGGCTTGGGCAGCCCGGCAAGCCTGTGGTACTCACTTATTGTTTTTATCCTAATCAGCCTTTTTGCCGCCATACTTCAATATTAGTTATTTCTTACGGAATAATGTTGAAATTAAAAACTCCCTTCCTCAAGGTCTGCTATAAGTCCGCGTTGCTTGGGAACCCATCCCAGCAATTCGCGGGTTAACACACTTGAGGCGGGCATATTTGTACCGGCGGGAATTGCCAGCCAGCCAAAATGGGCAATTGCTTCTTCTTTCGTAATTGATGATACAGGTAACTTAAGCCTTCGGCCAATTGCCGTGGCCATATCTTTCAGTTGTATCCCTTCTTCACCTACCGCATGATAGCGTTGTCCGGCAGACCCTTTCTCAAGGACAAGCCGGTATAACAGGGCTGCGTCAAGCACATGGACTGCCGCCCAACGGTTCAGCCCTTCACCAATATAAGCCGATACTCCCTTAGCCTTGGCAATGGCAATAAGTTGGCTTGCCAAGCCCTGTTTGGCCGTGTTGTGAACCTGTGGTAGGCGTACTACCGAAACCTTTATGCCTTTCGGCAAAAGGGAAAGCGCAGCCTCTTCTGAAACACGGGGCAAGCGCGGATTTGGAAGCGGGTCTGAATCTTCTATTGCAACCTGGTTGTTATTACGCGGGCCTATACCTGCGGTAACAATCAGTGGGCGGCTTGAACCCGCAAGTTCACCGCCAAGCGTTTCAATAGCACGCCTGTCTATTTCAGCCGCTTCACTGAACCTGCTAAAGTCGTGAATAAAACCTGCATGGATTACAGCTTCAGATAAAGCGGCACCACTTCGCAGACTATTCAAATCTGTTAAATCCCCCTGATGCACTTCAGCACCTGCTGCCAATAGTATTTTCGCGTTCGCTTCATTGCGGGCAAGGCCAAGTACCTGATGGCCCGTTCTTAGTAATTCCTTAACAATTTCTGAACCAATGAAACCTGTGGCTCCCGTTACAAATACACGCATAGTTTTGGTTGTTTATATATTATTTATTATAAACCGCGGCAAATACATTCACCCAATCTTTCAGTTTGGTTTTTCCCAACACAGGTTTGTGGCGGTTGTAATCTTCGCCCAAAACACCACTGCGCCTGCCTGCATTCATTTCTACCAGACCTTTAGCAACGCCTGCGTTCATTCCTGCCGCCACCATACCGTTCAGCATTTGTTCGTCAGATATTACAACCCATTTCAAATCAGGTTTGCCGATGGCTTCGCCTAAAATATGTGCAATTTCATTGGGGGAAAGCTCTTCGCTTGCTATGTAGCGGACGATTCTTCCTTCAAAAGGTTTTTCCATTTCTTCTGCAATAACAGATGCAATATCCAACGGAGAAACCCAGGGTTCTTTCTCATCGCCGCCATAGTTGGAAACAATCACGCCTTGTGATTTTATGGTGGGTATAAACGCCAGCATATTATAGTAAAACCCAACAGGGCGCATAACTTTAATAGATACATCGGCAGGCAGTTCATTTAATATCTGCTCCACTTTATAATGAAAAGCAAGCATACCGTTGCCTTTATCGGTATGGGCGCCTATGCTGCTTAAGTGAACTACCCTTTTAACCCCTGATTTTTCTATAGCCTGTTTGTAATTTTCACCAATTTTTGCAATGGCAGAAATGACATCAATATGTTGAGCGGAAAAACGGCCTTCGCCCATCGTTTCCATCACATAAACGATATCTGCACCTTTAAAAGTTTCTGCCAGAAAATTGGCATCCTGCATACTGCCTATCGCCGCTTTTGCGCCAATAGCTTCAATTTCTTTTTGCCTTTCGGCTTTGCTGCTTATAACTGTTATGTCATGTCCTTTTTGCACCAACTCAATAGCCAGCGGCCTGCTTATGTTCCCTAATGAACCCGTGATTGTTATTTTCATTTTGTTTTATTATTATTTGATGATGCAAAGATGAACCTATTATAAGCAGTACACGTATTCATATCTGCTATTATTGTAGCCAAAATAAGGATGCCGGTACCGGAAGTGAAAAAAAACGGCACAAAACGGCATATTTTGGGTAGTCAATGACTTATTAACGGCAATTAAAAATGTACGGAAATAACGGCTAAAAACGGCTATTTTATTTCTTTCCCGTTTTCGTTGTAGTTGTTCTCGGTAAAAGGTCTTTTTTAATGGAAAATAAACACCAATGCGCACTATTTATTGGTGGGAAAAAGCTTATACCAGTGCTTCTTTATTATACTTCCCTTTATATTCTATAGGCGACATTCCTGTAACTTTTCTAAATACTTCCCGAAAAGCCTTAACATCGGAATAACCGACTTCATACATCACTTCATTAATTGTTTTACGGCTGGTTTCAAGCGCTTTTTTTGCTGATTCAATCTTTACACGCTGGGCATATTCTACAGGCGTATTTCCTGTTGCTTTTACAAATCTACGGTCAAAATTTCGCCTGCCGACAGAAAACTGGGAAGACAAATGCTCAACCGAAATTTTTTCGTGCATATTGTTTTCAATATATGCCTGGGCTTTTTTCACCAGTTCATCTCCATGGCGCTTCTGTCCGGTAAATATGGCAAATTCAGACTGGCTGTTCCGGTCCATTTCAATTTGAAAAACTTTGGAACAATAAATGGCTGTTTGCCGGTCATAATATTTCTCCACCAAATAAATCATCAGGTTTAAAAAAGAATAGGCACCGCCATTGGTGTAAATACCATTTTCATCGGTAATCAGATTATCCGTTTGCAAATTCACTTCCGGAAACATCTGCCTGAAATTTTCGGCAGCAGCCCAATGCGTTGAGCAGGTTTTCCCGTTAAGCAAACCCGATGATGCCAGCAAAAATGCACCTGTGCATATACTCGCCACCGCTGCTCCTTCTTTATATTGTTTCGTAATCCAATCGACAAGCGGTTTGTTTCCTTTCAATGCTTTTTCGTAATTATGGTTTATAGATGGAATAATGATGAGATTGGTTTTTGCTATTTCTGAAATGTTTGTGTGTGGCTTCACGGTAAATAAGCCTTGGTAGAATTCTATTTTTTTAGAAATACCCGCCAGTTGAATATTGAATACTTCCTTTTTACCAAACCCCTTCCAGTATTCATTGGCACGGGTAAATATTTTGTAAGGGCCCACTATGCTGCTTAAGTTGTTCTCTCCGTCAGGAACAATAATGGTTAGGTGTTTCATGTCAAAATTTTCGCAAAGATATGTATTTAATTTGTCCAAATCAACCCTTCAAGATGTCTATTTTACACCCTATACGGGTGGTTCTTAATCCATATTTTTGCATCGTCGAATTAAAAGAATACCTACGTTTAATAACTCAAATCTTTAGAACACATGAAATCACAAGATTTTACAACTACCTTTTGTGTAGACAATACACCGGCCGAAGCCTTTAAAGCCATTACCAACCCGCGCGCATGGTGGAGCGAAGCGATAGAAGGCGGCACTGAGAACCTGAATGATGAATTTACCTACCATTATAAAGACGTGCATAATTGCCGGATGAAATTAATAGAAGTTATCCCGAATAAAAAAGTAGTGTGGCTTGTATTGGATAACTATTTCAGCTTTACGAAAGATAAGACCGAATGGAAGGGAACAAGTATTGTTTTTGACATCTCTGAAAAAGATAATAAAACACAAATTAAATTTACACATGTCGGGTTAGTTCCGGAATATGAATGTTACGAGATATGTTCCAATGCATGGGGCGAATTTGCAGCGCAAAGTTTACGTAACTTGATAATGAAAGGCAAAGGTAATCCGAATAAAAAAGAGAAAATTGAAAAGCAGGATTATAAGGCAACCATTATAGTTACTGCACCGCACAAGGAAGCTTACAATGCTATTAATAATGTTCGCGGATGGTGGAGCGAGGATATGGAAGGAAGCTTGCAAAAACCGGATGATATTTTTACGGTAAGATTTGGAGAAGTATATATTACCTTGAAAGTTACCGAAGCAGTTCCGGATAAAAAGATAGTTTGGCTTGTTATCGATTGCAATAAACCCTGGCTTAAAAACAAGAAGGAATGGAACGATACCGAATTGATTTGGGAAGTTTCAAACAAGGATAACAATACGCAAATCTTATTTACGCATAAGGGTTTAGTGCCTGATGTTGAATGCTACGGCGTATGTTCCAATGCCTGGGGCGATTATTTAAAGCAAAGCCTATGGAGCCTGATTACAAATGGTGAAGGCAGACCAACTAAAATAAAAAAAACAGCAAAAACAAATTAAAAACCATGGCAAAAATGGTTGTTCTTTACAATACGCCTGCCGATAAGGATACATTCGATAAACATTATTTCGAGGTGCATATTCCGCTGGCGAAAAAACTTCCGGGATTGATAAAATACGAAGTCAGTCGAGGGTCTGTAATACCTATTGTGCAGGGAGGGCCGGCTATCTACCTAATCGGTACCCTTTATTTTGATGACCTTGCCGCTATTAAAAAAGCTTTTGCATCCCCTGAAGGCATAGCCTGTGCAGCAGACCGCAAAATATTAGCGCCTGCCGATGCGGATGTGAAAATTTATTTATTCGATACGCAGGAAGTATAATTAAAACAAATACTCTATTTTATCGTCTTACCGATTATAATGGTCCGTACTGAATTGTAAAAATCATCTATTCAGATTGGAACTCCTAAAATTATAACTACACACTAAATGGAGAACATAGGGTACGCTGAAGAAACTATAAAAGAGCCAAAACCTTTAGAAATGGATACTTGCAAAGTTCCTGTTAGTTGTTGCACAAACCATTCCGGTAAAGGGCTTGAAACCTGCTGCAAAAGCGGCGCTTTCCTGATTCCGCTTTGCATTGTAATCTAACCGAAAAAATTGCACTTGCTTTTTTAGTTTATTAAAATGGAAATGCCGTTGCCAAAAAACGGGTTATCTCCTGCTGAGTTTAGGGAGTCTTTTCACTCACAATATGTCCGCTCTGATTTAAATCTTTTCCCCCCTTTCCAGTTTATAGCAGTTGCCATCGGCCCAAAGGTAATTCAGGAGAGAATGAAAAGCGTTCAGGTTCCAGGTTCGTAAAAACACGCTTTTAGCCAGTATCTTTTTATTGCTGTTCGACTGCACATATAGGTAACCCGGGCCAACTCCTTTCAGGCAATCTGCCCAAGGAAGAAGAGTTTCCCGTTTATTGAAAATGAATTTCCTGTATGTTATCCGGATTCCGCTCGATTCAATCTCAAAATTTCCTACCCTAACACTTCTTTTCGCATTCAAATCAGCAATCATCTTATTTACTGCTTTAGAAGTAAGATGCTTCCATAAAATAGCAACGATTTCGGAATTATCTTCTGTTGCTTCCGCCTTGCTCTTATTACTGAGTGCGACTGCCGAAAAGAATATGCGGAATTTTTTATTGTTTGTTTCAAGAAAATCGAACGTATAATTTACGCTGGTGGGAATACCATGCACCGAAACATTGGTAACCCCGTACCTAAGACTTTCTACATCGCTGAAAAGCACATACTTTTTTCCGAATGTTACCCCAAGCCTGTCAATTATCAATTTCTTTTTAAAGATACCTTGCTTTACGTCCAATTCAATGGTATCTGAATTTATGATAGAACCTGTGGCAACCATATTTTATTCTTTTGGTCAAAAATACCAACTATTTAAAAACAATATTCTTCTCAGATACCCACTAAGCCCTGCTCAGCAGCGCTCACTCACTTGCCCACCCTATCTATAGGCCTGAATCGTAAAGCGCTCCAGGTATCGTCAATAGAAATGGCCGTTACTGTTGTAATGCCAAATTCTTCTCCTGTTGCGCGAATAGTATCGCGGTTTATATCCGTTTTAATCTTTGAAGTACCCTTGGGATAAGCAAACCACAAAACACTATCGGGTTCAATATTTTTCAAACCATTCTTTAAAAAGTCGAAATATTCTTTATTGTTATTTATAAAAACAAGGGAATTCGTGCTTTTCACCTTCTTATCAAAATTTGTTTTAAAGCCCAGTTTTATAAACTTCTTCGCCATTTCGGCAGGAGCATTAAGAATAACGGCACTATCCTTAAACTTGAATTTTTTAATAATGTCTTGCATACTTTGTCAGAATTATAACGACAAATTTATTCCAAAATCTTCATATCCTCGTCGCTTAATTCAATATCCGCTGCTTTCAGGTTCTCTTCCAAATGCTTTAAAGAAGAAGTTCCCGGAATCGGCAATATCCATGGGGAACGATGCAATAACCAAGCTATATTTATTTGAGCCTCGGAGGCATTATGTTTTTTTGCAATGGGCGAAATACGGCTATCCTTTTTAGGTAATGATTGAAATAAAGAGAAGTATGGCACCAACGGAATTCCATTCTTTTCGCAGATGTGAAGAACTTCATGGCCGCCACGTGTTTCTCCGCCATGCATGAGCTTTACGGAGGTGCGTTGCGCATGCCCGAACATATTTTCAACAGTGGCTATAGAGCCCATTTGCATAGCTGTTTCCAATTCTTCGGGGCTTACATTACTAACACCAACATGCAAAATCTTTCCTTCTTTCTGCAGTTCAAACATCGCATCCATCGACTCTTTAAATGGAACTTCGCTTCCATGAATAACCCTGAAATGCACCACTTGTATTTGTTCCAGTTTAAGTGTCCGGAGATTATTATCAATACTGCTGCGTAAATTCTCCGGTCGGTTAAACGGAACCCAGCTTTTATCGGGCTTGCGCGCACCACCCACTTTGGTGCATATCACCAAATCAGAGGCATATGGATACAGGGCTTCTTTAATTAACCGGTTGGTCACGTCTTCCCCGTAATAATCGGCAGTATCAATAAAATTAATGCCGCTGTCAATGCACTTTTTTAATATTTGTAATGCTTCGGGGCGGTTCTTTGGCTCTCCCCAAATGCCTTCACCCGTAAGGCGCATAGTTCCATACCCCAACCGATTAACAGTTAGCGGGTTTTTACTTTTAGAAGCAATTGTAATTGTATCCTTCTTGTGCATATCCAATTCTGATTTATATAAAATTAATTCACGACCCTAAAATACTAATAAGACGCGCATATCCTGTTAATATTTTATAATCGAAAGCAAAAGCAGAATCTGTTTCAAACAACTTGTCACAAGATATCGTATGCCGAGTTATTTATATATTTGATGATAAAATTAAAACACAATGACTATTGCATTATGGATTGTACAAGGCTTGCTCGGTTTAATTTTTGTAATTACCGGCAGCTTTAAATTTTTTCAAAGCAAAGAGAAGATTATTGCCAGCGGTGGCACCTGGGCCGAAGATTTTAAGCCGGGTATAATTAAAATAATAGCCGCAATAGAACTTATCAGTGGAATATCTCTAATAGTACCGAGATTATTTGGGCATGGGCATTACCTAACTTTTGCAGGAGCTACCGCTATTGGCATAATAATGACAGGTGCCATATACACGCACATCAGGCGCAAGGAATTTATGCATGCAAGCATAAATGCGGCGTTCTTGATTATGGCTTTGTTTGTAGCATATGCCGGCAGGCCTTTCTGAGTTTCATTACCTGTTTTCGACATATTATAAATAAAAAAAGAGAAGCTTTCACTTCTCCTTTTTAATTTACCCTGAGGTCCCGGGCGGATTCGAACCGCCGTACAAGGTTTTGCAGACCTCTGCCTAGCCACTCGGCCACAGGACCATATCTTAGTATTGTAGGGTAAGGAATAAGGTACTAGTCAATAACTTACTGCTTGCCTCTTATTGCTTATCCCCTTTTTAAGGATTGCAAATGTAGTAAATATTGGAAAACTAAGGCTTCCTTTATTTTTATGTCAATTCCAGTTTCCCCCTCACCAAATAAACAGCCAGTACATCCTCGCGCTTAATTTCCATGGGTTCAAACTTTTCATTGGCGCTTTTAAGCGTGTACATCGTTTTATCGCTATGGTGAGGATGAATATACTTCAGCACAGAATAATCAGCAAGCACCACTATATGCGGCTCCCCGTAAGGAATATGGCTATGGTCATTTATTTTTTTACACACCACAATATCGCCATTGCAGTATTTCGGATACATGCTGTGTCCATTTACACGAACAGCAATAGAGCAATCTTTAAAATGCGGAATGGTAAGGAAATAAGAAGCGTTTTTCACCTGCTCGCCAAAGTTATTTACATTCCCTCCGGTTACATTCGCCTCATAAAACGGAATAGGATTTTCAGGTTCATTATCATATACGGGCTTTGGCTCCTTAACCATTCCTCTTTGGGGCTTCACCGTGTCTAAATCCAATCCCATATGTCTAATTTTGTCTAAATAAAATTCATCCAGATATTCCTTTTTGTACAACTGATACATGTTCGACCTTACAGTGTTTAATTGCTTTGCAAACTCCTCTACAGTAAGCCCGCTGTTATTTACAACCTTTTTTAAATATTCTCCCTGATGCATAATTAGATAATAGCAGTGTTAATATTTTTTGTCTATTTTTTATACATTAATACAAATAATTGTCTACTTTTGTGTCCTATTTACGACGCAAATATATACAAAAAATGACAAAACCAACACTAACGACACAAATGCGCAGTTTGACACAACATGAGCGCGACCTGCAAATAGCTATTGCTCAGGAAATTGGCATGGCTGTGGTAACAATTTACCAAGGGAACTACTTACATTGAAGGACTAAACCTCAAAAATAGACAATTTTCCTGTCTAAATATTAGACAATACTTAGAAATCCTGTAAAATTTAAGGAAGAATATTAAGACAGTTATCTGGGTATTGGACAGCTCAATTCTTTGAACCTACTTATGTAGTGTCCAATATATTCAGCCATAGAAGGAGTATAGTTTGTTAAAACTAATCTACCCTTCATTTCATGGAAGCCATGTTTTTCAATTAAACTCCCGATTGAGGAATTTAAGAAAGAACTTGATAGAATATTACAATCTTTCAATGAAAGAACAATAGTGTCCCCGTTACTAATGATTTTATCCATTAATACAAAAAGCGTATAACCTTCTATGTTTGTAGAGGTTCCTGATACTACTTCTTTTATTTTTACTACTTCTTTTTTCATTGGATAACAAAATTACACATTTTGTGAATACAAATGTATGATATTTGGATGAACGTAATATGATTTTTATTATATGATGTCAATTTCTTGTTCGGATTCAGCTTCAATATTTCTAAAGGTTGAGGTGTCAAATTTAATAATCAAATATGTGCCGGGAAATGAAAAACTAAGATTATCTTTCATGTTTCTTACGTTATTATTGACGGTTTGTTCCGAATAATACGCTTTATTTGAAACAATTTCAATTTCTCCATTGGATGCCTTAACGTTAGAAAGGATATTATCTAACCCAAAACCTCTATTGTGAGGCTTAGAATACGTAGAAAAACCTTGAAATAAAGCCATTTCAAGGGCTTTAACATCATTTAACCTTTGTTTCCCTGCTTTATTTAGATATTCATTGACATTATTAGGAATACCTACGCCAAAATCACATATAGATATTGTGAGTTTGCATTTATTTGGAATATACTGAGTTGATATAAATCCGCTAATGGGTGAATTTGCATGGTCTGAAATATTATTTAAAGCCTCAACAACAGTTAACCCCAATGAAGTTAAATCTTTGCCTGTAAAATGGGATTTATAGTAATTTTGAATTGTAATCCCAAAAGCATCAACATATTCAGGTTTAAGTTGCCATAATGGCATGGTATTATTATAGGTTTGAAGGCTAAGGCAGTAGTTTTTATCAAATTCGCTTCCCCAATAATAAGCAAACTTAGAATATTTCAAAAATTTTTCAATACTGGATTTTGGTAAACATTTGAAACTAATTGAATTATTAGTTTGTTTATATTCTTCAATTACACAAGCCAAAGAAACAATATGGAAGGGACATAAAAAATCTGCATTGGTAAAATCAAATATATAATGGCGACGAAATATTGAACGTTTATTTCGTGCATCAATTATGAACCTTAACCAATCAACAAGATGTCCTGCCCTACAATTAGGTATAGTGATTACTGTCTTTAACATATTTTATTTATGCAAACGTAGCAAAATATATTGCTATGATGCTTAAATAAAAATATTCTGTAAAATTATTCCCCAGTTTTTTTGACTTTCTTTTTGGGCTTTTTTATATCGGGCTTAACAGATGCTTTCAGTACATCCAAGAAAGTCCCGTTAATAGGGTACTGAATATCCAATTTACTTTTTTTCTTAGCCTTCTTCATTTTGCAAAGATATAATATTTGTATGTTTGTTTTATGGGGAAGAAAAATAAAAAGAAGGAATTTGAATTTCCTTTAATAGATGAATCCGAAATTGGCAATGAGCATGATATTAAATGTGCTGCTTACAGAGGTAAAGTGATTCATTACATGATAAACATTGAGACGACAACTGAATCCATTATTCAGGTTTATTATTTTGGTATCCCTCGAAAAGATTCTTCAAGAGATAGGCTTAACGAATTCATGCGAAAACAACAAGAGTTTGTGAGTTCTGTAATTTCAAAGGATAGATTTTCTTTCATGTTTAAGTTTGAAATATTAACATTTATCTTGAAAAATCATTACAAGGACTTCTTAAAAGAGCATGATTATTTCCTTAAAACATTTGAAGAATTAATAAACTTTAGAAATAAGTTTGCTCATTATAATTACATTAATTATTCTCTGCCTCTTAACCCTAATAGGATTGCGCTTTTATATCCCACTACGACAAGAAGTGAAGTAGCATTTACTACTGTTGATGTTACCGATAAGTTTATGAAGGAGTTTTTTGGAAAATATCAAGTCCTTCGTAAAGACCTAAAAGAAATTGAATCTGATATAACAAAAAGGGCTATAACTGAATCGCCGGACAGCGTTAGACAGAAATAACCCTCCTGCAAAGATAGGTTAATCTTAACCTACCAATCTTTTCCAAGTCAATCTACTTTCAGACTGTCGTAAGAAATTTTCAAACCTTTCATCCTCTCCCAAGTGCCTTGTATTATAACGGGCGCAAAACTCATCCAAATAGCGGTTAATGTGCTTTTCGCTTGTATAGTGGTATATTCCATAGATACCCCGTTTAAGGTTAGCCCAAAAGCCCTCTATTGTGTTTGTAGTTACATCCCCATCAACATAAATCTGTAAGATATGCCTAACGGATTTATGGTTATACTTTTTCCCTACTTCAATATAAGCCCCATGTTCATCCGTATGCAGATTTGAGCCCAATTCAATATGCTCTGTTATTACTGGCGAAATAACTTCCCGTGTCGGGGCTTTAATTCTTTGAGCATAAACCCTGCCGCCTCTTTCCACTAATCCGAGCATTGCAATTTTGTCCCCTACCCCTGTAACACCTTTTCTTTTGTGTTTATGGCGGTTCTTATCCCTGCCTCCTACATAGGTCTCATCCGCTTCAACAGTACCCTTGAGCATTACAGGTTCTTTTGCCCTTAGCATTTCCCTGATACGGTGCAATAAATACCACGCTGTTTTCTGTGTTATGTTTAAATCCCTGCTAAGTTGCAAAGATGAGATTCCCTTTTTGTGTGCTGTCTGCAAGTAGATAGCGGCAAACCATGTACGCAATGGGATATGGCTTTGCTCAAAGATTGTACCGACTTTAACGGTGAACTTCTTATGACAAAGTTTTTCAGAACACTTGAAACCTTTTGCAGTTCTGTACGGTGTTTTGAAACTGCCACAATGAGGACACACGGGCTGACCGTTCCACCTTACTTGCTCGTAAAATGAAATACAGGTTTTTTCATCCTTAAAGTAATCCAGTAATTCAATTACGGATTTAAAGTTAAATATGTTCTTAATATTTGTCATAATTCTATTATAAGGACTGTGATAACTAAGTAATGTTTGTTTTATTGTTTATATGTGTTATCATCATTTAATTTCTTGGCAATACTTTGTGCTATCCTTTTGTGTTCACCATCATTCACAAAACACTCTAATAAATAATCAAACAAATCAAAAATATCCTTTGCAGCCTTGTATTTACCATCAATAGGAATAGTATTACATTCATCTTCCTTTTTAGAGTGTACTCCATCTGAAAGTTTTGCATATAGCAAAGAGAACGTATTAACCTCAATATCTTTACGCCTTGCGCCTAATGGAAGAAAGTTATCCATTTTATCCATTAGCGGGGTTGTTTTAAAATCTATTGCATATTGTTTTAAAATTTCATTACATTCGGCTGTTTGTTGCGCAATTAATATCCGTTTTGCGACATCCTCTAAAACCCTTCTTAGATAAGCATAGGAAGCAATACCAAAACCATCATAATGACAAATTTTAGCATACTTATACATTTTTAATTCTTCGGACATTAAGAATTTTTTAACGTAAAATGGCGGTTCTAAATTAAACTTAGGATATTGCCCAATCTTCTGCACGGTTGTAATTGAAGTAATCAATTTCGGTGGGGTTACACCTTTGTCATAAACAGTGTCCTTTTTTATTTGTAAAATCATAGTCATTTTGTACTGCTTACAATTTTGGCATAATCCATAATAGATTTGAGCAGTAACGGTACTTGAAACGTTCCCAGAGTTATAAGAGTATTGGGTGAATCCGTTTTGCCCTGATGTATTCGCATGAGGTATAAAAAGCTCAAAGCCTTCCTGCCCTTGACATATATCACAATGAAACTTAAAGGGAATACAGAAATGTGTTTTGTCTGTAAAGCCGCCAACTTCCTTTTCGGAATATAAGGGAGCAGAAGATAAAAATACTGATATGTCCTTTCTTTCATCCATAAGTATGTTTTTAATAAAGTTTATTATCACAAATATACGATACCTAATAAGGTAATATAGACTTTTCATTTTTCGTAATTTTTTCGATTGTTAATAGACACATTTATACGGTTTTTTAGACGCCTGAAATTGTGTGTGATTTTGTCTGATTATTAGACGTTTTAGACATGTCCTTCAAAGTAAGTAGTTCCCTTTACCAATGGGCAAAATATTATCCGGAACGCCTGGCTAAGAATCCGGCAGCGTTGAAAGTAATTCTGAAATATATGAAAGAAACAAAGCGGGAAAATAAAAAGCAATTATCAAAAATATAAAACTAAAATAAAATGCTGAACGGATTAAAACTATTAGGAATCATTCCACGCAAAGGAATCAGCCTCCAAACTATTCTGCTGCTGATTATAGCCACAGAATTACTGGCCCTCGGCTGGCTAACCTGGCTCATTTTCCACAAAAACCCGATTAACTAAACTGAAAATTAAATAACACATATGAATACAGCACCAAACAACCCCAACCCGAAAAGAGATTCCCTGCTGAACAGCTTTACCCCGGATGGAATTCAACAACCCGCCATAATCGGTTCGTCCGATAAAACTGAAGACAACATTATAATGCACGACGCGAAAATAATTACACCTCATCCCTACGGCGTATACGGGCTTTGCAAAATAATAGAACACCTGCAAAACAATTAAATACAAATGCTGAGTGATACCGGTGAATTAAATCTACTCACAATTCACAACTAAAACAAGTGCTTCAAATTATGATAACATACCCTAACGGACAAACAGAACAGGACACATTTATGGCAAAGTGGCAAAGCCTGCCTGCCGACGAATTCCTTTATAGTTACCTGCTGGCAAACACAAGCCTTAAAGCCTTTGATGACGGCCTTGCCGATGAAGAACAGAAGGTCCTGAAGCATTTCGGACAGATATACTGGGAACCCGGTAAGGAAAAAGTAATGTTTCAGGATACGATGTACGAAGTAATGGATAGTGGTAAGTGGATAGTGGATAGCCAAACACCACAACCGCCCGCTAACCACTAACCACTATTCACTAACTACCGAATTATGCGACTCTACGAATTTAATTATACAAACGGTTCCTATGAAATAAACAGCAATCCCGACTTCAATCCTTTATGGATAGTAGCCGCAGCCGGAATACTGATTACCGTACTAACTTTAATCTACAACTAAAATGATATTATTTTCTAAATACAAAGGAACGATATTTTACCTTGTTCCCATGCCATTCCTGGCTACCGGAAAATGCGAAGCCTGTCAGGCAAAAGTGCTCTTGCTGGGCTTCAGTATAGGCATCTGGATATTCACCATGCAAATACACTTTTAATAAACACACTATGATACGAATGGAAACACGCCGACAAGTAAAGGCCATTGTAGACCAACATGAAGAAGGGATTACCCTTACACGCCTCCACAACCAATTTCAACGGGTTGTTACTCGCCTGCAGCTGCGCACCTTGCTGGGCGCATTGTACGAAAAAGGCGAAATAAGCCGTGAGCGGGTTCTGGAACTTAGCCGAAGCGAAACGAAATATTATCCTTTCAACGGAACTCCGCCAGTGAAAAAAAAACGGAAACAAAAAGTGGAAGAAGATAAAGAGATACTGGATGTGAAGGATTTTTTGCCCGGAGGAATGTATCAACCCTATATAGAAGCTTGAAAAAATAAAACACTATGGAACCTATCCACCTATCGGAATACGCGGGGCTGCTGCTGGTCGGCTGGATGTTGCTTTTATTCAGTTGGGAAGAATTCATACTATGGCTAAGTAACCGGAAGAAAAAGAAATGAAACATGGCAAAAGACCCTGCATTTCTCTTTTACACCTCCGATTTCCTTTTGGGCACACTCATCATGTCGTTTGAAGACCGCGGAAAATACATTACGTTGCTTTCCTACATGCACCATAACGGCAGGCTTAGTGAAGATACCATCAAGTTATTGGTGGGCACTGTTTCGGCGGATTTGAAAACGAAATTTAAAACGGATGAAAACGGAATGTGGTATAATGAGCGGCTGGAGCAGGAAATGGTGAAACGAAACCGTTTTGTTGGAAGCCGCCATATAAACGGCAAACTCGGTGGAAGGCCGGAAACAAAACCGGAAAGTACAGTAACAATTCCGGGGTTGAAACTGGCGGAAGAAAAATATCCGTTTGAAGAATTCTGGAAAATCTATGACAAACCTACCGAAAAAATAAGCTGCGCATTAAAATGGAAAACGCTTACCGAAAAAGAGAAAGAGCTCATCTTCAAAAAACTGCCGGCATACGTGGCTGCCACACCCGAAAGGCAGTTCCGGAAGAACCCCCTTGGCTACTTGCGTAAAAAAATATGGCAGGACGAACATATACCCGAACAACCCAAAGCATTGAAAAAATCGGCGATAGAACAATTGGCGGAAACAGGAAATTATCAATAGAGATAAACTGACTTATGGAAAACAACAGGCCCAAAATAGCATCACTCACCGAAAAAGAACTTGCACAGTTGCTGTTAGATTCCTTTTTTATAATCGGTAAAGAAGTGAAATTATCGGCAAGTGAAACAAAAATATTCCTGAAGGAAGTCTATAAAAAACAAGGCTGGATGTATGTCGACACTTTTTCGGAAGCCTTTTCACGCTATGCAGCTTGCGAATTACCCAACGCTGAAAATTTGCGCCCGCATGTGTCGCCAAGGTTTATAGGCAACCTGATGAACTTGCATACAAAAAAACACAGGGAGAAAAAATTTACTTCGAAACACGAAAAAGATGGCATTTCGCAATTAACCCCGAAGGAAAAATACACCCTTTTTGTGCAGTTCATAAGCGCCAACAAGCGTATTCCTAAAAACCCTGATTGGGTTACCCTGTTTGAACACATAACCGGATTAAAAAAACTGGCTTTCCCCGAGAATTGGAGTTCACTCTCTTACACCGCCCAATGGCGCTATGCCGTAAATGCCGTGAGCGAATGGGCATACACCCACTTCAATATAAATGAAATGCCCTTTTTAATAGATGCAGGCAACGAGGGGCTAAAGGGCATTGGCAGCCGATTGGGCGAAACACTTTGGAACAATAAACTATGAACGACAACCTAAATACACACACTATGAAACAACTGGAAGCACTACAGGAGTATCTGAAAACATTGTACGACGCCTACGAAACATTTCAAACGGAATATAAACGCCTTCATAAGCGGTCGAAAATGCACAACCGGGAAACCGTTTCTGAATATTATCTGCGCTGGCGCGATTCAATGCGCAATGAAATCAGCCGTATAGAAATGATTTTGATGAAGCGGTTGCCAAAAGCAAAAATGAAGCCTGAAAATGATATGGAAAATGTCGACAACTTTCAACTACAAATTGTAGCATAAAAAGCCGCTTACACCTATCGTTACTAACTTTAAATCCTAAACCTGTTAACCTGAATAGTACCGTGTCATACCTCTTTTTAAACAAATATTGCAAAGTAACAGCCAACCTCTCCGTAACGGGAATTGTAACCATTACCGGATGGATTACCATGGCCGATGAACACTCCATTTTAATAACCGACGAATACAATAACTCCAATCATATTAAACGCGAACAACTGGTGGGAAGCATCGTGGTACTCTTCGACCAGCCGGAGCCCGGCAGGCAATTAATAAGGAAAGAGGAGGAGGTTTTGGAGGTGGGGAGATGAAGAAAACAAATAAGCACTTGTATTAAATATTATACTTTTGTCCTTAATATTATTACAGATGAAGAAATTTACTCTCTGCCTCACCCTTTTTATTTTCAGCTTTTTAGTTTGCCGCGGTCAAGATACTATTGTCACCAGAATTGGTAATAGATTCGCATGCCATATTTTATTCGTAGGAGATAATATCAATTTCAAATATTGGGGCGATACAGCTAAACATCACTTTCATATTAGCACATATTCTGTGAACTATGTTCGGTATAAAGATGGAACAAAAGAATTTTATAATCCTCCTGAAAAAATACCGGATGATATAAGTATTAACCAACAAAATGGCCCAATAGAATTATCTATTAACGGCGGAACATCTATCCCGTTGCTGGGATATAATGGTACATTTAATGTTTCAAATAGAATTTCAGACTATGCTGAGAATGGATATTCAATAAATATAAATGCCGACTTTCCTGTATATAAAGATAAATTATTCTTCAGTGTTAATACGTTTCTATTAGATAATCCAATTGGATTATCTAACCTATTAGTTGCCGCAAATACTGAAGGTTCATATGCTACAGTTTATAGCTTGGAACTTCATAACACAGGTAATTTCTCTTATAAAGCCTATACCTTTTTAATAGGTTTGACTGAAAAAGTAAGAATCCACAAATTATATTTTAATGCCAGGGCTTCAGGAGGAATTATACTTTTTCACTGCCCACTTATTTATGGGAATGTTTCAACTTATATAGTAGCGAATTACACCTCTAATCTTTCGAAAAATATTACTGAAGATTTCTATTTTGGAAATACTACAACACCAATGTTTGGCTATGACGCAGGACTATGTATAGGTTTTCAATTTACAACAAAAATATCCATACAGGGGAATATTGATGTAACAGGTACAAATCAAGGACAATTTTTAGATATTTCACCTGTTTTCTATTACCAAGGGACACCTCATTTGGCAGACATAACAACCTTAAATACTACTTTAGGTATTTGCTATATTTTAGGTAAACGCGCCAAGTAAATTAACAAAAACGGTAAAAGGGAAGAATTACTTCTTCCCTTTTACTGTTTTCTATTATTAATATCTCATTATTACTTTCTAATATCCATAAAGACTTTCAATTCGATATCGCCAGCCCATAATTCGTGCTCCTTCCTACGCCCGGTCCTTTTTTAGTATGTAATTATTCACCGAATATTTCCGTTGAATAAGTTATTTAATCGGCGAATACCCATTAGGCCGAAACAAAAAACCCTGACGTTTACCGTCAGGGTTTTCCATTATTAAATCCAATATCCTATTTCACAATGTCAACCTTCTGAA
>CAIWVW010000135.1 GCA_903916255.1 uncultured Bacteroidota bacterium
CCAAAAATTTCCAAACATTAAGATAACAGGGGTTATGGGTATGGCAACCAACACACCGAATATGGAACAAGTAAGACTGGAGTTCAGGTCATTAGCTAATTTTTATAAGAAATATGAAAAGGCTTTCGGCTTCAAGCACCTTTCTATGGGTATGACCGGCGATTATAAAATAGCTATTGAGGAAGGCAGCAATATGGTACGAATTGGAAGTGCAATTTTTAATGAATAATAAAGCCTTGAAAGCATTTAGCCCAACCAATTATAATAATTTTTATCTTTGCGCTCCTTTTGAAAAAAAGGAAGCCCAGTAATTGACCGATGGTGTAACTGGCAACACGTCTCCCTTTGGAGGAGAAGAGTCCTGGTTCGAGCCCAGGTCGGTCAACTTAAAAAGCCCCTGCTTAGGGGCTTTTTAGTTTTCAAAAATCCTCTCCTTTACTTCCTCTGAAAAAATATTTTCCTATCAATTTAAACCCTATATTTGTTCTTAAACTCTAACTTATTAACCAACCAAAATTACTTCCCATGAAAAAGAAATTAGTAGCAGCCGGCGTAGTACTGGCATTTGCAAGCGGTGTATTAGCCACCACAGCTTTCACCAGCATCGAAAAACAAAACGAAGCTAAAAAACATCCGCGCATTGAAAAGGCAATCGATGACATGTACGATGCACTTGATTACATGCAACATGCACCTGATGATTTTGGCGGACACAAAATGGCAGCCATGAGAGACACACGGGCAGCCATTGGCTCATTAAAGGCGGCACTAGGCTACCGTTATCACGAAGACCACAGATAATCAGCCGTTTGTCATTCGGCCTGATTAAAACAAAATTAAATCAGGCAACCCATTTTAGAAAGCCCCTTTCCGGGGCTTTCTGTTTTTTGTTACTTTTGTATTTAAGAAGCATTTTTGTCCTAAAAAAATATCGTTAATTGGAACAAGAGGTTGATTTCAGAGTTTTATTTGAAACGACGCCCGGTTTATACCTGGCGCTTTCCCCCGATTTGACAATAATTGCGGTGAACAACGCTTATGCGTCTGCCACTATGACTAAACGGCACGAAATTGTCGGCAGGTATTTGTTTGAAGTATTTCCGGATAACCCTGCTGACCTTGCAGCCGATGGTGTTTCTAACCTGCATGCATCATTAAATTCTGTTTTGAAAAATAAAACCGCCCATACCATGGCGGTTCAGAAATATGATATCCGCAGGCCCGATGGCACTTTTGAGGAAAGATTCTGGAGTCCGCTGAATACACCTGTGCTAAATGCTAAAAATGAAGTCATTTATATCATACACCGGGTGGAAGATGTAACTGATTATATACGCCTTCAAAAAGAGCATACTGAAAAGGATAAAATGGCTTTAGAGCTGGAAAAAAAGGTAAGGGAGCGCACAATTGAACTGACCAATTCGCTGCAACGCGAAAGGGCCATGAATGAAATGAAATCGCGTTTTGTTTCCATGGCATCGCATGAGTTTCGCACACCGTTAGCTACCATATTATCCAGTTTGGCTTTATTGGAACATTATAAAGACCCGGGACAGGAAGAAAATAAATTAAAACATATAAACCGCATTAATTCCTCGGTTAAAAACCTTACGGCAATTCTGAATGATTTTCTTTCGCTTTCGCAACTTGAAAAAGGCGGTGTTGAAGCGGAGAAAGAGGAAATCCACCTCCCTGCATTTTTAAGAACCGTGGTGGAGGAAATGGAAGGAATGGTAAATCAGAAAAAACAGAAGATTGTATACAAACATTCCGGCGAGGATACTATTGAAAATTCAAAAAAAATTCTGAGAAACGTACTGCTGAACCTTCTCTCGAATGCCAGCAAATATTCCACAGAAGGAAAAGAAATATTCCTGACGTCGAATGTCAATAATGGCTCCGTATCTATTACAGTAAAGGATAGCGGCATGGGCATTCCTGAAGATGAGCAGAAAAATTTATTTACCGAGTTTTTCCGCGCACGCAATGTGGAAAATATTCAGGGCACGGGTTTAGGGTTGAATATTGTAAAGAAATACCTTGAGTTGCTTAACGGCACTATACATTTTACCAGTAAGTTAAATAAAGGTACCACCTTCATCATTACTTTTCCCCGGCACAGTATCATTCCAAAGAAAGCCTGAAGCTAAGGCTTTGCTTTAATGACGTGTTTTAAACTTCAGCCGAAAGAACCTCGCTGGTTTTCTTTTTGCAATGGACAAGCTGGCTCACCAATTCATTTATGGTGGTTACCCCTTTGTCTCTGGCATACCACAAATGCAGTTCCTTCTCAAAATCATCGTGTGTAATGGCGCCCTGGCTGGCCTTCCATTTATGCATAATTTCCCGGGCGGGTTTTGGGCGAGAACCCCAACTGCAAATAAC
>CAIWVW010000136.1 GCA_903916255.1 uncultured Bacteroidota bacterium
ATTCCCGCAGTTGCAGTGCAACCAACAGCGTAACGGTGGCCTGTCCGGATGCATTGCCCGGCGTAAAGGGAGACGATACCCCGGAACAAACTCCGCCGTCTGCATGTTGTGCAACGGTGGACAACATTACCCTTTACCCGAATCCGAATACAGGACAATTTACAATCCAGTGGTCGGTGGTCAGTGGTCAGCCTGCCTCGTCGGCAGACGGGTGGTCCGTTGAAATATATAGTGTATTGGGACAAAAGGTGTATTCCAAATCCACCATCCACGACTCACAATCCACTATTAACATCTCTGACCAACCCAACGGAATTTATTTAATCCGAATATTGGATAAAGATGGTAATTTGGTGAGCCAGAAAAAGGTGGTGAAAACAAACTGAGTAAAAAGGTGAAAGTGTAAAGTTGAAAGTCCCGGCAATAACTTTTACTTTGCACTTTCTACTTTATACTAAAAAAGGAGCACAGAAATGTGCTCCTTTTTTATTTGCTGTTAGAAAAGAGTAAACCTTGCCTGTTAAGAGAAAATAATAAATACTAAAACGTTTTCTTGAAAGCTCTATGGGCTGTTGGTGCCAAAGAAAAGAAAATGGGAAAAGCAGGAATAAATAATAGATTATTCTTTGGAAGGCGGAGAGGGAGGGATTCGAACCCTCGGTACCCGTGAAGGTACAGCAGTTTTCGAGACTGTCGCATTCGACCACTCTGCCACCTCTCCGTTCGTTCTCACCCTCGCCCAGTTATGGGGAGTGGGCAGGATGAGGGGTGCAAAAGTAGAATTTCATAGTATATTACAAGGCAAAGACCCTATAAATTTTATCTATTTTTGTAGTTAATGGAAATTAAAGAAAGCCTTCGCGCCACTCTTGGTTCGCTCCCCGACTCTCCGGGCGTTTATCAATATTATGATAAAGACGGGGTTATTATTTATGTTGGTAAGGCTAAAAATTTGAAGAAAAGAGTCAGTTCTTATTTTCAAAAGAATCATGATACCGGCAAGCTTTATATGCTGGTTAGGCGTATAGAAAAGATTAATTACATAGTTGTAAAAACGGAATGGGATGCGCTGTTGCTTGAAAATAGCCTAATAAAAAAGCACCAGCCGCGCTACAATGTAATGCTGAAGGATGATAAGACTTACCCATGGATATGCCTAAAAAAAGAACCATTCCCGCGCATATTTTCTACCCGTAAGGTTATAAAAGACGGTTCGGAATATTTCGGCCCCTATGCTTCTGTAAAGGTTATGTATGCTATGCTGGAATTGGTAAGAAGGCTTTATCCATTACGCACCTGCAACTTGAACCTTACCGAAGAAAATATACAAAAAAGGAAATTCAAAAAGTGTTTGGAGTATCATTTGGGAAATTGCAAAGGCCCTTGCGAAGGGTTACAGAGCAAGGAAGATTATGATGCTTCCATTGCGCACATCCGGCAAATAGTAAAAGGAAACATACAAGGTTCCATTCGTTTTTTAAAAGAGGAAATTGAAAAACATGCGGCCAATCTGGAATTTGAAAAAGCCCATGAACTAAAGGAACGGATGGAAATGCTGGAAAAATACCAAAGCAAATCAATGGTGGTGAGCCCAACAATAGATAATGTGGATGTATTCAGCATACTTACCGATGAAAAAAGCGGCTATGTGAATTATTTGAAAGTGATGAATGGAGCCATTGTCCAATCACATACGATTGAGTTGAGTAAAAAACTGGAAGAAACCCCGGAAGAATTGCTTTTATTAGGAATTGCAGAGTTAAGGCTACGCTTTGAAAGCCATTCGCCGGAAATAATTATTCCATTTGAAACCGAAGCAGAAGTGCCTGATGCCACATTTTTTGTGCCTCAAAAAGGAGACAAGAAAAGATTATTGGAATTATCGGAAAACAACCTTCGCTATTACATGAAGGAAAAAGAAATGCAGGAAAACCTTAAATCGCCAAAGACTAAAACAGAGGCCCTTTTGGAACAAATGAAAAAGGATTTGAGGTTGAAGGAACTGCCCGCACATATTGAATGTTTTGATAATTCAAATATACAAGGAGCCTTTCCCGTGGCGGCGATGACGGTATTTAAGGATGGCAAGCCCAGTAAGCGCGATTACCGCCATTTTAATATTAAAACCGTGGAAGGCCCTGATGATTTTGCATCTATGGAAGAGGTGATATATCGAAGGTATAAGCGTGCTGTAGATGAAAATGAACCCTTACCGCAACTTATAGTGATAGATGGTGGCAAGGGGCAATTAAGCTCGGCTATGGAGAGCCTTACTAAATTAGGATTGGAAAATAAAGTGGCCGTAATAGGAATTGCCAAACGATTGGAGGAAATCTTTTTCCCTGATGACCCGATTCCGTTATATTTGGATAAACGCTCCCAAACTTTAAAAATTATCCAGCAAATTAGGGATGAAGCTCACCGTTTTGGTATTACACACCACAGAAAACGCAGGAGCAAAAGCGCTATTAAATCGGCGCTTACCGATATTAAAGGAGTAGGAGAGAAAACCACCGAAAAATTGCTCACCCATTTCGGTTCTTTAGAACGAATAAGCAATGCTTCGCAAGAAGACATAGCGAAATTGATAGGCGGAAAAAATGCCCTGCTCATTAAAGAGTTCCTAAATAAAAAAGAAGAAAAGCCTATTTCTTAGTGGTAGATGCTGTTGCAGGCACCATCTTTTTCATATCTACCCCACACATGGTGCATTTGCCGGCTTTCTTGGCGGTCATATAGCATTCAGGGCAATAATAATCGCCCACTTTCACCAGCGCTACCTTATCTTTTGGGCAATCTCCTGCTTTGGTTCCGGTATATCCGCATATAGGGCAACGGTAGCTGTCGGCCTGAACAGGAGCCTGATTCATTCTGGTTGGAGAGTTTAGTTTACTGGGAACTTGGGTGGCTTGTTGAGCAAAAGCTCCAAAACTCATTGCGCTGAATAAGATGGCTGCAAATAATGTTTTCATGTAAGTAGGTTTATAATTGCAAATCTATGAAATTAATAGATAGTGGATTATGATAATTCTATTTCTTTTTACTGATTAATATCTTCTTATTTATCAATATATCTGCAATGGAAGGGTACATGTTTTTATGTAACTTGGTAATACCTGCTTTTTTTACCCACACCGCTTTTGCAATGCCTTCTTCCTTTTGAGGTTTGGTCTTTTGAACCCCTGCATAGGTCATGTTAAACCATTTGGTTTGCTTAATGTTTAATTTTCCCTGCATTTCATATATGTGGTAAGTCTCCTGCAAGGGGCTTGCAATTTTAACCCCTTTAATTCCGCATTCTTCTTCCACTTCCCTTTTAGCACCTGTCCGGGCTGTTTCCCTTTTCTCCAACTTCCCTTTAGGCAAATCCCATTTTTTATTGCGGAATATTAAAAGATATTCCCCCGATGCATTTTTAACCAGCCCGCCTCCTGCTTTCACAAGGTTGAAAAGCGCAATCGTCTCTTTTAGTATTTTCCTTTCATTACCAATTATGTATGCTTGTTTTAGTTTCCCGTTCTTTTTGAACTTTTTCCAAATAGAGGAAACACTTTCTTCGGGATATAAAAATATTTTAATTCCCTTTCCTTTCGGAATATCTTTTTTAATATTTCCAAAAAGAATAACTCTATCGTTGTAATAAACTTTATACATTTGCAGCATGATTAATAACAGGGATTCAGCCCGCAAAGTTGCCGATTTTTTACTTCAAATCAAAGCAGTAATGCTTCAACCTGATAAACCGTTCACTTGGGCATCAGGAATTAAGTCACCTATATATTGCGATAACCGTAAAACGCTTTCCAGCCCTAAAATACGTACCTACCTGCGCCAGCAGTTCGTTTCAGCCGTTAACGAGCAGTTTGGCAAGCCGGATGTGATAGCCGGTGTTGCAACGGGAGGTATAGCGCATGGCGTATTGGTTGCCCAGGATTTGGGCCTTCCATTTGTTTATGTGCGCAGCGAAGCTAAAAAGCACGGGGCGGGAAACCTGATTGAAGGGGAAATAACTGCCGGACAATCGGTAGTGGTGATAGAAGATTTAGTTTCCACCGGGGGCAGCACCATTAAAGCTGTAGAGGCTTTGCGGAAGGAAAAATGTACGGTAAAAGGCGTAGCTTCCATCTTCAACTACAACCTCAAAGTTTCGGAAGAAAATTTCAAAAAAGCCAAATTGATTTGCGTTTCATTGTGCGATTACCCAACCTTGGTTGAGCGTGCTGCTGAAACAAACTATATCACAGAAAAGGATTTAAAAACCCTTGCTGATTGGCTAAAGAGCCCGGAGGATTGGAAGAAGTAAATAGACATTTCTTTTTTTTATAAAGTAGATGCTAGGACAATATGCCGCCCCGCCGGGGCTTGAATGTTGTTTGATGTTTAAATTGCTACCAAAATCACATCCCTACGGGATTTATAGGGGCATTTTTAGCCTGTAGTTTAGGAAAACCTATGAGCAAAGCCCCGTAGGGGCGACATATAAAGGAATATCGATTCCTATTTAGATAGATGTGTTTTAAAGAATCAGAAACTCATTTTTCATTCTTCATTTGCACTTTACGATAGAGTTCCTCGTAAAGTGGCAATATCTTATCGATATGAAACTTCTGCGCCTGCATTTGTGCATTATGTTTGAATTGGCCTAAGCGGGCTTCGTCTTCCAATATATATAGGGCATTTTTACCCATATCTTGCACATCACCTACATTGCTTAGCATACCCGAATAACCCTGCAGGTTAATTTCGGGCAGACCGCCTGTATTTGTTGAAATGACAGGCACTCCGGCAGCCATGGCCTCCAAAGCCGCTAATCCGAAACTTTCCGTTTCCGAGGGCAATACAAATAAATCGGCTATGCTTAGGAAACTTCCCGGTTCACTTACTTTCCCCATAGATGTAATTTGGGAACAGGTGTCCAGTTCGCGGCAGAGTTTTTCAATATTGCTGCGCTCCGGCCCGTCGCCAATAAGGATAAGGCGTGCAGGGATTTTTTTACGGACAATATCAAAGGTGCGTAACACATCTTCCACCCGTTTCACTTTCCGGAAATTGGAGACATGCATCAATATCTTTTCATCATCCCCGGCATATTTCCGGCGCATTTCATGGGAGTTAGGAAATACATAATCCTCCGGACAAATAAAATTTGGAATGACTTCAATATCCCTTTTTACCCTCTTAAAATACTTGTATGTATCTTGTTTCAGGCTTTCCGAAACGGATGTAACGGCATCAGAGCGGTTAATTACAAATGAAATAGCCGCTTCAAAACTGGCGTCCTTCCCAACCAACGTAATGTCAGTTCCGTGCAGGGTGGTAATAAAGGGAAGGTGTATGTTTTCATCCGCCAGTATTTGTTGCGCCATATATGCCGCTGCCGCATGTGGCACTGCATAATGTACATGCAATACATCCAGTTTGGTGTATTTGGCAACTTCCACAATTTTATTGGCAAGGGCCAATTCGTAAGGCGGATAATCGAATAATGGGTAATTGGAAACCGAAACTTCGTGATAGAATAAGTTATTGGTAAATACATTCAACCGTACCGGCTGGTCGTAGCTAATAAAGTGGACCTTATGGCCTTCTTCGGCAAGCGCCTTGCCCAGTTCCGTAGCTACAACGCCGCTTCCGCCAAAGGTAGGGTAACATACTATTCCGATATTCATGTAACAAAGTTATGAGTTATAAGTTATGAGTTATGATCCAAACTCATAAAGTGATAAAAATAAAGACGCAGTACTAAATAAATAACTCTATTCTTC
>CAIWVW010000137.1 GCA_903916255.1 uncultured Bacteroidota bacterium
AACCACGACAATGCTATACCTATAATAAATGGATGGATAAAATAAAGCAAATACCTCCCGGATTCATTTGTAAATGCAGGGTCGAAATATTGCTGGGCAAGGCCCGGGAAAAACCAAACGGTGATGTATAACCCAGCAATGCTCAAGATTAATAAAACAATACCGGCAAGCAAGCCAACTCCAATTATCTTTTTCATCGCCTAGTTGTTGCTTTGGTAGGATTTCCTGTTTGTAAATTCTTCCTTGTTAGTTAATATTACTTTCAGGGTTTTTTCTTTTGCGGCATTGCCGAATGCTTCATACGCCTCCATTATCTGGTCTAATTTAAAGCGGTGCGTTATCAACTTTTTAGGGTCGATTTTCTTCCCTTGAACAGTTTTAAAAAGCATCGGTATAGTAACTGTATCAACAAGGTGTGTAGTGATAGTTAAATTTTTCGACCATAATGTTTCCAAATGAAGGGTAACACTTTTTCCATGAACTCCTATATTGGCTATATGTCCGCCAGCGCCTACAATTGACTCGCATAATTCAAACGTTGGCACTATGCCGACAGCCTCAATAGCAACATCTACACCTTTGTCATTGGTAAGGCCCATCACTCTGTCAAGTGCATTTTCATTGGAACTGTTAATTGTATGGGTTGCTCCGAAAGTCTTTGCAACCGCCAGGCGATTATCGTCCATATCTATTACAATGATTTCCGCCGGAGAATAAAATTGTGAAGTCAATAAGGCAGCCATCCCTATCGGGCCTGCACCTATAATGGCTATGGTGTCGCCGGGTTTTACTTTTCCGCTTAGCACGCCACATTCAAATCCGGTAGGCAACACATCGCTTAGCATAACCATTGCCTCCTCATCCGCGTCTTCAGGTATTGGATATAAGCTGTTGTCGGCATAGGGTATGCGGACATATTCCGCCTGTGTGCCGTCAATCAAATTTCCCAATATCCAACCGCCTTTTTCGCAGTGCGAATACATCGCTTTTTTGCAGTTTTCGCATTTGCCGCAAGATGTAATGCAGGATATTAATACATGGTCGCCTTTCTTGTAATTAGCCACTGCACTTCCCGCTTCGTCTATTATCCCAATTCCTTCGTGGCCAATAATCCGTCCATCGGTAACCGCAGGAAGGTCGCCCTTCATGATATGCAGGTCTGTTCCGCATATAGTGGTCTTCACGATTTTTACAATCGCATCTGTCTGTTCTTTTATTATTGGTTTTGGAACTTCTTCCCAAGCCTTTTTGCCCGGGCCGTGATACACTAATGCTTTCATATTTTATAAGTAAAAAGGGTGATAAATAATTTTGATGTAAAACTGTAGTTATTCGATAGTAAAGGCATTATACATCTCCCTGAAAATGTTACACATTTCACTTGTTTGAAAATTCTGAAAACTGCTATAGAATTAAAAAGCCCGGCAATCCGGGCTTTCAGAGGTTAAAAAATGGAAAGGTGAAACAAGATTAGCTTTTAGCCAAATCAGTTTCCAGAATCTTTTTCTTCTCGTTGTATTCTTCGGTTTGGATTTCTCCCGCAGCAAAACGCTTTCGTAATATATCCAACGGGGAGTCTTTCTTCCTTCGCTGCCCCGGGATATCATAGGGTAAAGCGAATATCCAGAAAAGCATGATAACCCATAGAAACCACCAAACCCAGTGCATTCCCCAAAAATAGCTTGTGTCTGTCATAATGTTGTTTATTTAGTATGAAATAATTTTCACACTGCGAAAGTGTTACCATTCAGGTGGGCGTGTATTACACAACTTCCGGAATAAGTTACATCATTTACATATAAGGAAAGGCATAAAAAAATCCCTCCCGACATTTACAGCCGGGAGGGATTCATATAGGATAGGGTATAAGTTACGCTTGGGCTTCTTCCGAAGGGGTTTCAGCGGCAGGAGCAGCCTTTTTAGAGGATGCTTTGGTCCGTACACCATGTTGTGCACCCAAATCAACTTGCACTTCACCTGTAGGTACAATGGCCACATAACGCCTGTCATGCCTTTTGGTGGTGAACTTTACGGTTCCGTCAACCAATGCATAAATGGTATGGTCCTTTCCGATACCAACATTTTTACCGGGATGGTAAGCGGTTCCGCGCTGGCGGATAATTACGTTTCCGGCAATGGCTTCCTGCCCGCCGAATATTTTAACGCCTAAGCGTTGTCCGTGTGATTCTCTACCGTTCTTTGAACTACCAACACCTTTCTTGTGTGCCATGACTACTTAGTCTTTAATGATTAATATTATTCTTTTGATTTTTTACGGGGAGCTGCTTTCTTTTTTGCAGGCGCTTCTTCTGCCACTTCTTCTTTTACTTTCTTAGCTTTTGGGGCAGCTGCTTTTTTCTTCTTCTTTGGCGCTTCTTCCACTACTTCTTCCGTGTTTTCGTCGATTCCATCAACTGTATCATCCTCAACCGGATTTACAATTACCTTTTGTTTTTCTTCAACCTCTACAACGGCTTCACCTTTACCAAAAATGCCATGAATAAGCAATTCGGTTAAATATTGGCGGTGGCCATTCAGTTTTTTGTAACCTTTCCTGCGTTTTTTCTTAAAAACGAGGACTTTATCGTCTTTTACATGGGCTATAACCTTAGCGGCCACACGGGTTCCGTCTACAAATGGCATCCCAACGCTAACGGCGCCTTCGTTATCTACAAGCAAAACCTTATTAAATTCTACCTGGCTTCCTTCGGCTGCCTTCAGGCGGTGCACATAGATTTTTTGTTTTCTGGATACTTTGTGCTGTTGGCCAGCTATGTCTACAATTGCGTACATGTTTTCCGTTTTTAACTTGTTTTTTTCTTTAAAGGGCTGCAAAGGTAATATTTTTTTAAATATCAACTATATTCCAGTTGAAAATTGTCTT
>CAIWVW010000138.1 GCA_903916255.1 uncultured Bacteroidota bacterium
TGAAGATGAGCAGAAAAATTTATTTACCGAGTTTTTCCGCGCACGCAATGTGGAAAATATTCAGGGCACGGGTTTAGGGTTGAATATTGTAAAGAAATACCTTGAGTTGCTTAACGGTACTATACATTTTACCAGTAAGTTAAATAAAGGAACCACCTTCACCATTAACTTTCCCCGGCACGCTATTATCCCGAAGAAAGCCTGACACTTTATTTTAAAAACTGTTTCACACCTTAGCCAAAAGAGTTGCACCGATTTTCTTTTCACAGTTAACAAGCTGGTTCACTAATTCATTTATGGTTGTTAATCCTTTGTCTCTTGCATACCACAAATGCAGTTCCTTCTCAAAATCATCGTGTGTAATGGCGCCCTGGCTGGCCTTCCATTTATGCATAATTTCCCGGGCGGGTTTTGGGCGAGAACCCCAACTGCAAATAACCTCCAGAGTCTGCGGGTCTATTGCGAATAATTTTGGTATCGATTTACTGCCGCCTGAATAGGCCTGAATAAAACCCGGGTAACTATCGCGGGAAATTATCCGCAAATCTATTTCCCCTTCCGATGCTTCAGCTAATTTATATATAATGGGTAAAGTTTGTGCAGTATCGCCGCACCATGCATCGCCAATCAATAGCCAAAGCATCGGCTCGGCCAGATTTTCCATTTCCTGCACGGCATATTCCGGCAAATGAATTGTTTTATCCAGGCGGTTCATCCGTTGGATATTCAATTTAGTAAATTCAACCTTTTCAACGCTTTGGGTATTTCCGGTAGTTTTACCTTCTGCTATTAAAGCGTCTACCATTTTTCTATATTCGGGATAGCTTAACCCGCTGTTAAAAATGGCCCGGATGTTCATGTTATTTTCCATATTGTTCCAGGTTCCGCCACGAACCGCCATTATAGACGTTTGTATAGCCCGATTGCTGTAAAATACCTTTTGCCGATGCACTTCTCATTCCTGAAGCACAACAGGTGATGATAGGCTGTTCTTTACTTTTCAGCTTTTTAAGATTATCCCGCAGTTGGTCAAGTGGTATATTCATAGAACCCCTCACATGACCTCCGGCATATTCCCCTTTGTTTCTCACATCTACAATAATGGCTCCTTCTTTCATAAGTTCGGCATAATCTACCTTTGGCCCAAAGCCGAAAATGCTTTTAAGTGTGTTTATCATAGAACAGGGTTTAAGATTGTGCAACTTTTTTCTTCCCTCGAGTATTTATGCCAAAAGGCAGGTAAAGAGGACAAAAACTTACGAAACTTGTTAAAATAAAAATAGCGGATAGTGCAAGGAGCGCTATGGCCAATGTACCGTTAATCTGGTTGGTAAAATAAAGCGCAATAATTGCCACAGCCACCAAAATCCTGATAATTCTGTCTGCTGAACCCATATTCCTTTTCATATTATTCAATTTAGAAAGCAAAGTTACAACCGCCTGCGTGGCAGTAAATAACATTTGTCATGTTAAATGATGATAAAATTCCCAGATATGATACGGCTTTTCCCTATTTTTGCTTGAGTTACCTAGCAACATGAAACTGCCCGTTACTTTTATTCTGTTTATAACCCTTCCTATTAGCGTGTTATTTGCACAAAACAAGGATTCCGGCAAAGCCGTATTTGTTGCAAAGAGTGTTATGGCAACAAGCCCCAACTTAATTTATCGCGTTCAAATTGGCACCGTTGCCGATAAAGGGAAAGTGGCACCCTTATTGAAACATTACGGAATAACCGATGAACCTTTCCTGGAAACAATAAATGCCGCTACCATAAAAGTGCTGATTGGGAGTTATTCGAATTATAGTTCCGGAGAAAACCGTGTGAATGAATTAAAACGCAAAGGCCTTAAAGCTGCTTTTGTAGTTCCTTATTATAAGGGCCAACGAGTAAGTTTACAAGAGGCTGCTTCGCATACGCAAGAAGAATAACTACCGCACCGGCACCCCGTTTTCGTATTTCACTTTGCGCTGTACGTTCCCATTTTTATCATAAAAAATCCATTCGCCGGAAGGTACACTGCGAAGAGAACCATTTTTATCTTTTTGCAAAGTATAATCAGAAACGCTTGATACCTTGCCATCAGGGAAATACGCAGTGCATTTGCCGGAAGGTTCTCCGTTGGTTAGTATTTGCTCCTGCATAATTACACCGGTTTCAAAATAAAAAGTCCATTTGCCATCCAGCTTATCATCTTTATAATTTCCTTCCTGAATTTTAATCCCAGTTGGCTGTGTATACACCCAATGCCCGTTCATCATATCTTTATGGAAATCGCCTTCGCGTTGCAGAGCGCCCTTTTCATAATAATATTTCCAATGGCCTTCTTTTAAATTTTTGGCGCGGCTGCCTTCATATTTCAAATTGCCGTTTTCATACCACCCCTTCCAGTTACCTTCCATATTAGCCTGAGAGTAGCTGCCTTCATCTTTTTCTTTGCCGTTTTCATACCAGGACTTCCAAAGGCCCTCTTCCATATCATTTAAATAATTTCCCTGCTCGCTCATCTGCCCATTAGGATACCAAATGGTGCAAAGCCCGTTGCGTAAATTATTTTTATAGTGGCATTCCCGAAGCCTTACACTGCTGCTGTCGTAGTAATAGGTCCAGGTGCTGTCTTGTTCGCCGTTTTTATAATATCCTTTTACGGTAGTGTCGCCGGTAGTTTCAAAATAAATCCAGAACCCTTCTTTCTTTTTTTCGTGCATATCGCCGGAGGTTTTGGATTTACCGTTTTCATAGTACCAAACCCAATGTCCTTCTTTTTCTCCGTTGGCATAATTGCCTTTCGTTTTCATCGTTTCTGTTCCTTTATACCATGACGTATATGTACCATTAAAACGGCCATTGGTATACTCAGCTTCATTGTCCCTGCTGCCATCCGGATAAAAGGTTTTCCACATTCCGTCCTTCAATCCGTTTATATATTTTCCGGTAGTTTCTGTTTTCCCATTTTCAAAAAATAAGGTAACAGTGCCGTTTCCATCTTTCACCAACTGTTTGCCTTTCGGGTCATAGAACTCGCGCATATAAATCAAACTATCCACATGTTCAACCTGGTCTTTTACCTTTCCGTTTTCGTACCATTCCTGCCACTTTCCGTTTTCCTTATCATTGTGGAAATCGCCTTCGCTTTCCTTGTTGCCATTTTCATAATAAGAAACATAATGACCCTCTTTTTTATCGTGAACAAATACACCCTGGTTTTTTATATGCCCGTTATCGTAATAATATGTCCATGTACCTTCTTTGCGGTCTTTCAGATAAGGTGTGATACTGGTAAGTTTTCCATTTGTATCCCACGATTTCCATACGCCGTCTTTCAAGTTCTCGCTGAAAGAGTTAACCATCGCGGTATCTCCGCCTGAAAAGAAAAATGTGAAGGTGCCGTTGGCCCTTCCCCGATGGTATTTTTTAATGGACTTTAAATTTCCGTTTTCATAATAGTTTTTCCAGATGCTGTCTTTATCGCCCTTTTTGAAAAAGCCCCATTGGTCGAGTTTTCCGTTTTTGTACCACAATTTGAAAGTGCCGTCCTGCATACCGTCGCGGAAATTCACTTCACTTTTCTTAATGCCGGCGGCACTGTCCCAGTATTCGATTACAGGCTGTCCAAAGGATGTGAATGTGAGCAGGAGCAAACAAAAAAAGATGAGATGTTTTTGCATTTTCAATAGGTTCTTGAATACAAAGGTATAAGGGAATGCTTGTTTAAATAAGTGCGATGAAAAATATTTTAAACAAAATGAATCTTATAACATTTTCCGATTATTGCTATAATCATTTTCCGATTATTTATTCATACCGCAGCGCCTCTATAGGGTCGAGCCTGGAGGCTTTTATGGCAGGATATAAACCGGAAGCCACGCCAACTACAAGGCATATTGCAACAGCGGTTCCAATCCATAGCCAGGGAACAATAAAGCCTATGCCGAAAAATAAAGCCATTGCGTTTCCGATTACCAAGCCGAGAATAATTCCAAGCAAACCGCCCAATTGCGATATTACCATAGCTTCTATCAAAAACTGCAACATAATAATAAATCGGGTTGCACCCAATGATTTGCGGATACCTATTTCCATGGTGCGTTCCGTAACCGATACAAGCATAATATTCATTAAGCCGATGGCTGCACCAAGAAGGGTAATTATTCCTATTACAATGGCTCCAATGGTGAGGGTTGCCATTTTACTGATTAATACATTGGAAAGGTCATCGCTTTTAAAAACACCAAAGTCTTCATCGTCGCCGATTTTATCCCTGCGGATAACACGGAAAGTCCCTTTTGCCTCGCTGATAGCGGCATCTATCAGGTTGGGGTTATGCACCAATACGCTGATGGTAAATGTCATATCGCCCACATCAATTAAATGTGAATAGGACCTTACTACCTGTATTGGCAATAGTGCAACCCTGTCTCCGCCAAAACCAAAACTGTTTCCTTTCGATTGCAATACTCCAATAATCCGGTAATCTCCGGCTTCGCCAATGCTGACTACTTTATCAATCGGGTTTTCATTTTTCTTGAATAAGCTTTTGGCAATATCCTGCCCAATGATGATAACTCTTCTGCCGTCTTTCACTTCTTCCGGAGAAAAATTACGGCCCTGGCTCAAGGTATATCCCGATGTAGCAATAAAATATTGGTCGGTACCATCTACTTCAATATTCGGGTCGGTTTTTTCATTCTGATATTTTAATGTGGCGATATCCGAGGCATCGTTAGTAATCGATACATCTGCCGGAAAAGTGTACTGTTCAGCAAATGCCTGCGCTTCTTCGTAAGATATATTCCGGAATACCTTGGGACGTTTGCCCTTATGCCCTATCCGTATGGAAGCATCGCGGTTGCGAATGGCAAAAGTATTGGCCCCCATACTGGAGAAATTACTGTTGATGGCCTGCTTCATAGCATCTATAGAGGTGAGGATGCCCACCAATGCCGTAATGCCAATGGCAATAATGATGATGGTAAGAATGGTACGCAGCAACTGCCCCCGTATGGAGGAGAATGCGATACCGAGGTTTACTTTAAACAGTCCGGGCTTCATGCAGAGGTTAATTCCCTGCAAATATAATTTCTTTTGGGCTTGAATTACTGTGGGCCTTGTCCGTCGTCATCTCTGCCCCTTGCGCCGCGGTCGCCCCTGCGCTTGCTCAGCTGGTTGAGGAGGTAACGCTTAAATTCATCTTCGGCAATAAAAAACTGAGCCACCTTGCGCACCGGCAACACCTGTTCGAATTTGCCCACATATTTCTTTCTAAGCTCCAGCTGGCGTGTTTCCAAATCGGTTTCATCGGCAATCACTTTTTGTACATCGCCATCGCTCATGTTTTCAATTCCACCGGCTTGCTTAACGGTCTGCACATTTTGCTGGCGTTGTTTATGCAAAGCATCTTCTTCTGCCTTATATTGGTTGTAAACGGGCCAGAATTTTTCCGCTTCTTCCGAAGTTAAATTCAGCTTATCGGAAAGGTAGGCTATGTGCATAGTTTCTACACGGTCTTTGCGGGTTTGTTGCTTATCCTGAGCAAACAAGAGGACAGGCATTAACATTAAAAATGCCGTGGAAAACTTTACAATATATCTTGATTTCATATTTTAATTATTCGTTGGAAATTTCGGTTACGCTTACGTTATTATCTACCAAATAGGTAATAATATCCTGGTCGGTACCGGCAGAATCCGATTCGCTTTTCAGGTTTTCGGATGCCTCCATATCTTCTAATGTAGATTCATTAATGGAGGCTATATTATTATCCAAATGTTCGACTATCAGGCTATCGGGAATATTTTGCGCCATTGCTTCATAGGATACAGGGCGATTATTTAAGCGGATTGCAAAAAAACAGATTACCGCCAAACATCCGGTTACACTTAACAGCCTCCATTTATAGCTCAATAAATAGGTTAAAATACCTTGCCATTTGGTTGGGGATGTGTTTAATACATTCTCCGCTTCCCTGCATTTTTCAATTATTTCGGAAGGCAGGCTGTCGAAATAGTTTTCGGGTACGGAAAAAGGGTTCTCTTTTGAAATGGAATGAAGCAAAGGCGCTTCTTTTTCCAATGGTTCGTCGTCGGTAAATATGTCTTGTTTGTTGCTCATAACGCTCTTTTGACGCCTTAAAGGTAGGTAAGTTTAATTATTCTTTAAAAATGCTTCTATTTTCTTCACCGCATGGTGATAGGAGGCCTTTAACGCCCCTACCGATGTATCGAGCATTTGTGACATCTGTTCATACTTTATGTTATCATAATACTTCATATTGAAGACAATTCTCTGTTTATCTGGCAATGTAAGTATAGCTTTTTGCAGCTTTTTTTGTATAGCGTCACCACTGAAATAGCTGTCATCTTCCAATTTTCTTGAAAGTGAACGCGATACACTATCAAACGGGACATACATATTGGCTCGTTTTTGTTTCAGAAAGGTAAGTGATTCGTTAGTGGCTATACGATAGAGCCAGGTATAAAGGCTGGAAGCCTCCTTAAAGTTAGCCAAGTTTTTCCAGACCTTAATAAACACATTCTGAACTACATCATTGGCATCATCATGGTCGATAATTATGCGCCGCACCTGCCAGTAAACCCGCTTCTGATACTTATTCATAAGCATGTGGAAGGCATGGTTCCGGCTGCTTTCCAAGCGGAACATTTCCAATAAATCGCTATCGCTTATTTCATCTGCCATAAACCCCTCTTAATTAACAGAGGGGTAAAGAAGGTAAGAATAGATGAAGAAAGGGTGAAGGGGGCTACGGTTTTGCAATTTCTGGAACTTTAGAATAAACATCTAGTAAAGGGATATCAACAAGTATCCCAGCGGTAAACCTCACTTGGGTAGTTGTCAAATTCAAATTAGTTTCAAATGACTGTGCTAATTGCGGCCTGATATCTGCGCCTAATTCTAAAGAAAACGGACATTTCCTAAAACCATATATATAAAAGATTCCAGGTGAAAGGACTTGGTTGAAAGTTACTTTTTTGGGGACAGATGAGGCTGTATCATTTCCTAATCGGAATTGAACTAGTGCACCGAGGTCAACTAAGGAAACAAAAATAGTTGTTGAACCTTGTTTTTTCTTCTTCTGAAAAACCCCAAATAAATCTTTATATCCCCAACTAAAAGATATTCCAACAGGTGCCGAAAATCCAATATTACTTAAATAAAGCGGATGAATTTCTTCTGCGGTAAAAAGATTGAAGTTATAATCTATTCCTGCATAGGCATTAATTGCAACATTACAAATGGTTTTTCTTTTAATAGAGTAACTACCCGGAGGTAAAGCAATGTTTTCAATAGCCATTTCAATATCATCTGAATTTTTAGCCTCAGCCACCGAAGAAAAGAAGGTACCGTATTTTACAATAGTTTCGCTAGCCTTAAAGTCATTACCAGCAATTTGCTGAACCAAGGTAATTCCATCACCCACTATACCATCCCAGTACTTGTGGCTAACATCGGAATAAATTTGAATCATGGAATTTGTGATGCTATCCATTTTTTCAATATTATGAACAATTGAGGCATTTTTGAAGCCAAGAAGAGGATTCGTATAAACCTCTGTTATCATATTAGAAACTCTGTTATATAATTTCAAAATGTTTCCCGGGGTAAGACTATCTTTTTTTGTTATATTTTTGAAATTCAACATTGTCTCTTGAATATCAGTAAAGGTTTCGGACAGTTCTATAAAATATTGATTCAACATACCTTTGTTTCTGGTAATTGTATTTTCTATGGTTCCAAGCTTGATATTTCCTGAATCAACTCGGATATTCCTTAATTTTTCATACATTAAGGCCAATACGTATAGTTTTTCTTTATCTGTTAATAAATTAATACTATCTACACTTATCCAACCTATATGCCCCATTTTATTTATTCTTAATCCATCCGATATGGTTTTTACAATTCTACATGAGGATATAACCTCCTTATTGCTAGTAAAGGTTGAAACAAAACTGCTATCCATTATCACTGATACTGCTTCAGCCGGATCGCGGTCTGTCCGCAATTCGTTATATAATGAAAGAAAAAAATGAATATGTTGCATCGTTTCATTATTTAATATTTTATTCCAAAAATAGAGGGTTGCAACCTTTTTATCCAAAAATGACTTTACAGTATCGATTAACAAACTTTGGGTTTTGTTTCTTGGCTTATTAGTGTCTTTCATTTCAGAAACAAGTACTGTAACTTTATTAACCTTTTTATATGCATTTGCAACTAACAATTTAAACTCTCCTGTTGTGGTTTGTCCTCCCCGCAGAGTATCAAATGCTCTAACCATTTTTCTTTCTTTTTTAAGGGCGATTCTTTTTCGAAGCCAGAAAAATTTTATTTTCTTTATTTTCATCAATGTGTCCTGTTTCCTAAGATTATATCCGATGTTATATATTTCATTTGCTACAGCCGTATCGATATTTTTATTTTTTCGCTCATTTGCATTTATAAACTGAGGAGTAAAGAAAGATGGTTCGATTGAGTATGTATATAAGACTTTTTTCATTTCAGAATTTATTGAAGTTTTCAGGGTTTTTCGATTCGGAAGAGTTGCATTCACTTGAGCAATCTCTTCAGAAATTAATTCAATTTGCTCTCTTATGGCAGCAGTATCATATTTTGGGAGATTTAATAAAAAAGCGTTCAATTTTAATTTCTCTTTTTTGAGGTTTGTTTGGAAAGCACTACCCAAAAGAGTGTTACTTTTAATTTTGTCCGAATGAAGTATTAGGATAGATTGGGAAGACAACTGCTTCAATAAATCTTCAAGAAGAACAAAGGCTGTGGACCTGCCTGTACTGTCGATAAACAAATCCTTATTCAAAATACTCGCCAATTCTGTATGTTCCCAGTTATCTATGTTGCTAAGTATATTACTTAAATCATTTTGAAAAGCATTTTGAACTAAACTAATTTTATTAGTAAAACTATAAGGATCTTTAATATCAAACAGCTGCGTTGTTTGCGGGAAGAGCGAATGAATTGTTTGATTTGAATCAATAACACCTTTTAAAAGTTCAAAAAAATAAGCTGTTAATTCTTGCTTAAAACGATCGGCAATAAATTTAGCAGTACCGTCAATAACTGCTGATTCTAATGAACCTCCTGTTAAACCTGACGAGGAATGCGTATTTGCGGTATTAATTTTAGAGGATAAAGCAGTATTATTTGACGGTAAGCTTTTTATAAATGCTCCATTCTTCTTAAATGCATCATTAATTAAAGTTGTATAGTCATTAAAGGTTTTTTGCTCTTTCTTGTTTTTTATTGCGAGGTCCTTTATAGCTATTACTTTATATTTACACCATATTGCTTTTATATTATCTAACAAATTATTACTCACACTCAATACCTCGACTATACTTTGTTCCATTTTTAGTACATGGGCATCTATAAATTTTAATATTCTATATTCGTTAGAATCATACTTTCCATTTTCTTTTTTTATTGAGTTTAAATACTTTTTTATCCTCACTTCCGCTTGTATGCAGTATTTTATTGAATTTGAATCGGTTTTTAGTACCAAGCCATAATTCGAGATAGTATCTTTTATTCCCATTAAACCATACACATTACTTATTGATAAAAAAGAATTCGTTTGATTATTTATTGCCTTAGGACAATTCATCAAAATACTATCCAATCTATTCATTATAATGCCAATGTTGAATTGGGCTATTGCGGAATCTTTGAGCAACGTTTTCATATTATTGATTTGAACTGTATCATTTAAGCATTCCATCATCTTTCTATCTTCTTCCATTATATCTTGACTATTATTCGCACTGTGTAAATCGTTAGAAATATCTACAGTGTGTAATTTAATCTGCTTAATTAAACCAGTCAGAGTAGTATCATTTGCGCTATCAAATTTATCATCCACTTCTTGTTTAAATGGAATCAGAAACGGATTAACTTCAATTCTATTTTTCAATTCAGCAAAAGAAGTATCTCCATCACAATAATTCCAAAAGATTTGAAAAAAATTAGTAGCTTTGCAGGTATTCAAAGTTTTTGCATCATAATAAAAATTACCTGTTATCTGGGAATAGCAATGCATTGATACAAGACTGCATAAAAAAAATAAGGCCGATAATTTTTTCCTCATATAACCAATATATTAAACTGAAAAATAAATCAACACATAACAAATACTTAAGCCGCTCAATGCCTAAATATGTTTTCCAATAAATTTACAGAATTTGCCTCCTCTGTTTACTTGCTTCCTTGCCTATCAAAAACCTGGTAGGCGAATACAAACGTAAAAATATTTTTCATTCGTATAACATATCAGACAAAAATATTTTTCATAAGCGTTTAATTATTTTATTCTTTTGAAACCTTAATTATACCCTTTTCATACTAATAATAAGGCATTGACGGTATCCCGAATCCTATAAATATATTTTCCATTTAATCTTTACTTTACGAAACTTTAACATGAAAACTGATACATCTCATATATTTTACTTATCAACAACCCTTCAGCCGAGCCAATTACATATACCTCATAACTAGTTAAAACCTTTTCCTTTCATATCCGTTTAAATAAGAAAGAAGCGGCTATATGTTGGATAAATTCCTGAATTACTTGCGTTTTGAACGAAATTTCTCAAAGCATACCATACTGTCCTACCAAAATGACCTGGAGCAGTTTTCCGCTTTCCTGAAAAGAACCTACGAAATAGAAAAGCCCGAAGAAGCCACTACCTCTATGGTCCGCTCGTGGATGGCTGAAATGATACAGGAAAAAATATCAGCCCGCAGCGTTATACGTAAAGCTTCCGCCTTACGCACCTTTTACCATTTCCTTTTGAAAGAGGAAGTTATTACGGTCGACCCGATGTTAAAGATATCAGCCCCAAAAATGCCATCGCGTTTACCGGTTTTCGTCACCCAGAAGGATATTGGCATGTTATTCAGGGACATAGAGTTTCCTGAAACTTTTACAGGAATACGGGACAGGCTCATTATGGAAATGTTTTACGCAACGGGCATCCGGTTATCGGAACTGATAACCATGAAAGAAGGCAATGTGAATGTATTTAACCTCACTATCAAAGTGTTTGGTAAGCGTGCCAAAGAGCGAATCATTCCTATACCGGGCATATTAAGGGAGTTTATTGCGGCATACCGCACCGAAAGGGATGGCCTTGGTTTAAAGGGAGAATATTTTTTTGTAAGCGAAAAAGGCAACGAGCTATATGAAAAACAGGTATATTTGATTGTACATAAATATTTAGGGATGGTTACAACGGTCTATAAAAAGAGCCCACACGTACTAAGGCATACATTTGCTACCCATCTTCTCGACAATGGTGCCGATATCAATTCTGTTAAGGAACTATTAGGCCACGCTAATTTGGCTGCCACCCAGGTATACACCCACAACTCGCTTGAAAAGCTGAAGAATGTTTATAAACAAGCGCATCCGCGGGGATAAAATGAATTCATAAATTCCAATTATAATTTTTAAAGAAAAGAAGTTATGCAAGTTAAAATCCAGTCCATTCATTTCGATGCAGATAAAGGTCTGCTTGAATTTATTCAAAAGAAAATTGACAAGTTGGGACATTATTATGATGGTATCATGGGCGGTGAAGTTTTTCTCCGTTTGGAAAAGGCCCACGATACACAAAATAAAATAGCTGAAATAAAAATTCAAACCCGCACCGGCGATTTATTTGCCAAGCGACAGTGCAAAACCTTTGAAGAAGCCGTAACCGAAAGCACAGAAGCCCTTTCGATGCAGGTTAAAAGACACAAAGAAAAAGTAAGAGGTAATTAGTCGGAGCCCGACCGGCAATTAGTCGGAGCCCGACTGGCAATTAGTCGGAGCCCGACCGGCAATTATTTGCAGTTCACCAGCATGCTGAAATAAGTTCAGTATGCCTTAGTCGCATTATTTTCAAATGCCTTTTTTATCGTGGACTTATAATTCCCGGGCATATTTAATGCCTGAATTTCGTTTGGTGTAAACAGGCCGTATTCGTCGTGCTCGAAACTTAATTTAATTTTCTGCTCTTCTGTTTGTAAAGGTTTGCAGCGGTATATTATGCACAGCACACTTACCTTGCCGCCTACTTTATATATCCATGAATCGAGCAGGCAGTCTATTGTCGCGTCAACATTCAATTCTTCTTTTATCTCGCGTAACACGCATTGTTCGGGAGTTTCGTGCGGGTCAATCTTTCCGCCGGGAGGCTCCCACTCATGCCGCTCGTTTTTAACCAGCACTATTTTATTGTTAATGGGCAGAATTCCTTTTACCGAAACGGGATATTTCCTGGCGAAGTAATCGCTTGGTATTATCCGGAAAAAACTTTTGAGCAGGGAATTCATATGTCAAGGGTATTACTTTCCAATAATGTTTCAGTATTTCAAAGGTATTAAATTTCATTTGGTTAATTGTACCTTTGCTGCCTATGAAGGAACATTTTTCAACTGGAACCTTTCTTGTTTTATCCTATATTTTTTGGGGCTCTCCTTTGTTCAGCCAGTCATTGCACCTCACCAATACTATTAATAATGGCAGGCATATTACCGACATAGTTTATACTAAGCTGGCTCCATATACCCCTCTCATATATGCGTATAAAAGTCATCCGTCTGAAACCGCACCCGCGGAAGTTATGATGGTATCTGACGTAATGGATAGCGCTTCCTCTCAGTCATCGCCTCCGACACAAACTCCTGCACCTACGGCAGATTACGCTGTTCAACTTCCGGGAATAAAAACAGCCCTGAACCTTGGTGCAGGCGAGTTTCCTTTATTTTTAAATGAACGGCAACTCATTTCAGAAAGACTTGACGACAGTATATACAAGGCCTATACTATTCAAACCACCGGGTTGAAATGTACCGATTCCATCATTCGCTCCAAGCTAACGGAGAATCATTCTGCGATGTATTACACCACCCCCGGCGGGAAATTTTATTTGGCTGAAAAATCGATTACAGGAACTACTTTGACGATTAATTTTTATGATTCCACATTACATAAAATTACGACAATACAGGAGCAGCAGCCCAATTCAGATATTTCATTTGCAGATGACGACAGAGTTTTGATTTTAAACTGGACCAAGGAATCAGTCTCCGGGCTTGTTCTGCAAGAATATTCACTTGCACATGGAAAATTATTCGAAACGAAAGTGGATATGCCCGGTTCATATTCTTCCTATGGTGTTGGCTCGTTATTTGTAAATGATACACTTATTATCGTGTATGCCCAGATTTTCAGTGAGCGCGAAACTGCTGTGTATGCCATAAACCCCGCCGGAAAAATTTATTGGAAAACATACATTCAGGATTATACCGATGAGTTACATCTCCTGAAAGGAGCTAATAAATTAGTTTGTAGTTTTTACAATTTGCAGGAAACTAGTACGCTGAAATTCTATTCACTCCTGACAGGCAAATGGCAAAATACGGTCAATATGCAAGTTACAATTCCGGAGTTTGCACTCAGAACAAAATGGCCTGTTTATCTGCCATTGCGCCTCGTACCTCTCCCAAGCGGTAAATGGATTGCCAGTTTGGTAAATTGCTATAGCCCCGATAATACAGATATAAGCAATTATTATTTACTTGTTTCGAATGGTGTAAAAACATTCAAAACTAAACTCCGCAAAACTAAAAGCATAACATCAACAAATCTTACAGCGCTTTCAGATAAAATGGTTGCAGTAACTATAGATGATGATATTTATTATTATTCCATAACCGAAGGCGAAAATAAAAAAGCAGGAGCAGCTAAATAACCGGCCGTTCCTGCCTTATAAAAATCGATTTACCGATTACTTACCTCCCGGCAGGTGCAACTTGTGTGGTAGTTGTAGGAGCAGCATCCGGCAATACGTTACCCTTTATCACCAGAATTTTAGGTGAATTGGCTGCATTGCTGGTTACGGTAACAGTTTTAATAAACTGTCCGACACGGTCCGTTGCATAATGCACCTTTATTTCTGCGCTTGCACCCGGCTGAATAGGCTCTTTAGGAGCTGTAGGAACGGTACATCCGCAGGAACCGTGAGTTTCGCTTATCATCAAAGGTTCTTTACCGGTATTGGTAAATTTGAATGCTCGGTAGCCATCTGCATTGTGCGGTATGGTTCCGTAATCGATGGTATCCTTCTGAAAGGAAATAATTGCCGCATTCGGGTTTGCAGAAGCGGTTTGTGCATGAATAGTGCCTGTCATTGCAAGGCTCAGAATCATTACGGTTGAAAAGATTAATTTTTTCATGATGTAAAATTTTAAATGTTATAACTAATTTGTTGATGCAAACATAAATCTGCCCGTACATCCTCCCTGTTAATGAATTGCCAATAATTGTTAATGAACTGTTAATGAAAAAGCGTTTTGGGGAAAATCAGCCTAAATTAGCACCTGAATGAGAAAGAATACTATCCGTTATATTACGCTGCTTGGCGCTATTTCTGTAGCGGGTATTATACTTATCCAGATATATTGGGTGCGGAAAGCGTTTGACCTTAAACAAAAGGAATTTAATCAAACCATCCAGATTGCTTTAGGCAATGTAGCTGAAAAAATGGCGGAATACGGGCAATTTAATCTACCATCCACCGACCTGATAAATCAAGTCTCTACCGATTATTATGCCGTCAACCTGAACAACACTATCGACGCCAAAACCCTTCAATATTATTTGATTAATGAGTTTCAGAAAATGGGCATCAGTACCGATTTTGAATATGCCATTTACGATTGCAGCAGCGATAAAATGGTGTACGGAAATTATGTAAGCGCACAGGGAGTAGTGGAAAATAAACCCATAAAGGCGCTGCCTAAAATGGATAAGCTCACCTATTACTTTGTTATTTATTTTCCTGAACGTTCTTCGTATATCACCGGCAAAATGGACAACTGGGTTCTCACTTCGTTTATACTGCTTTTTGTTATTGTTTTCTTTTCTTATGCCCTCTTTATAATATTGCGTCAGCGAAGGCTTTCGGAGGTTCAGCGGGATTTTATAAATAACATGACGCACGAATTTAAAACACCTATTTCCACCATCGCTATTGCTTCCGAAACTATTTCACAGCCTGATATTGTCAACACGCCTGAACGGCTGTTTAATTACAGCGGCATAATTCATGAGGAAGCCGCCAGGCTGAATATGCAGGTAGAACGCGTGTTGCAGACCGTGAAAGCAGAGCGGAAAGAATTTCAGTTGAACAAAGAAAATATCGATTTGCATGAATTGACTAAAACCATTGTAGAAAGCTTTACAATTAATGCAAATAATAAAAAGGGTGAAATAAAATTGAATCTTTCGGCAACAAACTATGTTATCAGCGCAGATAAGCATCACCTCACCAATGTCGTTTTTAACTTGCTTGACAATGCCGTGAAGTATTCCGACAAACCACCTCTCATTACTGTTACCACAATAAACGAAGGCAACAAACTTTTGCTTTCGGTAAGTGATGAAGGTATAGGAATTAAAAAAGAATATCAGAAAAGAGTGTTCGATAAATTTTTTCGCGTTCCATCCGGAAATATACACACCGTAAAGGGTTTCGGACTTGGACTTAGTTACGTGAAAAGTATCGTGAAACTACATCATTGGAAAATAAATTTAAAAAGCGAACCGACAAAGGGTAGTACATTTACACTGGTTATACCTCTATGATGAAAGACGCAAAGCCGAAAATATTATATGTAGAAGATGATGTTAATCTTGGTTTCGTAACAACTGACAACCTTGATTCCAAAGGGTATTCCACGGTTTACTGCAAAGATGGGAAAGAAGGATTGGCAACCTTCAAAAAAGAAAAATTCGATTTGTGTATTTTGGATGTGATGATGCCTGAAATGGATGGATTCACATTGGCAAAAGAAATCAGGAAAATAAATAATGACATCCCCATAATCTTCCTTACTGCAAAAACGATGAAGGAAGATAAGATAACGGGATTCCAAACGGGCGCTGATGACTATATCACAAAACCTTTCAGTATTGAGGAATTGATTTTGCGCATAGAAGTATTTCTCAAACGTAGCCGTAAAGCGGAAAGCAGCGAACCTGTAATCTTTAACATTGGCAATTACGAATTTAATTTCAGTAATTTAACATTGGCTATAGGCAAACAAAAGCAAGAACTAACTATGAAGGAAGCCGAGTTGTTAAAATATTTCTGCCTTAACAAAGATAAAATACTAAAGCGGGAGGATATACTCCGCTCCGTTTGGGGCGACGATGATTACTTTATGGGCCGCAGCCTCGATGTATTTATTTCACGATTGCGGAAATTCCTGCAAAAAGATTCCCACATACAAATTGAAAATATACATAGCGTGGGGTTTAGGTTGTCGGTTAGACAGTAAAACTAAAGTGATTATTTAGTTGACTTCTTTTTGGGTTTGTCTCGGGTCGGGTCCATATTCATTATCACCGACAAAGCCCTCTTTAAATAGCATCTCGATAATACCAAAATTAAATACCGGAATTTGATACCATCCGCTCTTTCCAATATCATGGCATCTTTTTGCTGATTGAGCAAAGAAAAACCATAATCCAATAACCAATAATAGTATAAATAAAATGAGTCCGCACGGTCGTATGAGATACAAATCGCTACTTAACATGAGAATTGGCATCACTAATAGGCTAATACAATATTCTGTTCTTTTAATGCGCCCTTTAAATGAGAATGGATGTTTAAACATTTAGATATTTAGTTACGAAGATAACAAAAAATGATAATGCTTTTTACTATCTGAACATTCTACCTTTAAATTCCAAACCCTAAGAGATTCCTCACTCCACTTCGTTCCGTTCGGAATGACAA
>CAIWVW010000139.1 GCA_903916255.1 uncultured Bacteroidota bacterium
CAAGGCCGCTTAGAGGCTTTGTTGAATTTTCAAACCGTGGTTTGCGATTTAACCGCCATGCCTATTGCAAATGCTTCCCTGTTGGATGAAGCTACTGCTGCTGCAGAAGCCATGCTCATGTTCTTTCATTCCAAGCCTGCTGAAAAACAAAATGCCAATACATTCCTCGTTTCTCCTGATTGTTTCCCGCAAACGATTGATGTATTAAGAACCCGCTCTGCACCTGTCGGAATTACTATTTCTGTTGAAAATGTGGAGAATGCTAATTTAGATAATGTATTTGGCGTATTGCTCCAATACCCTTCGGCAAGGGGAAAAGCCAGCGATTACAAAGCCTTTACACAAAAAGTGCACGACCATAAAGCATTTGTGGCTGTAGCCAGTGATTTACTTGCATTAACATTATTAACTCCTCCCGGAGAATGGGGCGCTGACGTGGTACTTGGCAACTCACAACGCTTTGGTGTTCCGCTCGGTTATGGCGGGCCACATGCTGCATTCTTTGCGGTACGCGAAAATTTTAAAAGGGTATTACCCGGACGTATTATTGGCGTAACGGTTGATGCCGATGGAGGCCATGCATTACGTATGGCGCTTCAAACCCGTGAGCAACATATCCGCCGTGAAAAAGCGACATCCAATATTTGCACCGCACAGGCTTTGTTGGCTGTAATGGCAAGTATGTATGCCGTTTACCACGGCCCGCAAGGATTGAAAAACATAGCTAAAAAAGTTCATAACCTTGCTGTACATTTGGCAGGTTCGTTGTCTGATTTGGGATATACTGTTACAAACCACCACTTCTTCGATACGCTGGAAATAACCATCCCGCAAGGGTTTGGGGAAGATACCGCTATCCGTATGTCGGCATTGAAAAATGGTTTTAACTTTTACTATCCCGAATCAAATGTAATTTGCATAAGCCTTGATGAGACTACCAATGCAAGTGATGTAGAAGAAATCATCGCCATTTTCGCAAGTGCTGCCGGAAAAACATATATAGCAAATGAATTTAATAATTATTTAGAGACTTTTAACCTGAATACCGTATCGCGCAGCAGCGCATACCTTACCCATCCTGTATTTAATACCTACCATTCCGAAACGGAAATGATGCGTTATATCAAGAAATTAGAGAATAGAGATATTTCTTTAACCCATTCAATGATTTCACTCGGTTCCTGCACCATGAAGCTGAATGCCGCATCGGAACTGTATCCTATCACTATGCCGGGTTTTGCAAACATTCATCCGTTTGCCCCGCTCGACCAGGCTAAAGGATATACCAAGATGATTGACAACCTTGCAAAATATCTATGTACAATTACAGGCTTTGCAGGCGCATCATTGCAGCCCAATTCAGGCGCACAGGGAGAATACGCGGGACTTTTAGTAATCCGTGCATACCATCACAGCCGCGGGGAACACCACCGCGATGTGGTGTTGATTCCGGCATCGGCACATGGCACCAACCCTGCATCGGCAGCTATGGCGGGCATGAAGATAGTGGTGGTGAAGTGTACCGAAAACGGCGATGTAGATTTAAAAGATTTGGAAGAAAAAGCCACACTTTACAAAGACACCCTTTCCTGCCTGATGGTTACCTATCCTTCTACCTACGGGCTTTTTGAAGAAGGCATTAAGAAGATTACCAAAATAATCCACTCGCATGGCGGACAGGTTTATATGGATGGCGCCAACATGAATGCACAAGTCGGGTTAACCAATCCTGCCAACATTGGCGCGGATGTTTGCCACCTGAACCTGCACAAAACATTTGCTATTCCGCATGGCGGAGGCGGCCCCGGCATGGGCCCCATTTGTGTGGCAAAACATTTAAAACCATTTTTGCCATCGCACGTTGTTGTGGCTCCTAATGAAAACCAGGTAAATGCTGTTTCCGCTGCACCATGGGGCAGTTCGCTCATTTTGCTTATCTCTTACGGATATATCCGTATGTTGGGAACACAAGGACTGACAGACTCTACACGATATGCAATTTTAAATGCCAATTATATCCGGGCGTGTTTGAAAGACCACTATACTATCCTCTATACAGGTTCAAAGGGCAACGTAGCTCATGAACTTATTTTAGATTGTAACGAATTTAAAAAGAGTTCCGGTGTGGATGTGACTGACATAGCCAAAAGGCTTATGGATTATGGCTTCCATGCACCTACTGTTTCGTTCCCTGTGCACGATTCACTGATGGTGGAACCTACCGAAAGCGAAAGTAAGGAAGAACTTGACCGTTTTGTAGAGGCTATGATTTCCATACATACGGAGATTGATGAAATAGCTTCCGGCAAGGCCGATAAGGCCGATAATGTATTGAAGAATGCCCCGCATACCGCCAAACGCCTTATTGCAACAGACTGGAATCATTCATATACCCGTGAAAAAGCGGCATACGCATTACCATGGCTGAAGGAAAATAAATTCTGGGTTTCCGTGGCACGTGCCGATAACGCTACAGGAGACAGGAACCTTATTTGCACCTGCCCGCCCATTGAAGAGTATGTGACAGTGGAGGGGTAAATGCAGAGTAGAGAATTGAAAGTTGAGAATGTCTGAGCACACAAAAAAATACAACACCAAGCAAGAATTGTTTATAGCACTTCAAGCTATGGGGAAATTCCAAGCAATTCATAATTTAATTAGAAAGGATTATCAGGAGTTACTCAAAGTCACGGAAAATAATAAATCAACTGAATTTGTTTTTAATGCATTATACCGTGCAAGTTTGAGGAGTTTATTCTCGCTTATTGAGGCAGATATTTATGGATTCAACATGCTTGATAAGTATGAAAATTATGACGACAAAAAAGATGATTTTATAAAGAAATTCAAAAGTACATTTATACAAATTGGGAAAACTTGGAACAAGGCGGAAATCCAAAAAAAATACTTTGATTCAAAACTTCAAATGCTAACAGAGTTAAAGAAAATGAGAGACGAATTAGTCCATCCAAAAGAGATTGAGCATATTCACAAAGCAACTGAGACAAACTTTGAAAAACTAAAGACAGTATTTAATGACTATGATGCATTTATGAATGAGATTATGAATGATTTCTTTATAAGTGCCCCAAGTTCTCTGTTTTAGCTCTGCGGCTCTCTGCGTTGTATACTCTCTCCGTTCTCAGCGGTTATTGAATTTTAACGCAGAGTGCGCTGAGTAAACAACACGTGGAGGTTCGCAGAGAAAATTGCCTATCTTTGAACTTCAATTCGCACCCTATGGCTACACATACAACAACCACCGACCAGCAAATAGTAAACTATTTAGGTTATCTTTCAGAGAAAAAAAAGAAAGCTGTCTTGTCGGTTGTAAAAACATTCGCTGAAGAAACATTGACCTTATGGGACCTTATGCCGGATGATGTAAAAAAAGATGTTGAACTAAGCATTCAACAATCAAAGAAAGGTATTGGAAAGTCACATGATGAAGTGATGAAAAAATACACGATGTGGTTAAAAAAGTAATTTGGACACCCAGAGCGGAAAAAAGTTTTGATACTGTTATTACTTATCTTGCGGAGAATTGGAGCGAGCGGGAAGTTGGTCGCTTTATTGAAAAGACGAACACAATTATCAATCATATTATGCTATTTCCTAAGGCGTATCGTGAAGCAGGAAAAGATGATGTAAGGGAAGCATTAATTACTAAGCAAAACCTTTTATTGTACAGGCTTTCAGGAGGTACAATATACTTGCTATATTTTTGGGATACCCGCAAAAACCCATTAAAGAAGCCTCTATAGTCTTTCCATGCTTCAAACTTTTAATTCCTATCTTTGAACTTCAATTCCCACCCTATGGCAGAAAAAAAGGAACCACGTAAAATAACCACCCACGTATTGCAGGAAATGAAGCAGGCGGGTGAAAAAATCGCTATGCTTACAGCATACGATTTCTCGATGGCGCGAGCCATAGATGATGCCGGTATTGATGTAATATTGGTTGGCGATTCTGCCTCTAACGTAATGGCAGGGCATGAAACTACGTTGCCTATTACCCTCGACCACATGATATACCATGCCCAATCGGTGATTCGAGCGGTGAAACGTGCTTTGGTGGTGGTGGATTTACCATTTGGAACGTATCAGGGTAATTCGAAAGAAGCGTTGAATTCTTCCATAAAAATAATGAAAGAATCGGGTGCTCATGCCGTTAAACTGGAAGGCGGCAAAGAAGTCGAAGATTCTGTGAAACGTATATTATCAGCCGGAATACCCGTAATGGGCCATTTGGGGTTAACCCCGCAATCCATCTATAAATTTGGAACGTATACCGTCCGTGCAAAAGAAGAAGCGGAAGCCAAAAAGCTGTTGGAAGATGCTGAAATATTGCAGGAAGCAGGCTGTTTTTCTTTAGTGTTGGAAAAAATTCCGGCAGCACTTGCAGGCGAAGTAACCAAACGGGTTTCTATACCTACCATAGGGATTGGCGCAGGTAATTTAGTGGACGGCCAAGTATTGGTAATTCACGATATGCTGGGCTTGACCAATGAATTCCATCCGCGCTTTTTGCGCCGCTATGCAAACATGTACACCGAAATGAAAGATGCTGTTACCAGTTACATTTCGGATGTGAAGAGTAAAGATTTCCCGAACGAGAAAGAACAATATTAATAAATGAAAAATGAAAAACGAAAAATGAAAAATGGGGGCATACGGATTGCTTTCATTATTTTTCACTTTTCATTTTTCACTTTTCACTCATTCGCCCAGGACAAAGGCCGCACCATAAAAAACGATGCCTTTAAATGCGGCGAGCAAATAGTTTACCGTATACATTATGGCTTTGTAGATGCCGGACAAGCCACGATTAAAATACAGGATTCATTGGTTTCTATAATGGGAAGAAAGACTTATCACATTGTGGGAACTGGAATATCGACAGGGGTTGTAAATACCGTTTTTCATGTGGACGACCGCTATGAAACCTATATGGATGCGCAATCTATGAGTCCGCTGATGTTTATAAGGCGGGTGAATGAAGGCGGTTTTAAAATAAAGCAGGATATGCTATTCGACCAGGATTACCACATGGTAAACAGCAGCGGCAAGAGATATAAAGTACCGCCTTATATCCAAGATATGGTTTCAGCGTTTTATTACTCCCGCACCTTCGATTATTCGGATGAAAAGCCCGGTAAAATAGACAGTGTAGTTACCCTTGTAGATGACCAGGTGTGGAGCCTTAAAATAAAATTCGTAAGGCGTGACACTATAAGCAGCGATGTGGGAAAAGTAGCCTGTATGGTATTTGAACCGATGGTTCAGAAAGGCCGTATTTTTAAGCATAACGACGATTTGCAAGTCTGGATTTCTGATGATAAAAACCATATACCTATTCGGGCACAAGCTAATATATTGGTGGGCTCCATTAAAATGGATATCATGTCCTGGTCTGGGTTGAAGAATAAGGCTGCGGTGGCGAAATAGAATTAGGAATGAAAAACTATTTCACAATTATATTATCATTTTTCTTTGGGCTGACATTTGGACAAACAGGCAGTAATAAAGTAAAAGAAATTCATAATACCGTTGAGCAAATAAATAGAGACACCGGCTATACAACCAGGACACTTGACAATGAAGAATTTCTTGACCACATGACTGATAATGGCGAAAGTGTTACCGGGTATTTTAAAAACGGACAATTAGTAAAGATAGTTGAATGGATAGGGCTTTCAAGTTGTATAAATATTACGGAATACTATTTTAAGGATGACACATTGATATTTGCTTACACTCAAGGCAAAGTTTTCCAATACATAGACAGTACTGCAAGCTTTAATTATAATGTACAAAATATTGTTATGGAGTGCAGGTTTTATTTTGATAATAATAAATTGATAAAATCTATTTTTAATGGCAGTACAGTATGCAGCGGTGAACCTTCTGACAGTTGGGCAAAAAATTATCAGAGCGACTGTGAAGAATATATTAAATTATTCAGAAAGAAATAAACATAAACCTCTGCCTTGTTCTTCCTAATTCCTAATTAAATGAATTCATTATATTTGTATCTGAAAATAAACCCCCTAAGGTACTTTCATGAAAAGCAGGCCCTCTATCCTCTGTGCTTTTACATTCCTTTTAATTGGTTTTTCATGCTTTGGGCAGAATACGCCTGCGCCGCTTTCTGCAAGTATCACAAGTTCCAGAGATGCCAGTTGTTATATAGAAAGTAATGGCTCAGCAATGGTTACTGCAACAGGTGGCACCAGTCCCTATACATACCAATGGATACCTTCCGGCGGTACTAACGTTTTAGCAAGCGGACTTTCTGCCGGAAGCTATTCGGCTGTTGTCACAGATAATATGGGTAACAAAGACACGGCAACAACGACTATTTCACAGCCTACGGCAATAAATGCTACTATCAGTTCTACACGTGGTTCCTGTCTTTCCACTGGCAGTGCCACTGTGGCAGCTAGCGGCGGAACACCCCCTTATACTTACGCATGGGTTCCTTATGGTGGAATGAATGCCACGGGAACAGGACTTTCCGCCGGAAATTATACGGTTGAAGTGACTGATAACAATGGATGCGTTCAAACCGCCGTTGCAACTATTACACAACCGCCTTCTCCTACTGTCACCGTCAGCGGGTTGGACTCCATATGTTATGGCAATTCAGATTATCTTTGTGCAACAGTTACCGGAGGTTCCGGTGCTTATACATATAGTTGGGCACCGGGAGGTGGAACATCTTCCTGTACCACTGTATATCCGACGTTAACTACCACATATACTTTAGTGGTAACTGATGCTAACGGATGTGCGGCAATAGGATTATTAACTGTAGCAGTATCACAACCACCTACAATATTCGTATCTCCTTCCAGAACCTCGATTTGTGCAGGCCTATCTGTAACAATGATTGCAACTGCCACTAATGACACGGGTTCAATCACCTGGCAACCGGGAAATTTAACCGGGCCTGCTATTACTGTATCTCCATCAGCTACTACTACTTATACTGTATCTGCAAGTAATTTATGTGGAGTAGCTAAGGCTACAGCTACAATATATTTAAACACCACCCCTCCCGTTTCGTTTTCTTCCGACTTATCCGCCGGCTGTTCCCCGCTTTGCATTCAGTTCCGGAATTTAACTACAGGTAACAATAATAGTTGGATTTGGACTTTTGGAGACGGTGACACAACTTATGCCGAAAACCCTATCTACTGCTACTGGGATAGTGGCCATTATAATATTAGCCTAACCGTTATTTCAGACAGCGGTTGCAGTTCTACCTTATACATACCCAATATGATAAAGGTATATGGTCACCCTAAAGCGGCCTTTACACTTTCTCCCCAACCGGCAAGCATATTGGCTCCTACCATTCAATTTACGGACCACAGTACCGATGTAGATTCCATACGATACTGGTGGTGGAATTTTGGAGATAACACTACAGACACTGTGCAAAACCCATCGCACACATACCACGATACAGGAACTTTTTGTGCAAGGCTAATAGTGATGAACATACATGGATGCATAGATTCAGTTACAAACTGCCTCTATATTGGAAATGAAACACCCGGTGTGTACCTTTATCCTACTATCGGCAATGGAAATTTTACCCTAAAATGGTTTGAAAATAATAGTCCGGCACCTCCGGTTACTATTCGCATTGTGGATGTACTTGGCCAGGAAGTTTATAACAATCAATTAGTCTCAAACCCCGGGGTTAATCTTGAACAATTGAATTTGCAGAGCCTTGCTTCCGCCACCTATTTTTTGCGGATGCAGGTAGACAATAAAAAAACTGTGACCAAGTTTTGGATACTGCACTACAAATAGCTACTTGATAAGTTATTATCCTATTGTTAATATTTTACAAAGGATGCGTAGCTACCCATCCTTTTTTGTTTGTAATTTTACTTTCCTAAATACCAATCATGAAAAAACTATCCTTGGCTATTTCAGCCCTTTTACTTTGCTGTTCGGTGCACACAAAAGCGCAAACCACTCAACCTGCATCATCTTCCAAAGGTTCTGAAACGGGTTCATTCGAATCCTTCCAGTCAGGTTCATTGATAGTGTCTGCAGCATGGGGGATTGACGGATATTCACTTAAGCAACATCAGGTAAATAACTATACGGGCAAAACCTATGATACAAATACGGGTGCGGCTTCCAGAAACTTTAACATTGGCGCGGAATATGGAGTAACCAAATGGCTTGGATTGGGCTTGCAGTTTAAATTCGATAATTATTATCATGATTACAATATCCAATCTGCTTTGGGTTTTGAACTTGGTATTATTGCAAATGCTCATATTATAAGGCACCGGCATTTCGATTTGCTGGCAGGTATAAATGTGGGAGGTTCAAATCTCACCATAACCGGGAATTATAACAACGACCAGATTTATGGCAGCGGAACCTGGTTTGATATGCACCTGACTGCAAGAATATACATAAGAAGGTTTGGCTTCAGTTCCACTATATATATACCATATATCAATTACAGTACGTTAACCAGTAATGTAGGAGCCTTTAATCAATATATACTTGAATCGTGGAAGGCAAACGGGGTTGGTATCAACTTTGGCATACAATACCACTTTTTAAAATAGCTGCAAGTAGCTTTTAGCTGATAACTTACGGCTAATACCTCCATAGGGAGTTCCATGTCATTAAATAAAATTCACACATAATCAGTATGTTGTATGTTTTGGTTGTCAGCTATCCTCCATTAGCTGTCAGCTTTCATGCTCTTTTTGTAACTATTTCGGGGAATAGCTGTATAAAAATAAAAAAGCGCTCATGGAACAGGACTCCGAAGTTAAAGCTTTACGATGTTTGATAAACGACTTGCACGAGCAGGAACGTAATCTTTTGCCTCGGGGTGTAGCCAATGCCTTTAAAAGCATCAAGTATTTTCCTTTTGCTGAAAAGCAAGAATTGCTTTTTAAAAGCGAAGGCGGATATCGTTACAATTTTCCAAAAACAAATTACCTGCAATCTAACTGATAATATTAAACAACACTTAATGGTATGAAAATACTCGTAGTAGATGATGACAAGCTGATGCTTTCGGTGGTTTCTAAAAAACTGAAAGACAAAGGCTATGAAGTAATAGGAACCAATAACGGAGTAGAATCGCTCCGGATTATTTCGCAGGAAAAAATCGATTTGGTAATCAGCGATGTAATGATGCCTTGCCTTTCGGGATTCACCCTTATTACCATGTTGAAAAGCTTTTATTTTGTAAATATTCCCATCTTGCTTATGTCGGCCTGCTCGCAGGAAACAGACATACTTAGCTCGCACGGCGTGGAATCGAAAAGTTTTTTCCCGAAACCTATTGATTTTACCCGCCTGTTTGCGCGGATAGATGCATACGCGCATAATGCGCAAGTAGCTTAAGCACACTCACACCATACCTATACTATTAACACCCTAAAACTCCCCGAGCCATGAACATGTCAGAAATAGTTAAGTGGACATTCATTGTTATCATGATGGCCCCTCTCCCGGTGCTCTTTTTATCCTATTCTTTTATTTTCCTGAAGGAAAAAATGGATGAATATTTTCAGCAAAACAAGCAGCGGCAGGACTAAGCCTTCCGCCTCCCGTAACGCTTTCCGAAAACACCCTCAAACCCCGCATCCCCATGACCGTTATTATTGCCTGTTTTTTTCTGAAAATGTATAATAGCCGTAAAGCCGCTAAAGTGGCAAGCCTGAAATAAGAGAGATAATTATTTTTCGTTTTAGGTTAATTGCTACTTTTGAAGCCTACAACATTAAATCTCTTTATCATGGCTACTATTAAAAACATACTGATACCTACCGATTTTTCTGAAACTGCCAATCTGGCTGTGGCTCACGGAGCCAATATGGCGAAACTTTTCAATGCCAAAATTTATTTGCTCCATGCCGTGGAAGCCAATATTCCCATTGGGGCACCGGGCGAACCTGCGTTAGTTATAGAAGCCGATAACATTTACAATGATGCAGTTGCGCAACTAAAGAAAATAGCCGATGAGCTTACCCAAAAATATCAGGTGGAAATAGCCACCATAGCAGTTAATGGCAAACCTGCCGCAGCTGTTGCAGAAGCGGTGAAAGAAAACAACATCGATATAATAGTAATGGGAACCCATGGGGCAAGCGGCTTCGAGGAGTTTTTTATCGGCAGCAATGCGCATAAGGTTGTTAATTTGGCTACTTGCCCGGTTATCAGCATACAGGTTAATTCTAAAAATGTCGGGTTTTCGAATATAGTGGCTCCCATTTCAAACAGTACACATTCGCGCCAAAAAATTAATAACATTATCGAACTGGCTGCTAAATATAATTCCACCGTTCATTTGTTGGGTTTGCTTGAAACAAATGATGCCACCGATGCCAAAAAGTTTGAAATAAAACTGGAATCTGTAGAGCATACGCTGAACAAAGCGAATGTGAAATTTACCAAAAAACTGGTGCATGGACATAACCCTGCGGTAGAAGCTATGAAATTCTCCGAGGAAGTGAATGGAGACCTTATTGTAATAATGACCGACCATGAATCGGACCTTACCGGAATGTTCCTGGGAACGGTAGCCAAGCAAATTGTAAACCACTCCAAAATTCCTGTAATGAGCATACGCCCTATTCCTGCTAATTATGAAGAATTCGACCCTGCGGGCGGAACGGGCGAAATTTTGTAAGCAACTATAAAGGGTTAGCTTATTCCGTTTCAAAGTATAGATTAGTAGGGCTTATTTAGTACATGTGGTTAAAAACGCATACTAAATAAGCCCTTTTTAAGTTTATTACAGTGGTTAAAAAAAAGCGCAGGACAGTTTTTTATGTGATGAAAATTATTATATTTGTATTCAGAAGTGGCTTTTGCTGATAAAAAAGAGAAATAGTTTTTTCATAGATTGGTACGATTAATTCTGCTTTTTAAATAGTATTAATTTTTAAACCACATCCCCATGAATAATCGCAATGTTCACCGAATCCTTATCCCCGTCGATTTTTCAGCTGCCGGGCAATGCGCCGTTGAATACGGAGCTTTTTTAGCCAATGTTTTTCGTGCCGATGTTCTTTTACTTCACATTTTGGAAGGCATTAATTCCTATCCCCGCAATTGGTTTGAAGGAGGAGCGGATGCAAGCCCGAAAGAATTGCTTGAAACGCGGGTAACAGCCAAGCTGGCTGAACTGGCTGACAGCATAACCAAACAATACGGGATATATGTTCAAAATGTTATTAAAACCGGAAAGCCGGCCGCCAGAATAGCCGAGGCTGTAGTGGAACGGGATTTGGATTTGATTGTTATGGGAACCCATGGACTAAGCGGGTTTGAAGAGTTATTTATGGGCAGCACAGCCCACAAGGTGGTGAATATGTCGCCTTGCCCTGTAATAACTATCCCGGAAGGGTTTAAAACGTCGGGGTTTAAAACAATAGTGCTTCCGGTGGACGATACGATGCATTCGCGCCAGAAGGTGAGTAATGTATTGCCTATTGCGGCCAAATGCAACGCAGTGGTTCATTTGTTGGGACTTGTAAACAGCAACGATAAATCCGATTTAAACAAATTCAATATTAAGCTGGGCACCGTGGAAGAAGCGGTGAAAAAAGCAGGGCTTGCCTGCATTAAAAAAGTGGTGAAAGGCACCAATATTGCTATAGAAACCATGAAATATGCCCAGGAAGTGAATGCCGAAATGCTGGCAATTATGACCGACCATGAATCGAATATGACGGGTATGTTTATGGGCGCATTTGCCAGGCAAATTGTAAATCACTCAAAGGTTCCCGTAATGAGCATTAAGCCTGTAACAGGGCCATACGAATCGGCTGCTTAAGTTTTTAGGAAGTATTGCAAGGTAGGTAGCGACTGTCCTTTTGCAAGAATCGGTTTTAGTCGAATGACTTATGTCATACACACAACCTATTGTGTATAAAAAAGTGACCTAATTATATATGCGGTATGCAGTACAAATTTTATATTTGCAACATTCAGTTAACACACACACTTAAAATGAAAAAATATCTTTTAGCCGCCGCCCTTTTTTCGACTCTTTTTGCATGTCACAATAAAGATGTTGAAATGCAGCAAGCAACCCAGTTAAAAAGCGTAAGGGAACATGATTCCTTGCTTGGATTGAAAAGCCAGGCACAAGATTCAACCATTACCGCCTATATAAAATCTTTTAATGATATTCAGGATAACCTGGACTCCATTAAGGGAAAGGCTAAAATTATGACCATGTCAAGCGGCGAAGGCACGGATAAAAAAGCAACCATCCTATCCGATATGCGCTACATCAGCCAGATAATGATGAAGAATAAAGCGGAATTGGAACAAATGAAAAAGAAGCTTTCGTCTTCGGGCATGAAAAATGCCGAATTGGAAAAGATGATTGCCCACCTTACTGAAGAACTTACCGAAAAGGATGCGGATATTGCTTCGCTGCAAAGCCAGTTGGCAGAAACCAATGCTAACCTGAAAACGGAAATCAAGAAGTTTAACGACAGCATGGATGTGATTAGCCACCAACATGTGGTTATTGCCGAACAAAACACCATTTATTATGCAATTGGTACAACAAAAGAACTGAAAAATAAAGGTGTAATTATGAAAGAAGGCGGCGTACTTGGGGTAGGGGGAACCGAAACCTTAAAGCCTAATACGAATACCTCTTATTTTACCTCGGCGGATATGTACAGCGTTAAGGCACTTCCTTTATTCAGCAAGCTGGATAAAATCATAACATCCCACCCAAGCGGTTCGTATACTATACACGGCGACAAAAAAGCCGATTCGATTATCATTACCGACCAAAAAATGTTCTGGAGCGAATCAAAGTATTTAGTTATTGTAGTAAAACAACGATAAAGAAGAGGAATGGCGGAATTCAAGTGGAAAGGTAAAAGTGGAAAGTTGAAAGTAAAAAAACATTTTCAACGCTCAACTTTCGGCCCTCAATTTGGTTTTTTTAAAATTTTCGGTCTCCTTATTTTCGGAACCGGAATATGGTATTTATTCACCAGCGGCGAAGCTATTGAAACTGCCAGCGGCGATAACCTGAATGCACATGTTACCACCAAAAAGGTAAGGGATACCGTTGCCGTGAAACTTCCTAAAATTAAAAAGGACAGCGTAATATTCACTCCGCTCGAAAAGTTTGAAGCCCAATCAGCCGATTCTTTTTTTAATGTATTGGCTACCCGCGCACGTTTCAATGGCAGCGCCTTGGTAGCGCACGAAGGTAAAATCCTTTATCAGCGCCAGTTCGGCTTCGCTGATTTCAAAACCAAGGAAATGCTTACCGATACTTCCGAATTCCAGTTGGGTTCGGTATCCAAGCAGTTTACGGCCGTATCTATCATGATGCTGAAAGAAAAAGGCTTGCTGAATTATGATGATTCCATTTGCAAGTTCTTTCCCGATTTTCCATATAAGGGGGTAACCATCCGCATGTGCTTAGACCACCGCTCGGGCTTGCCAAATTATATGTTTACATGCAGCGCCGAATGCCGCGACCAAAGCACCCTGATAGATAACCAGCAGGTAATGCAAATGCTTGCAGAATATAAACCGCAATGCTATTTTAAACCCAACAAATTATTCAACTATTGCAACACCAATTACGCAGTACTGGCAGCCGTAGTGGAAAAAGTTTCTGGACTTAATTTTGCCGACTTTGCACGGAAAAATATTTTCGAACCTTGCAAAATGACCCGTACTTTTATTTATGACAAATATGATACGGTTGTTCCTAACAAGTTAACCGGATATAATGCAGGATACCGTAAGGCGGGCACCGACTTTTTAGATGGCGTGGCAGGCGATAAAGGCGTTTATTCTACCGTTACCGATTTATTGAAATGGGACCAGGCATTATACAGCGATAAACTCGTTTCACAGGCAACCCTGAAAGATGCCTATACCCCTAAAACACGCTGGATGAGCAACCACAGCTATGGTTTTGGCTGGCACCTTATGTACTTCGATAATGATACCATTGTGTATCATGGTGGCTGGTGGCATGGCTTCAACTGCGATTTTATTCGCGATATTAAAAAGAAGACAACCATTATTGTGTTAAGCAACCATATTAACTGGTGCATACGCAATAGCTGGTCTTTATTGGCGCTCTTCCGCAAAACCCCATTGGCTAATATGCCAACCGAGGGTGCCAAGGACGAAGAGAACGCAGGAATGTGAATTGTTAGTCATTGCGAGGCTTTGTGAAGCAATCTTACCCTATTTTACCACTAAGAACACTAGTTTTTCACTAAGCTACACTAAGAAATTCCTTGTGAATCTTAGTGTGTATTTCCTTGGTGAACTGAGTGGTGAAGATTTTATTTCTCAATCACCACCTTCCCATCTCCAGCTAAGCCACCATCTTCTTTTATAACTCTATAAAAATAAACCCCGTTTGGCTGATTTTTTAAGTCAATGAGATTGTCACCCTGAGTGGAGCGAAGGGTCTCTTTTAGCACGTTTTGCCCCATTACATTATAAACCTCCACACTGCACTTACCACTACCATTTGATAATGATATAGTGAAGATGCCCGAAGAGGGGTTGGGGAAAGCCTTAGCTTCTGCATCTATCTTGGTTTTACTTATACCAGTGGCAATGGAAGTATCTTTTACTAATGTTAAACCTCCTACTGGCCCTAAACCATTTATACCTGTGAAATCTACAAGTTTGGTTATGATTGAAGTCGTTGTATCAAAACTGAATAACACGCCTTCATCAGCGCTGCCGCCATTATATGTTATACCATATAATAACCCATTATCGGGATCCTGAAGAAGATAGCCATAGGGATATGAACCATTGTTCCCATTAAAATTTGCCAAAACCTTTTCACTGTTAGTTACAGGGTCAAAACTAAATATTACACCAAAATTAGAAGTACCACCATAGACAGTCTCACCGTAAATTAATCCATTTGATAATTGTATTAATCCATTTGCGTTCGGAAACGTTCCGCTCCTAAGGTGAAACGGGTAAAGCGTTTTCATCATATTTGTTGAAACATCAAATGAATAAATGGTACCGGAATCTCCATTTCCACCAGCTTGAGACATTCCATACAATAACCCGTTACTTGCTTTTAGCAATGTGCAACTTGGCTCCCATGGGTTTGTAGTGTCATGCCACGTAAAACTTTGATAAGCACTATCTTTATTGGTTAACAAGTTAAAGCCATGAATTACTCCACCAAGATTCTTACCATCCTCTTCAGTTACACCATATAAAATTTCAGTAGCAGTATCTTCGTACAAGGCCATATACGGCCCATATCCCGAAGAAGTATAATAAAAACTATATAGAACTGTATCTTTCATAGTAAGGGTATTATAACAATATAGTGCTCCGCTGTTATACTTTCCACCAGTCCATGAAGTACCATAAAGCAACCCATTTTTTGCCTGGATTAACTCATTAGCTCCTCTATCCAAACTTCCATTTATGCTATCATAATTTATGACTACGGTTTCAGTATTTGTCTTCCAGTTAAATTGATAAACCAATCCCAAATCTTTTGTGCCTCCAAGGTCTGTAATTCCAAACAGTAAACTATCATCAACAAGTAACTGCCGACTTTGAGGGCCCTTTCCATCAGTACCATTAAAACTTAATACTACCATTTCGGTGTTAGTAAGAGGGTTATAATTAAATATTGTTCCCTCGTTATACAATCCGCCACCTGTGGTTGTTCCGTATATAACGTACTGTGCTTGACTAAAAACCGGAGAAAATAAAAATAGGAATAGGAGCCACTTTTTCATCCCGTAAATATAACAAAATAGAATATCTTATAAATGCCCTGCACTTGCCACACATTTGCCATTGCAAAAAAATTGCAGCAGTATTTTTTTAAATTCATTTATTCGTAATGTGCTTATAATGTGTGTTTTGTATGTAAATGCAATGCCGCATAATGGGTATAAAATGCTTTATTTGGGTTTTTAAAAGATGTGTATTGTAGAGAAAAAATTGGGGGTAATGCTACGCAGTTAACCTTAGTAGAAAAGCAGTATCTATTATAGTTTTAACCTTATTAATAAGGGTTATGTTTTTTTGCTGTTTTTCTACTAAGGTTGAAATTCAATTGCCGTGTAACACCTCCGTGTTCAGAAGATATTGCTAAGACTACCGCTACAACTCTTAGTTCTTAACTCTTAGCTTGTATTTACTCCCCCGAGGTCACTTTCAACTGAGCGTATTTCTCAATTTCGGTAGGGTCAATGGCATTTACTATGCCAAATACTTTGGTCTTTTCGTCAGGTGTGGCTTCCGAGAATATGTTGGCTATTTCGGTAGCTTTGGCATTAAAGAATAACTGCACATTGTAATTCGCGGGGCGCACATTATACACGTTTTGCACCTGTGTAAGGGCATCAATTATTTGTGCACGGCCTCTGGCAGGGTCCTGATACATCACATCCAAACCCAGGCGGTGATATTCGTAAGCCGCTTTGCGTAAAGGAGCATAATAACTTTCATCGAGCAGGTTATTCACAAGCCAGTAGCGGGTTTGGTCGCCATCCTGCGGGTTCCAGCCTTTTTCTCCGGCTTGCTGGGCATTCACTACCACGTTCTGGGCTTTCAAATAATAAGGACTGCCTCCGTTCATGGAGTAGGTGTCGTAATCGGTGCCGATGATGATGTATGCATAAAATGCCAGCAGCGAGGTAATGTTATCTGAATAGGTGTTAATATTGAACAGTAAGGGCTGGTTCAGCACATACACCAAATGGATATTTATATCCTGCATGTTAAGCTGCACACTGTTAAACGAAGATTTGTAAATGGGCCTGCGCGATTGTATTGTCATGGTGGCATTGAAATCGCTGGGCGAGTTTTCGGCAGTAATATTGATGAATATGCTGCAATCTATTTTTTCTGCCGGCCCGAAGTTATCTGTCGTCCATTTGGTGTTGTTCATAAACTGGTACATAGCGTCCTTCATGTTTTTGAACAGCGTTTGCGCGGCGGCATCCTGTATTTGCGGCGATACAATATCTACGGTGCAGTTCAGTTCCTGCGCCTGCATTATCATTGCCGTAGCGGGACACAGTGCGCATAAAATAATTACAACTATCTTTTTCAACATGCTATTTTTTGTTCGATTGGTAAATGGAGAATTTGTATGGATTCTTCATTTTTCATTTTTCATTTTTAATTCGACTATGTAACTTACAATATCGGTTGCCACGGCATTCTTAGCTTTTAACTCAAAAGTAGTGGTTTTATTTTGTCTGTCAATAATAGTAATTTTATTGGTATCTCCCCCCGGCCCCGCACCTTTATTGCGCATGGAATTTAAAACAATGGCATCCAGGTTTTTCCGTTTCAGCTTTGCCGATGCGTTTTTAATTTCATCGTTTGTTTCAAGCGCAAAGCCTACCAATAGCTGCTTTGCAGCCTTCTTTTTACCTAATTCGGAGAGTATGTCAGTATTTGGAACCAACTCCAGTTTCAGGGTCCCTTCTGTTTTCTTTATCTTTTCGCCGGAACGTATGCTTGGCCTGTAATCAGCCACTGCTGCCGACATTACGGTAATATCCGCTTGCGGGAAAGCTTTTATACATTCTTTGTGCATTTCCTCCGCGGAGGTAACACCAATAACTTTTATAGCTGAATTTTTTGTAGAAATGCTCACCGGCCCGTGCACCAGCGTAACCGATGCGCCTTTATCAGCCAGTTCTTCAGCAATGGCAAAGCCCATTTTGCCGGAAGAATAGTTCCCGATAAAACGCACAGGGTCTATGGCTTCGTAGGTCGGCCCTGCGGTTACCAAAGCTTTTTTGCCATACAGCGGCAATCCCTTCGAAATTGTTTCTTCAATAAACTGTACAATATGTTCCGGTTCGGCCATGCGGCCCTCGCCATGCAAACCGCTTGCCAGTTCGCCTTCTTCCGAAGGGATAATGATGCGGCCCTGTTTGGCTAAACGCTCGATATTTTTTTTAATGGAATCGCTTATATACATCTCCCTGTCCATTGCAGGAGCCACATATACGGGGCATGAAGCCGAGAATAGCGTTGCCAGCAACAGATTATCGCAAAGCCCGAGCGCAAGTTTACCAATCGTATTTGCCGATGCCGGAGCAAGGATAATCAAATCGGCCCAGTTAGCCAATTCCACATGGTTGTTCCAGGAGCCATCGGGCGTACTGAATTCTACTAAAACGGGATTATGAGATAGGGTGGAAAAACTTAATGGCGCTACAAAATCGGTAGCCGGTTTGGTCATGATGACCTTTACTTGGGCGCCTGCTTTTACCAGCAAACGCAATAAAAAAACGGCTTTATAAGCGGCTATGCTGCCGGAAACACCTAATACGATTTTTTTACCTGCAAGCACTTTAAAAAGTTATAAGTTATAAGTTATAAGTTAGGAATGTAAACCGTTTTGTTGCACACGGAAATAACTCATAACTTATAACTCATAACTAAAAAAACTATTCTTTCTTATCGTCGGCATTGCGGTAATAAATCTTACCGTCAATGTATTCCTGAACAGCAATGGATGAAGGTTTTGGAAAACGCTCATACATTCTTGAAATTTCTATTTGTTCCACGTTTTCATACACTTCTTCAAGGGTATCGGTTTTGGTGGCGAACTCTTCCAGTTTGCTGTCGAGTTCTTCTTTCATTTCAGAACTGATTTGGTTCGCACGGCGGGAAATAATGCAAATGGTTTCATATACATTACCAATGTTAGCTTCCAGTTTTCTTACATCTCTGGTTACTGTGGATACCGGTGCGGTGCTTTTTTTATAGTCCATGGTTGGTTGATTTTTATTTTTTAGTGGTTGCAGTAGCGTTGATTCCTGCCAATTCGGCTTTTTGTTTCAGGGCAGAGTCATAAAGACTTTGAGCTGTTTTCAAATAATCGCTTTTAGGATATTGGTCTACAAATTTCAGGTAGTCGGTTATTACAGCCTGCAGCCTGTCGCCTTTGCGGTTATTAATACTGTTCGAAGCATATTTGTAATCCGATTCTATAATCAGGAAACTGGCTTCTTCGTCATATTTGCTGTTCGGGTACGACTTAATATAGTTTGTAAGCGAAACGCTGGCGGCATGGTAATATTCGATGGTATAGTACTCTTTAGAGATTTCAAAATACTTCTTTTCCAGCTTCGAGTTCATCATGTCGATATAGCGGTTGGCTTCTTTGTTGCGTTCGCTGTGCGGGTAATTATCGATAAATGTTTGGAAAGCTTCAATGGCTTTTTTGCTGTCGGTTTGGTCCAGATTAAACGCAGGTGAACTGAGGTATTCGCAGTAAGCGTGCATAAATTCGCATTCTTCGGCCTTCGATGTATGTGGAAACGTGTGGTAGAAGTTTGAAAAATAGAACCCTGCCATCACAAAGTCGTTCAGCCTGAAGTTGGTATAGGCATAATAATAATATACATCCTGTTCTTTGTCTGTTCCGCGGTAAACCGATAAAAGGCTTTCAAAAAGAGGCAATGCTTTCAGGTAATTGCCTGCTTTATAGTAAGCTACAGCAGCATTATACTTTACCTCGCTGTTGGTGCTTTTCTGTATTTTTTTATAATCGCCGCCGCACGATGCCATAAATAAAACGGCACAGGCAAGCCCGATTGCTATAGGGATGGAACGAATACTTTTAATAAATCCGGGCATTATTTTACTTTAAAAGACTCGCAAAGGTAGGAAATAAATCAATATAAGGTGTTAATAAATCCTAAAGGATACCCCCAAACCTTTTAAGGGGTTTGGGGTAGAAATGAATTTTGGTGAAAAACAGAGGATTTTTCTCGATTTTTTTGCGATTTAACCTATTTGAAATGTAACACTTTTATAGACTCTTTTATTACTACTTTTTTACTTTTACTTCTGATAAACAATGCATTATATCGAAACGCCGCTTTTTGCCAAGTGTTACATTTCAATTTTGCGGGGCAAATGGATGGCATTTGTAATACAGGGGATTTGGTATATTTACAGGATGAAAAGAAAGGTGCTTTTAGTTGTATTTATCTTTTTGGGAGTGTTTTCTTCTAAAATAAATGCCCAATACCGTTTATATGGAGTTACAACTTTAGGTGGAATCTACAACGATGGTGTTATATTCTATTATGACCCTTTAATCAATAAAGATAGTGTTGTCTTCAGTTTCAACTGTCGTGCCTATCATAAACAAAACAGGTGGAGGACAAATACAAACAGAATTTTTGAATATCTTGGGAGTTAATGTAACCCCAGCTCATTCTTGGTTTTCGGGTAATCATTCACAAGACAACGGGATTGGTGGAATTTTCGGGACAGGTGCCAATGAGTGGAATCGGATCAACAAGTAATTTGG